>NZ_JBVVQS010000084.1:0-126599 GCF_055811575.1 Mesorhizobium sp. WSM4815 | reverse complement strand
GAACGCGCGCCAGCTCGAATGGCTTTCCCGGTTGGCCAGTTCGACACCGAGCACCTGGCGCCGGCCCTCCCAGTCGATGCCGATCGCCACCAGCACCGCCTGGCTGGCGATCACGCCGGCCTCGCGCGCCCGCTCATAGCGCGCGTCCAGGATGAGGTACGGGTAAGGTTCGGCAAGCCGCCGCTCAAAGAACGCCTTCAGCGCTTCATCCAGCCGCGCCGTCGCCTGGCTTACCGTCGAGGCCGAGAAGGAATGGCCGCACAGCTCCTCGGTGATCGCCTTGACCTTCCGCGTCGACACACCTTGCACGTACATCTCGACCAGCGCCGATACCAGTGCCTTCTCCGAGCGCTGATAACGCTCGAACAATTCCGTCGAGAACCGGCCGGCCCGATCCTGCGGAACCCGAAGCTCCAGCACCCCAACCCGCGTCACAAGCTTGCGCTCATAATAGCCGGACCGGTAACCAACCCGCTCCGCCGTCCGCTCGCCTTTCTCGGCCCCGATGGCCTCCGTCATCTCGGCTTCCAAAGCCTCCTGCACCACAGCCTGCAAAACCCTGCGGAAGCCGTCCTCATCCGACAACAGCAACGCTTTCAACTCGCCTCTGCTCAGTCTAACTTCTCGCTTGGTCATGGCACACTCCCCTTCCACGGGAATCGGTGATCGAAACGTCACCAGCGTGCCATGGCCGCCACTCACCTCAGAGCATGGGCCGTTCCCTCTCCAAAGCTTTTTGCAGAACCTTCAGGACACTATCCTATTTCGGTCGTCAGGGAAGCTCGCTGAAGGGCTACTTCAGGCACTCGGGAAGACGTTTTGGAACAGTCATCTTAGCCAGTTGCTCGTCGGATGCACACAGCGGGAAACCGGTCAGGACCAAGGTTTCCAAGTAGCGCTCGCGCTCGGTGGGGCTGATCCCCGGCGCGTTGACCATACCTTCGACGGTCATGTCCGGGTAGTGCTTGAGCGCCTCCTTGACTGAGGCTTGCGCTTCTTCCATCCGGCCCGCGCCTGCGAGCGAACCGCTGCGCACCATCCATCTCCACTGGTTGTAGTTGTCAGGTGTCAGGCCTTCCATCATTTTCAGCGCATCGTCGTATCGCCCCACCATAAAGTAAGCGTTAGAGAAGAGGCCGGTGGCCCACATCGGGTAGTTAGGATCGAGCCGGATCACCCGATCGACCAATTCGGCACCTCGTTCTGGTTCACCGAAGGACGCGGCCCAGCCGGCATAGAAGGTCAGGATTTCAGCCGAACCGGGCGCGAGGCTCAGGGCTATTTGCAGCTCAGCTTTCGCGCGCGAAAGCTCGCCCCGCTCGCCTAAGCTCATGCCCAGCGCGGCGTGAGCTTCAGCGTCGCTCGGATCAAGTCGCACGGCGCGTTCGGCTGCATCGGCAGCCGCCTTTGCTTCTGTCTCGGGATTGACGCCGAAGTTCGCCAATAGCGAGTGAGAGTGGTAAAGTTCGACCCAGGCGCGGGCCAAGCCGGGATCCAGCTCGACGGCGCGGTTGAGCAGCACGATGGCCTGCTGAATATCGTCTTTGGTGATCCGCGCAAGCTTCTCGGTGCCAAGCAGATAAAGCTCGTATGCGCTAAGGTTCTCTGGCGGCTTGCGCTTGGCCGCAGCTCGGCCAGCTTTCTGGATCAGCCCCTCGCCGCCGCCTAGCCGGTTGGTGACTTGCTCAGATATCTCAGTCTGGACTGCGAACACATCTTCGGTGGGCCGGTCCCAGCGCTCCGACCACAGATGATTGCCGGATTGGGCATCGATCAGTTGCGCGGTGATCCGGACGCGGCCGCCCTGGTGCTGGATCGAGCCTTGGAGCACGTAGCCGACATGGAGCGCTTTAGCGACTTCGCGCACATCAACCGGCTTGCCCTTGTAGACTTGCGTCGAATTGCGAGCCACCACCTCCAATTCCGGGAAGCGTGCAAGGTCAGTGATGATGTCCTCTGTGAGGCCGTCGGCCAGCCGTCCAGTAGCCTCGTCGCCGCCATAATTTTCAAACGGCAGCACCGCTACCGATGGCCTGGCACTCACCGGCGCCGCCGGCCAGAATTGCCAAGCCGCTGCGGCGGCAAGCAGAAGGGTCACGGCCACCGCCATCCCCTCTAGCGCCCACCGCGGAGGAGACCGTATTGAGCGATGGCGGATGCCCTGTTTTTCAAGCGTTATGCGGAAAACCTGCACGGGTTCGGTGACGTTCTTGACCTTCTTCTCGCCCAAAGGTTCGAAACCGAAGGCAAGCTTCTTCTCGACCTCCTTGGCCACCTTACCGGAGACACAGATGCCGCCGGACTCCGCCAATTGTTGGAGGCGGGCGGCAATATTGACCCCGTCGCCGTAACGGTCGTCACCGTCGATTATCACCTCGCCAAGATTTATTCCGATCCTGACCAAGATCTGCTCGGCCTCGGGAAGCGACGCATTGCGCTCGGTTAGGCCACGCTGCAGCGAGACTGCACATTCCACCGCATCGACCACGCTGGCAAACTCGGCCAGCAAGCCGTCGCCCATGAGCTTGAAAATGCGACCGTGGTGCCGCGCAATCTCTGGTTCGAAAAGCTCTGCGCGACCAGCTTTCAGCCGTGCAAAAGTCCCCGCTTCATCACGCTCCATTTGAGCGGAATAGCCGACCACATCAGCAGCCAGAATGGCAGCAAGCTTGCGGTCCATGTCTAAGACCCTGCCTTCAGCTGAATAGTAGACGGCTTCCGACTAAGCGTAAAGGCGCTCGAAATTGCGCAAGGAGGGGGCAGTTCGCTAGGCTGACGCTGGTCTCTGGTCCGAGCTCATCATGGCAATGCTCCGATGATGGTTAGGCTGATCTTCAAGGCGGTGATTTTGCCAAGGTCCACAATTGGGCACAACCGCGGCTGTCACTGTGGTCGCTGGGACGTCGGCTTCAGGAAGCGGTCAAACCGATCGCAGCGTACGAGATCGGTGCGAGGCCGACATCTTTTATGGCATCACGACCGTCTGCTTCGGGTCACCACTTCCCCTTCGGACTCTCCCGCGGAGGGGAGAAAAGTGGTCGTGAGCTGTATTCGCCCCCGGCACCAAGCGTTGAATGTTCACCACTAGCGTCACGACGTGCCGCCGTCCGGCGTCGAAAGCTTGATAAAGGTTCAGGCTTCGTTCAAGGTGACCTGGTCGCCCAGCCTGATCTTGCCCGGTTCGATGATTTGGCAGAGCGCGCCGAAGCCGCCTTCGCCATGGCGCGCTATGGTTTGCAGCACTGCCGGCTCGAAGGCGAGATCGCCTTGCGCCAGCGCCGTGAAGGTGCAGCGCGCGCACGGTTCCGAGATCACGATCCGTGCCGTCCCGATCGACAGCACTTTCCCGATGATCTGCTGCTCGACGAAACCCTCCCGCGAGGCGTCGGTTTCGATCACGATGTTGGGCCGGAACCGCCTGGAATCCACTTGCGAAGGATCCTCAAGCAGGCCGGCAAGCCTGTTCATCGAGGCAGATGTGACGATGTGGATGTCGGCGCGCTGATAGCGTGGCGCGATATGATCACGGGCCTCCGAGCCGAAGCGGGCATGTGGGTGCAGCGCCGCCGGGAAATCGAGGAAGGCCGAAACCAGCTCGCCTGCGAGGCTGGAGCCGGCATCGATCCAGGAGCCGTCCAAGCCGATTTCCGGCCGGTCACCCTTCAGCCTTGCAACAAGGTTGGGCAGCGGTCGCCAGTGTTTTCGCTTCTCCGGCGCGGCAACAGTGCCGTCGCGCCGGTCGATGATGCCCCAGATCCGATCACCCGGAATCCCGCCCTGCGCAAGCTCGGTCCCGTCCAGCCGTTCGCCGCCCATCGAACTGATGGGGTATCGCCAGATCTCCGTGATACGGCCAAACGCTGTCATGGTGCGGCGACGAGCCATGCCGCCCTCATCGAGCCACTGCCTTGCGTGCGCCCGCGCCATCGGCGAAATGGCGATCGATCAGCATCGCGGCATCGAGAAGGGCGCGTGTGTAGGCGTGGCGCGGTCGATCGAAGACGTCGTTGCGGTCGCCGATCTCGACAATCCTTCCGTCCTGCATGACGGCGACCCGATCGGCAACCTGTTCCACCGCGCCCAGATCATGCGAGACGAACAGGCAGGCGAACCCGTAGCGTTCCTGCAACGACCGGATCAGAAGCAGAATCTGTTTCTGCACTGTCATGTCGAGCGCCGAGACCGGCTCGTCGGCGACGACGAAGGCCGGTCGCCTGACGATCGCCCGGGCGATCGCGACGCGCTGGCGCTGGCCACCCGAAAGCTGATGCGGGAAACGCTCGAGAAGGTCGCGCGTCAGCCCCACTTCCTCGATGACCTCATCCATGCGCGCGGTCCGCCGCTTGCGGTCCAATTCGGTGTCGAGCTTCAGCGGCTCGGTGATGATCTCGGCAATCGACTGGCGAGGGTCGAGCGACGAATAGGGGTCCTGGAAGACGATCTGCATGTTGCGACGCTGCGCACGCGCGTCAGCGGATCGATCGTTTGCAATCGCCGTGCCAAGAAACGAGATCGTTCCACTGGCCGGCCTGACGAGACCGACAATGGCGCGCCCGAGCGTCGTCTTGCCGGAGCCCGACGCGCCGACCAGCGCCAGTGTTTCGCCGCGCCGGATGGTCAGGTCGACGCCGTCGACGGCGCGCTTCGGCTGCGCGCGCCCAAACAGCCTGGGACGGCCCGGATAGTCGATGACGACATTGCTGATCTCGACCAAGGGCGGGCCGTCGACGGCTTTTCTCGATCCGCCGGCGCTGCGCTTGGGAAGCGCATCCACCAACCGCTTCGTGTAATCGTGCTGCGGTGCGTGAAGCACCTGGGTGCTGCTTCCCTGTTCGACCGCCTTGCCTTCGCACATCACCGTCACGTTGTTCACATAGTGCGACACCATGCCGAGGTCGTGGCTGATCAGCAGGACGGCGGTTCCGTTCTCCCGCGTCAGTTCGACCATCAGGTTAAGCACGTCGCGCTGCACCAGCGTGTCGAGCGCGGTGGTCGGCTCGTCGGCGATCAGCAGGCGCGGCTTGAGCAGCATGACCGATGCGAGCATGATGCGTTGGCGCATGCCGCCGGAGAATTCGTGCGGATAGGCCGCAAGGCATTTGCCGGGATCCTTGATCTGGATCCTCTCCAGCATTGCCAGCGAGCGGTCCTTTATCTCGGCGCGCGACAGGGCGCTATGCAGGCGCAGACCCTCCGCCATCTGCTCGCCGATGGTGACGGCCGGATTGAGCGAGACCATCGGCTCCTGGAAAACCATGCCGATCCGCGCACCGCGTATCTGGCGCAGCGCCTTTGCGGCGAGGCCGGTGAGCTCTTGTCCTTCGAAGTGGATGCTGCTGTCCGGCGTCGTGACCAGCGGGGCAGGGAGCAAGCTCACGATCGAGCGGGCCGCCATCGTCTTGCCCGAACCGGATTCCCCGACCAGCGCCAGCATGTCACTGGGGGCGAGGTCGAAATTCAGCCCGTCGACGATCCGCTTTCCCGATGGCCCGACCGAGATCGACAGGTTGCGCACTGAAAGCATCGTGTTGTTGTCCGCGGTCGGCACGAGCATGTTTCCAGGACCTACATTTTCGGGTCGAGCCAGTCGCGCACCGCGTCGCCCAGCATGTTGATGCCGAGCAGCGTGATCGAGATGCAGAGACCCGGCAGGATGATCAGATGCGGCGCCTGGCCGATATAGGGCCGAGCCGTCGACAGCATGTTGCCCCAGCTCGGCGCCGGAGGTGGGACGCCCAGTCCAAGAAAGCTCAGCGCGCTCTCCGACAGGATGATCCAGCCGAACATGGTGGTGGCGAGCACGATGATCGGGGCGACGCAGTTGGGCAGCACGTGCCGCGCCATGGTGATGATCTCGCTGTTGCCCATCACCCGCGAGGCCTCGACATATTCCCGCTCGCGAATGGACATCACCGAGGCCCGCACCACGCGCACCACGATCGGCATGTAGGCAAGGCCGAGCGCAACGATGATACCTTCGCGGCTGGCGCCGATCACCGCCATCAGGCCGAGCGCCAGAAGCAGGCCGGGGAAGGCGAGGAAGGCGTCGTTGACCATCATGACGACGCGATCGACCCAGCCGCGCAGGAAGCCGGCGAGAACGCCGAACACGATGCCGAGGATCAAGGCGAAGGCGACTGTCGCAAAAGCGATCCAGGCGCTGGTCCGCGCGCCGCTGGCGAGGCGGCTGAGCACGTCGCGCCCGAACTCGTCGGCACCGAGCAGGTGCTGGGGCGACGGCCCGCTGAGCCGCGACGGCAGATCGAGCTTGAGCGGATCGTAGGGGGCGATCCATGGACCGAACACAGCCAGAAGGATCAATGCCCCGGTGACGGCGATCCCGAAGGTCGCATTGAATTTCAGGCCGGGCCGGCCGAGCGCACGGGCGATCATGCGGCGACCCTCGGATCGAGCAGCGGATAGACGAGGTCGACGAGAAGGTTGACCACGACATAGATGAAGGCGATGAACAGCATCGTTCCCTGAATCACCGGATAGTCGCGAGCATAGATGGCGTCGACCAGCAGCCGGCCGAGGCCGGGAATGGTGAAGACGGTCTCGATGACGACGATGCTGGAAAGCAGGCTGCCGAGCACCAGGCCGATCAGGGTCAAGGTGGGCGCGAAGGCGTTCTTGAAAGCATGGCGCCACATCACAGCGCTTTCGGAAAGTCCCTTTGCCCGCGCATGGGTGATGTATTCCAGCCGCGCCACCTCGATCGTGCTGGCCCTGGCCATGCGCGCGATCGGGCCGGACTCGACGAGCACCAGGGTGACCACGGGCAGGATCACATAGAGAGCGGCTTGCGCGAAGTCGCGGCTGAAGGGCACGTAGCCGACGATCGGCAGCCAGCCGAGATAGAGGCCGAAGATCAGCATCAGCATCAGACCCAGCCAGAAACTGGGGATCGAGAGCAGGATGGTCGAGGTGGCGACGACGGTGATGTCGCCAAGACTGTCCTGTCTCCAGGCGGCCAGCATGCCGGCCGGCACGGCGATGGCGGAGGCGACAAGCACGGCCAGGAGGACGATGATCGAGGAGACGGCAAAACGGTCGAGGATCAGCGGCAGCACCTCTTGCCCGCTGCCGATCGAGCGCCCGAAATCGCCTGTAAGGACGTTGCCGGCCCAGATCAGATATTGCACCACCACGGGCTGGTCGAGCCCCATCCGATGCCGCATGGCTTCGACCTGTCCGGGCTGTGCGAGGTCTCCCAGCATCAGCGTCGCAGGGTCACCCGGGATGAAGCGCATCATCACGAAGACCGCAACCGACACCAGGATCAGGGTCGGTATGGCGCTGGCGATGCGGGTCAGGACAAAGCGGACCATCGTTTCTCCTGTGCTGATATCGAAGGTCTCCCCCGTGCCGGCATCGCCTTCTCGGCGCGCTCGCGGACCTCGTCGTCGAGGGTGAGTTCGTAGCGGGTGAATTCGCGGTTCTCGGCCGGCAATGGTGCGATCTCCATGACGCCGGCGGCTGGTTCGAAGACGATCATCGCCACCGTCGCCGAGAGATTGCCGCCTTTCTTCCTGATCCGCGGACGACAGACGCTGAACGGCGAAGCGAAATCGTCGAACAGGGCTTCCTTCAAATCGTCGCCCGTGACGTCCCCATGCCGCGCCGACAGGCGACGGCGCACGCGGTGGTCCCGGTAGAGACTGTCCGGCACGTCGCGAAGCCCGGTTTCGCGCAGCTTCGACAACGCCACCGGGCTCTGCCAGTGATTGGCATGGACGATCATGTCGTCGTCCGGATAGATGGCGAAGGCCTCGTCCGGCGCGCATTCGAAATCGACCGTGAAGCCCTCGGCGGTGCTGAGCATCATGTTGTTGGAGCCGGATTTCGGTGTCGTCGCCACCACCTTGATGGCGTCGGCGAAATGCTGCGCTTCAAGCGCCCGGCGCCGGATGAAGGGCAGCGGAATTCCGATGTCGCGGTAGTCGCGGTCCGATTCGAGATAGTTCGCGGTGATGCCGATGCCGGCCGCGTTGAAGCCGCTGCGCGCCAGTCCGCCGGCTTCGGTGAAGGTCAGGAGGTCCGGCCCGTCCGTTCGCCGGATGCGCAGCACCACCGAGGTCTCGGCGCATTCGGCCTTCCAGTCCCAGTTCTGGCCATGGATGAGCCTGCCGTTGCGGGTTGCCTCCGGCAAAATCACAGCGCCCGTGCAGCCGTCGGGCTCGTCGTCGGAAATGCCCTTCTCGCGCCGGGCGAGCTGCAGGATTTCGGTACGCGCATTGACCAGGACGATGGAGGACAGGTCGAGATTGGCGCCTGACGCGATCCCTTGCATTTCCTCGACGAGATCGGGCGCCCATTGCCGCAAGCGAGGCAGGAAGATTTCGGAAAACCGCGCGACATCGTCCCGCCCGAAGCCGAACCGGTCGAGTTGCCCGGCGTAGAGCGCCACCGAAGCGCCGATGCGACCGCGCGCCTGTTCGCCATAGGCCATGCCGCGCGCTTTCGGCGCTCCTTCGATCTCGACAAGCGGAAAAGGTGCGACTGTTGTCATCAAGGGAAGCCTCAACTCGTTGAGTTCGGATACTAATGCATTTTGATTGAATGAAAAGCAGGAAAATTCGATAGATTGCCAGTTCGAACTGCGTGGCGCATATCTATAATGCGAAGATGCGAACGCCTGAGGAAGTGCCTATGAATGAAACGATCATCGACCGGCCGGCGCGCGGCGAGGCGGCCAGTCCGCTGCAGATCGATCTGGCGCGGCGGATCCTGGAGCGGATCAGGGATTCGGGCTGGACGGTTGGAACCCGCGTCTCGGTGCCCGACCTTGCCCGCACCTTCGGCGTCTCGCGTTCTCCGATCAGCGCGGCGTTGGAGCTGCTGGTCGCCCAGGGCATCTTGAGTCCCTTCGAGACGAGGGGGCTGCAATTGGCGCGCGAGGTCGCCGATCTCGACCCTGAAGATATCCTGCCCAGTTCACCGCTCGAGGAGCTTTACCGCAGGATGATGCGCGAGCGCGCGCTCGGCCAGCTGCCGCAGGAGGTGTCCGAGGCGGAACTGATGCCGCGCTATCAGGTGTCGCGCGGCGTCGTGCGCAAGCTTTTGCTCCGCTTTGCCGCCGAAGGGCTGGTGCAGCGCCTGCCGGGGCATGGCTGGCGTTTCGCCGACACACTGGTCGGCGAGGACGCCTACCGGGAAAGCTATGAATTCCGGACGGCCGTCGAATGCGCGGCGCTGCGGTCGCCCATGTTCAATGCGGATCCTCAGCAGCTGGCGCCGGTCCGCCGCGCTCACCAGCGCATCCTGGCGATCGTGTCGACGGGCAAGACGCTGATCGGCGGCGACGAATGGTTCAGGATCAACGCATCCTTTCACGAAGGGCTTGCGGCCTGTTCCGGCAACCGGTTCTTGGCGGATGCGGTGCGCCAGCAGAACAATCTGCGCCGGTTGCAGGAGTCGGCGGGTTTCGAGGAACTGCCGGCGGAACGCATCGAGCAGTCCTGCCGGGAACATCTGGCCATCCTCGATGCCGTCGAGGCGGGCGAGATCGAATGGGCCGAGGCGCTGCTGCGCCAGCATCTAAGGCAGGCATCCGAGTTCGCTTCGCCGCAGCGCTCGATCTGATGCCTGCGATGTCCGCGAGGGTGAGCATTTCCGTCGTCATTTTCCGCGCCGCCTGATCACCGCTGACAGCACCGAGACGACGGCGACCGCAGCCCGCATGCTGGCCGCTCAGTGAGCCAATGCGCTGACGCCATCCGGCATCCATGCGGGACTGGCCGATCTGGAACGAGCGTCTCCGCTCCGTCAAATGCCGGGATTTTTGGGGCCGATTTTCAGCGGCGCATCATTTTCATCCGGATTGGGGACAGGAGCTTCGTCGGGAAGTCTGTCCGGGTCCGGCTCACGCACCGGCTTCGGTTCAGGAAACGGCGGCGGTGTGGGCGCGGGAGTGGGCGTTGGTTCGGGAGTGGGAAGAATGGCCATTGTGTGATTTCCTTCCGCTCGCACTCTGCCTTGGCGGGTCGCCGACGTCGGCTGGGATTCTTGAAGCCACCCGTTTCGATCGGTTTTCGCTCGAGCTGACGCACGCAGAACGACCACGCATGCCTATGGTTCCGACGCGAGCCTGCGATGATCCCGCAGGCATCGGCATTCGTGGCCGGACGGGGTCGTCAGAAAAGTGATCGAAAGGTCCGCGCATGAAGGCCTTGCCGGCGTCGTGGAGCGCCATAATTTCCATTTCAGGGTGGGACGAACTCACCTGCTGAATAGGAGGCGGCCGTGAAGCACCAAACACTTGACCAACTGCATACCGTTGCCGACGTTCACGCTGAAGCAACAGACCTCGTAGCGACTCGAAGCCAGCGTCTCGAACGTTGGGCGAAACTGCTGGAGAAAAATCCCGATCGACGTCTCGAAGCGTTGACGGGCACAGAATACAAGTCCCCTGAGATACGCGAGAAAATGCGTTACAACGACTCGCCTCTCACGGTTGCCTTCGAGGACCCGATCTTTCGCGCGCAAGGCTTGAGAGATGACACCTACGGTGAAGCCAAGCGCTTCTTCGAGCTGACCGACTGGCAGCTGCACGAAATCGTCTGCCATTGCCATGTCGGCGCCTCGATACGAGCGCGATGGGCTGCCTCTCGCGTCCGCGCGGCAATGTCCGAGAGGTTTGGTTTCTTCGCCTGGCTGCGAGGAATATTCATGCACTGACGCTTCGGGCACTGACGCTACGGGCATTGACGCTGCCGGCATTTATGTTGGGGGCCGGCATGTTCGGGTGATGGGGGCGGCGAAGTGATTTCCACGCCTCGCATCAGCGGTCGTTGATGAGCGGATAGGCCGTTTCGACGGCGATCCGCCATCGGCGAAGCTCGAACCATAGGCTCGATACCACAGGATGCGCGGATTTCAGTCGGCGGGCGCGCTGTACACACTTCTAGCCGATGATCCTGAATCCGTTCGGCTGCTGGCCGGCATCGACGTTCTGGGATGTCACGCTGGAGACCGACGCTCCGGTCGGCCCTTTCCACAACCGGTCCAACATGGTCGAAACCGCGCCGTCGGCTCCGACGATCAGTGCGGTTACGGATCCATCCTCCTCATTGCGAACCCATCCGGACAGACCGAGCCTCTCGGCCTCGGTCCGTGTCCACACGCGAAACGAGACGCCTTGCACCCTTCCCCTCAGTCTGACGCGAACCGCCTTGCGCCCGTCCTCCATGGTCACCTCCGTGCAGTTGGTTTGTTCATACCAACTCACCAGCGGCGAAAAAGGCTCCGCCGTCACATTTTACGCATTAGTTGGCAACGGAACCATGCGGCGGCGGCTTTGTTTAAAGACGGACAGCTGCAGGTTGCTGCGCCTCGGAGCCACGATTTCATGACCAACGATTCTCCAACGGGAGGCGCCATCCCGGCATCCGTTCCGACGATCGATCCGAAAGCGGCGCCGACGCTTCAACATGCCGAGGCCGAGGTCTTTTATACAGAGGCGATCCGTGAACTCGCCGCGACGGACATCCCCTTTCTTGTCGCCGGCACCTACGCGGTGAGCGCCTATACGGGCGTCACGCGCCAGACCAAAGACCTCGACATTTTCTGCAAGGCCGGCGACTTTGCCCGCATCCTCGCCCATTTCAAGCAGGCCGGTTTTGCGGTCGAGATCGTGGACGACCGGTGGCTTGGCAAGGTCTTCAAGAGCACGCATTTCTTTGACGTCATCTTCGCATCCGCGAACGGCACCATGCCGGTCGGCGACGAGTGGCTGGAGCATGCACGGCAGATCGAACTGCTGGGCAGTCAGGTGCGGATCGTCGGTCCGACCGAGCTTATCTGGTCCAAATGCTACATCCAGGACAGAGGCCGCCACGACGGCGCCGACATCGCTCACACCATCCTCAAGGCGCAGGATCAGATCGATTGGCGCCGGCTGCTTTCCTACCTCGAAGTCCACTGGGAGGTGCTGCTGATGCAGCTTCTCAATTTTCGATGGATCTACCCAAGCGAGCGCGATCACATTCCCGCCTGGCTGCTCGACGAATTGCTTGACCGGCTCGCCAAGCAGAGGGAACTGCCTACGCCCCGAATGAAGATCTGCCGCGGGCGCCTGCTTTCGCCGACCGACTACGAGATCGACGTCAAGGAATGGGGCTTTGCCGGCGTCGGCGGAACAGGAGAATTTCGCGATGGCTGAGAGGAACGAAGCTGCCATGGCAACAACCGAGACAGGCCGCACCGTGAGGATTGCGGCTGTCGGCGACCTGCATGTGCGGGAAGACGCGCAGGCCTCCTGCCGTGATCTCTTCGGCGAAGTTTCGCGCGAAGCGGACGTCCTCGTGCTCACTGGCGACCTCACCAATCTCGGCAAGCCGCGTGAGGCCGAAATCCTTGCGGAGGATTTGCGCGCCTGCGCAATCCCGGTCGTCGCCGTGCTCGGCAACCATGACTATGAATCCGGCGCGGTCGAGGACGTCGCCCACATCCTGCGGCAGGCGGGCGTCCATCTTCTTGACGGCCAGACCACGGAAATCAAGGACGTCGGCTTTGTCGGCGTGAAGGGGTTCATTGGCGGTTTTGGATCGCGCATGCTCGGCTCCTTCGGCGAGCCGGCGATCAAGGCGATGGTCGCCGAAAGCGTCAGCGAATCGATGCGCCTCGAAAACGCAATGCGGCAGGTCCGCACCGAGCGCACGCTTGTCGTCCTGCACTACGCTCCGGTGGTCGAGACGGTCGCCGGCGAGCCATTGGAGATTTTTCCGTTCCTGGGCTCGTCGCGCCTGGCGGAGACGATCGACCGGTTCAAGGTCAGCGCCGTGGTGCATGGCCACGCGCATCGCGGCGTCTATGAAGGTCGCACGCCCGGCGGCGCCCCGGTGTATAACGTCGCCATGCACGTGGCGAAGCCGACCGGCCGTCCCTATGCCCTGCTCGAAATCTGAACACCCCGCGCCTCGTCAGCGATCGATCTCGCCGAACACGATATCGAGCGAGCCGATGATCGCGGCGACATCGGCGATCATGTGCCCGCGCGACAGAAAATCCATCGCCTGCAGATGGGCAAAGGACGGTGCCCGGATCTTGCACCGATAGGGAGTATTGCCGCCGTTCGAAACCAGATAGACGCCGAACTCGCCCTTCGGCGCCTCCACCGCGGCATAGACCTCTCCGGCGGGCACGCGAACGCCCTCCGTGTAGAGCTTGAAATGGTGGATCGTCGCTTCCATCGAGCGTTTCATCGTCGCCCGCGGCGGCGGCGTGATCTTGTGGTTCGGAATTGCCACCGGCCCCTGGCCTTCCGGCGATCGCAATTTCTCCAGGCATTGCTTCATGATCCGCACCGACTGGCGCATTTCCTCCATGCGGACCAGGTAGCGGTCGTAACAGTCGCCATTCTTGCCGATGGGAACGTCGAAATCCATCTCGGGGTAGCATTCATAGGGCTGTGCCTTGCGCAAGTCCCACGCCGCGCCCGACCCGCGCACCATCACGCCGGAGAAGCCCCAGGCCCAGGCGTCTTCCAGCCCGATTGTGCCGATGTCGACATTGCGCTGCTTGAAGATACGGTTTTCGGTGAGCAATTCGTCGAGGTTGCCGCAGACCTTGAGGAACGGATCGCAGAAAGCCCAGATGTCGTCCAGCAGCTTCTCAGGCAGGTCCTGGTGCACGCCGCCGACCCTGAAATAATTCGCATGCATGCGGGCGCCGGAGGCGCGCTCGTAAAACACCATCAGCTTCTCGCGCTCGGCAAAACCCCAGAGCGGCGGCGTCAGCGCGCCGATATCCATGGCCTGTGTCGTGACGTTGAGGAGATGCGACAAGAGCCGGCCGATTTCGCAAAACAGAACACGGATGAGCTGTCCGCGCTTCGGGACCGAGATTTCCAACAACTTCTCGGCGGCGAGGCAGAACGCATGCTCCTGGTTCATCGGCGCGACATAGTCCAGCCGGTCGAAATAGGGCAGTGCCTGCAGATAGTTCTTGTACTCGATCAGTTTTTCGGTGCCGCGGTGGAGCAGGCCGATATGGGGATCGGCGCGATCGACGACCTCGCCGTCCAATTCCAGCACCAGCCGCAGCACGCCGTGAGCAGAGGGATGCTGCGGTCCGAAGTTGAGGGTGAAGTTGCGAACTGCGGCTTCGACCATGACGCTGCTCCGCTGTACCGGGTTTCAGGGCCGAAGCCGAGTGCTCCGGCCCGCCACGCCCGGACCACCGATCAGGTGCCCGCCAATCACGTGCCCGCCAATCACGTGCCCGCCAATCACGTGGTTGTCTGGATGATCAGAGTCAGCATGCCGTCGCCGTCGATGTTGGCGGCAACAACCTGCGACGAATCCAGCCCGTTCGCCGCCAGCACCGATGCCGCCTGTGGCGAGGCATCGATCGAGCTCTGCAGGGTAAGCAGATCTTCAACGCTGGTCTGGGTGATCACGGCCTCGGCTTGCGTCTTGAGTTCCGGCGGCAAATCCTCGAGGGCGACAATGGCAATGCCAGTAAAATTCTGGTCGGTGAAACCTTGATCCGGCAGGGCTTGATCAGGCAGGGCCTGGTCAGGCGTTTGGTTGGGCAAGCTTGGATCGGGCAGGGCTTCCGGAGCCGGAGGTGCGATCTGGGGAAGCTGCGGGTCGGTGGATTGCGCGTGAATCGGCTGCGCCAGGGCCAATCCCGAAAGGGCGGCAATTGTCGTCAACATGCGCATGATCGTTCCTTCCGTTTTTCGTTTGGCTCGAGGAGGATCACCTGGTGACCACACAACCATTGTCCCGGATTATGGTTCCCGTCCGTCACGGATATGGCCATGGTGGAGCCTATCCTGGCGCGAGCGGTCGAACGATGGAACGATTCCGACAGGCGTTCATTCTCCCCTGATCACACCTTCATCACAGGATCGGCGGGGCGCTGCAGCTCGAGGAGAAAGCCATGAGAATCAGCGAGTGCATGACACGGAAAGTTCAGGTCGCCAGTCCGGACCAGTCCTTGCGGGATGCCGCACGAGTCATGGCCGATCTTGACGCCGGTGTTCTGCCCGTGGGTGAGAATGAGCGGCTGGTCGGCATGATCACGGACCGCGACATTGCCGTCCGTGGCATCGCGGAGGGCAGAGGTCCCGACACCAAGATCAGGGATGTGATGAGCGCGGAGGTACAGTGCTGCTATGACGACCAGGAAGTCGGCGATGTTCTTCAGAATATGCGCGAACTCAAAGTGCGGCGAATGCCGGTGATCAGCCGCGACCGGCGGCTGGTTGGCATTGTCTCGCTCGGCGACCTCGCCACGAATGGCGAACCCGCATGGGCCGGCGAAACGCTGGGCGGCATCTCGCAGCCGGGCGGCGACCATTCGCAGACGGCGCATTGATGCATCATAAACAGATTTGAAGTTCCTGCTCGATCGACGGCATCGGCGTTCAGGAACTTCGAATCCACAACCGTACTGGAGTCACCCCTCTGCGCTACAGGGCCGCACGCCCGGAGGCGCGAGCACTTGGTTTGCGCATGATTCCCAGCGAAAATCGATTTCCGGGGTCACCCGGGCCGACGCTACGCAACGGAGAATCGATCGATGACCCACAGCCATGTCCCGTCGCCCTGGCGGCGGGCGACCTCGGTGGTTACGGTGCCATCGGGAAGACGGGTTGACGTCAGTGGCAGATCTCCGCTGACAACAGCCGGGGCCTGATTTCCGGCGGCAAATTTTTGGCCCGTTGCGGTGATGTCGGCGAAGAGTGCCCGGATCGCTTCGCGGCCACGCGTCAGTCGCCCGTCACCGCTGTCGACGACGGCATGCGGCTCAAAAAGCGCGGCCATGCCGTCGATGTCTCCCACCCACTGTCGGGAGATCAGCAGGCGCTCCAGATCCTGGGGATCACGCGCCGGCTCGCGGCTTGCTTCATCGGTCATGGCGAAACTCCTCCGACGCTCGGTAGCAAAGCGTTCGATCCTGCGCCAAGTTTCGTTGGAAGACGAGCCGCGGAAGCTCCGCCATGCTGATCGCAAGGTGGAGCAGCCGGGCGATCATCCTCCCCAGCCGAGATCGCGATCCGCAACGCGCCATTCGGCGGCGCCGGCGCGGCGCCGGTGGCTGTCGTTGAGGAAGTCGGCGATTCTTGCCGCCGATTTCGCCGAGGCGAAGGTGAGCAGCCGATCGTGATGGACGACAGGCTCGCCGGTCTCATTGTCCCAGATCTCGAACCGGCAGCTTGGGTTCGGTATGGCTTCGAAACGGATCTTCATATCGATGGCCCCGGTGATCGACGGACCGGAGGTTCTGCGACCCGGGCTTACGGATGGCTTACGGGCGTTTTGGATTATGCTTTTGGCAGCGGGCGCGCTCGCTCGATGTCGCCTCGGCTAGTTTGCGTTCGGCGCGAGGCGCTGCGCGACATGGTCGGCGATCGCCAGGCTTGAGGTCAGGCCAGGGCTCTCGATGCCGAACAGATTGACCAGGCCCTCCACGCCGTGCACCGCCGCGTCCTGGATGACGAAGTCGGCATTGGCTTCGCCGGGACCGGAGAGCTTCGGCCGGATGCCGCTATAGGCCGGCTGCAGGCTGCCATCGGCCAGGTCCGGCCAGTATTTGCGGATCTCGTCGTAGAAGCGCTCGCCACGTATTGGATCGACGCGATAGTCGAGTTGATCGGTCCATTCGACGTCAGGCCCGAAGCGGGCGACGCCGTCGAGGTCGAGCGTCAGATGGACGCCGAGCCCGCCGGGCTCGGGCACGGGATAGACCAGCCGCGAGAACGGCGCCCGGCCGGCGACCGAAAAATAATTGCCCTTGGCGTAGCGAAGTTCTGGCACGAATTGCTGGTCGAACCCGTCAAGCGAGCCGGCAAGTGCCGTGGCGCCAAGCCCGGCGGCGTTGACGAAGCGCGCGGTGGCGATTTCAAAGCGCTCGCCGCTGGTGCTGTCGATCGTGTCGAGGACGATGCGTCCACCTTCAATGCGGCCCGAGGCGATGCGGGTGTTGAGGCTGAGCGCCGCCCCGTGCTCCTCGGCGTCGCCCAGCAGCGCAAGCATCAGCGCGTGGCTGTCGATGATGCCGGTGGCGGGAGACAAAAGCGCGGCCGTGCCGCGCAGCTTGGGCTCCAGCCTGCGCGCCTCTGCTGCGGTCAAGGGCGTCAAATCGCCCGCGCCGCAAGCAGCGGCGTTGGTCAGGATCGAAGCGAGCATCGGCTCCTGTTCGGCATTTGTGGCGACGATGAGCTTGCCGCAGCGCGCATGCGGCACCGCCCGCTCCTGGCAATAACGGTAGAGCCTTTCGCGGCCTGCCACGCAGAGCCGGGCCTTCAGCGATCCGGCCGGATAGTAGATGCCGGCATGGATGACCTCGGAATTGCGCGAACTGGTCCCGGTGCCGATGGCGTTCTCGGCCTCGAGGATCAGGGTGTCCATGCCACGCCGCGCCATCTCTCGCGCGATCGCGAGGCCAATGACGCCGGCGCCGGCAACGATGCAGTCGACATGGTCCACGATCAGGCCACCTCAGGCTTGTTGTTGTGCCTGCTGGTGACCGGTTCGGGGATCAAGTCTTGGCTACGCGCACCGCTGGCTTGGCGCAGGTTCCGGCGTTTAGCAGCCTCGAAGCTGAAATTCTGCATGTCTTCCGTCCATCCGCCAGCCCTTCCGAAAGGGCTTGACACCCTTACAAGAAACGGATGCAGCAAACAGCATTAATCCAGAGGCCGATGCGCGCGCCGAACGGCGGCAGGACGCACGTCCCGGCATGCAGGACAGGAGCCATCATGGACGCTCGACCGAATTCTCCCGAAGCCCGCGACATCAGCTACCACATGCACGGCTACACCAATGCCCGCAAGCATGAAGAGGCAGGGCCGCTGGTCATCGAGAAGGGCGATGGCATCTATGTCGAGGATCTCGCCGGCAACCGCTATATCGAGGCGATGGCCGGGCTTTGGAGCGTCGCGGTCGGCTTCTCCGAGAAGCGGCTGGTCGACGCTGCGGTGCGCCAGATGTCCAGGCTGCCTTACTATCACGACTTCGGTTCCAAATCGCATTCGCCGCTGATCGATCTCGCCGAGAAGCTGGTGCAGATGGCGCCGGTGCCGATGAGCAAGGCGTATTTCACCAATTCCGGCTCCGAGGCCAACGATACGGCCATGAAGATGATCTGGTACCGGTCGAATGCGCTCGGCCAGCCGGCGCGCAAGAAGATCATCAGCCGCATTCGCGGCTATCACGGCGTCACCATTGCTTCGGCGAGCCTGACCGGACTGCCCAACAACCACAATTCCTTCGACCTGCCGATCGCCAATGTGCTGCACACCTCGACGCCGCATCACTGGCGCGAGGCGCTGCCAAATGAGAGTGAAGGAGAGTTTTCGAGCCGGCTTGCCGACGATCTGGAAAAGCTGATCCTGGCCGAAGGCCCGGAAACCATCGCTGCCTTCTTCGGCGAGCCGATCATGGGCGCTGGCGGTGTCATCGTGCCGCCGGCAAGCTACTGGGAGAAGATCCAGGCGGTGCTGTCGAAATACGACATCCTGCTCGTCGCCGACGAGGTGATCTGCGGCTTTGGCCGAACCGGCGAAATGTTCGGCTCGCAGACCTTCGGCATCAGGCCCGACATCATGGTGCTGTCGAAGCAGATCTCTTCGTCCTACCTGCCGATCTCGGCCTTGCTGATCAACGAGAAGGTTTTCGAGCCGATTGCCGACGAAAGCAATCGCATCGGCACCTTCGGCCACGGCTTCACCGGCGGCGGCCATCCCGTTGCGGCGGCGGTCGCGCTGGAGAACCTGAAGCTGATCGAGGAGCGCGATCTCGTCGGCAATGCGCGCACGGTCGGCGCGCATATGCAGAAGCGGCTGCGCAAGCTCGCTTCGCACCCGCTTGTCGGCGAGGTGCGCGGCGTCGGCCTGATCGCGGCGGTCGAACTGGTCGGCGACAAGGCGAACAAGACGCCGTGGGAGACGGCCGGCGCGCTGGGCGGGCTCGTCAACGGTTTCATGCAGCAGAACGGCGTCATCTCGCGCAACATGGGCGATGCACTGGCCTTCTGCCCGCCGCTGATCATCACCGAGCCCCAGGTCGATCAGGTGATCGACGCGTTTGAAAGATCGCTTGAAGCCGCGGTCAAGCAGGTCCCGTAATGGCGCGCGTCGCTCGAGATCACGCCGTTATAAGAGAACCGCATTCTTCTTATAACTGGAGCCGCTAACTGGAGCCGCCTGGCATGAAGACGGTCGACCGCAAGCGGCGTTATAAGAAAATTGCGAAAAACTTATAACGCCGCAGGAGAGGGTTGTGTGCGTCAAGTTCTGCAAAAAGGGACGCTGTCCGCGAAGCTGCCAATCTCCCCCCAAGTGGGGGAGATGTCCGGCAGGACAGAGGGGGGCGCGAAGGATCGCTACAGAGCGCTTTTATTCTGAGCCGCAGCATTATGGCGGAAACTAGCTGGGATGCGAAGTCGTGGTGGCTTATGCCAATCGCCAGCGTTGGAGATCGGCTCCAGTCTGGTCGGGCAGCGACCACCCACGGCCTTTTCAGGCTCAGTCAAAGAACCAAATTCTCTATGCAGAGACTACGTGGTTCATCTTATCGGCGATCCGCAACGGCGTCCGGAACGACAACCAGCTTGCCGACAAAATCCTTGGCAATGAAATCCGCCTGGGCGCGGTGGAAATCGGAGAGCTTGTAGACACCGCCGACCAGCGGCCGGATTTTCTTCTCCTCGATGTAGCGCACGATACGACGGAAATCGTGTCGCGTGCCTTGGCTGGAGCCGTGCAGCTGCAATTGCTTGAGATACATGGTGCGCAGATCGAGCTGCACGACCGGGCCGGCAATCGCGCCGGCGGTGGTGTAGCGGCCTTCGGGCCGAAGGATGCGCAACAGGTCATTGAAGATGCCGCCGCCGACGAGGTCGGCAACCACGTCGATCGGCTGGCGGCCGGTCGCGTTATTCACGGCGGCGGGCAGATCGGCGACGCCACGGGTGATCACCGCCTCGGCGCCGATGTCGAGCACCGCCTGTTCCTTGCCCTTGCCGACGACGGCATAGGGAATGGCGCCGCGCGCCCGCGCCAACTGCACGATGCCGGAGCCGACGCCGCCCGACGCGCCGGTGACCAGCACACGCTCGCTGGCCTTCAATGCGGCGCGTTCGAGCATCTGTTCGCCGGTAAGATAAGCGCAGCAGAAGGTGGCGAGTTCGACGTCGGTCAGGTCGGTGGCGACGACATGGGCATTCTCGGCCGGCACGGTCTGGTACTCGGCATAGCCGCCGTCGCGGCCATGGCCCATATAGTCGATGTCGGCGAGTGAATCATCGTCGCGGTTGTAGATCGAGAAATCGACCATCACCCGCTCACCGATGCGGGCCGAAGAAACACCCTCGCCGACGGCAACGATGTTGCCGACCGTGTCGGTGCCCTGGATACGCGGGAAGGTCAGCGTATTGCCCTGACGCCGCCAGGTCGACACGGCGGCAGCATCTTCCTCCGTGCCGTAGGCGCCCTGGCGCACCCAGACATCGGTGTTGTTCATGCCGCACGCCGTGACCTTGACCAGAACCTCGCCCGGGGCGGGCGAGGGCACTTTCACATCGGTGCGATAGACAAGCTTTTCTGGCCCGCCGTGACCGGTCAGAAGCACGGCGGCCATGGTGGCGGGGAGGGCTTTGGAGGTCATTGATGTTGCTTCCAGATATTCCAGGTTCGCGCTGCCCCTCACCCTTACCCTCTCCCCGTGAACAACGGGGAGAGGGGGGCAGCCGGCGCCGAGTGCTTGACCCTTCTCTACCGAGAAGGTGCCGACAGGCGGATGAGCGGCGGCACCAAGGTCGATAATTAGATGCTGGCAAACACGCCATTCACCGCATCGGCCGTCTTCGACACGACGATGTCCGCCTCTTCGCGGGTGAGGCATAGCGGCGGCGCAAAGCCGAGGATGTCGCCTTGCGGCATGGCGCGGCCGATGACGCCAAGCTCGGCAAGCGCGGTCGCGACCTGCGGCCCGATTTTTTGCGCGGCATCGAAGAACACGCGGTCGTCCCGGTCGGCGACGAATTCGATTCCCGCCAGCATGCCGTCGCCGCGCACCTCGCCGACATTCTTGTGGCCGCCGACGGCTTTCGCCAGTTCGGCGCGGAAATAGGCGCCGGTCTCACCGGCGTTGGTCACCAGGTCCATCTCGTCGATCAGTTCCAGGTTGGCGACACCGGCGGCAACGCAGATCGGATGCGCCGAATAGGTCCAGCCATGGCCCAAGCTGCCGAGTTTGTCGGAGCCCTGCACCAGCACCTGCCAGACCTTATCCGAGACGATGACGCCCGACAGCGGCGCATAGGCCGAGGTCAGGCCCTTGGCGATGGTGATCAGGTCGGGTTTGATGCCGTAATGGTCGGAGCCGAACATGGTGCCCAGCCGGCCGAAGCCGGTGACCACTTCGTCGGCGACCAGCAGCACGTCGTATTTGTTGAGAACCGCCTGGATCTTTTCCCAGTACAGAGCGGGCGGCGGCACGATGCCGCCGGTGCCGAGGATCGGCTCGCCGATGAAGGCGGCGACCGTGTCGGGGCCCTCGGTCAGGATCATCTCTTCGAGCTTGTCGGCGCAGTGCTGGGAAAACTGTTCCTCGCTCATCGATCGGTCGGCGCGGCGGAAATAGTAGGGCGCCTCGGTGTGCAGGATCGGCGCACGCGGCAGGTCGAAGGCGTTGTGGAACAGGTCGAGCCCGGTCAGCGATCCGGTCATGACACCGGAGCCGTGATAGCCGCGCCAGCGTGAGATGATCTTCTTCTTCTCGGGACGACCGAGCACGTTGTTGTAGTACCAGATCAGCTTGATGTTGGTTTCGTTGGCGTCGGAACCGGAGAGGCCGAAATAGACCCTCGACATGCCTTGCGGGGCGCGGTCGATGATCATCTTGGAAAGCGTGATCGACGCCTCGGTGCCGTGGCCGACATAGGTGTGGTAATAGGCAAGGTTCTTGGCTTGGGCGGCGATGGCGTCTGATATCTTCTGGCGGCCATAGCCGACATTGACGCAATAGAGCCCGGCGAAGGCATCGATGCTCTTGCGGCCGTTATTGTCCCAGATGGTGACGCCCTCGCCGCCGGCGATGATGCGGGTCGGCGATTCACCCCGCGCATGCGTGCCCATATGGGTCGAGGGATGGAAGAAGTGGTCGCGGTCCCAGGCGGCGAGTTCGTTGGACTGGTCGAGCATTTTTTTGACTCCTTGGAGAAAGATGGTCCCGACGCGGCCTAAGGTGTGTCGGGATTCAGGCCAGGCCGAGAACCGGAGCGGAGCGCGCTTTTTCGTACGTGAGCACCGGAAGCGCAGGACGCCGCCATTTGCAGACCGGCATCACCTGAATGTCGATACACCTTACGCCACGTCCAGGCAGAGATATCTAAGATCGGTAAAGGCTTCGAGCCCGTGGCGCGAGCCCTCGCGACCGATGCCGGACTGCTTGACGCCGCCGAACGGAATCGGCGCGCCGGTGATCTTGACGCGGTTGATGGCGACCATACCGTAGTCGAGTGCACGGCCCATGCGCAATTGGCGGCCGCCGTTCTCGGTGACGACATAGGCGACGAGCCCGTATTCGGTGGCGTTGGCGCGGGCGATGACCTCGTCCTCGCTGTCGAAGGGCGTCACCGCGGCGACCGGACCAAAAGTTTCCTCGCGCACGATCAGCGCATCGTCGGTGACATCGGCGAGCAGGGTCGGCCGGTAGAACAGCGGTCCGGCCGGATGTCTGCCGCCGCCGGTTAGGCAGCGCGCGCCATGGGCGAGCGCATCGGCGACCTGCTCCTCGACCTTCTTGACGCCGCGCTCGTGCATCAACGGCCCGATGTCGATGTCATCGGCCAGGCCATTGCCGGTCCGCAGTGCCTCGATGCGCCTGGCGAAGGCGGCGCAGAAACGATCATAAATCGGGCGCTGGACATAGATGCGGTTGGCGGCAAGGCAATCCTGGCCGGAAGTGGCGAATTTGGCGTCGACGGCGATGGTCACCGCCTTGTCGAGATCGGCGTCGGCAAAGACGATCAGCGGCGCGTGGCCGCCAAGCTCCATGACCAGCCGCTTCATCGTCGGCGCACTTTGCGCGGCGATAAGCCTGCCGATCTCGGTCGAGCCGGTGAAGCTCATGGCGCGGACGCGCGGATCTTCGCACATCCGCCCAACGATGGTCGAGGCCTTGCCGGTGAGAACGTTGAAGACGCCAGCCGGCAGGCCGGCGCGTTCGCCGAGCTCGGCCAGCGCCAGTGCCGACAGCGGCGTTTCCGACGAAGGATGCGCGACGATGGTGCAGCCGGCGGCAAGCGCGGCCGCCGCCTTGCGGGTCAGCATGGCCGCCGGAAAATTCCATGGCGTGACGACGCCGACGACGCCGAGCGGTTCGCGCCGCACCATCATCTCGGCGTTTGGCAAATGGCTGGTGACGCTTTCGGCGTTGAGGCGCTTTGCCTCTTCGGCATACCACTCGACGAAGGAGGCGGCGTAGTCGATCTCGCCAAGCGATTCCTTGAGAGGCTTGCCCTGTTCGAGCGTCATCAACAGCGCCAGATCGTCCTTGGCGGCGATGATTAGATCGAACCATTTTCGCAGGATTCTTGCGCGTTCCTGTGGGAGAGCCGCGCGCCAGGCGGGAAAGGCGCGCGACGCCGCGTCGATCGCCTTGCTCGTCTGCCTGGCATCGAGCGCGGCAACCCAGGCAACGGTGGCGCCCGTAGCAGGGTCGGTCACCCCAAAACTCTCGGCGGCTTCACTCGCCGTCCACTGGCCGTCGACATAGGCGAGTTGGCGCAGCAGCCGGCGGTCGGCGAGCCGGTCAAGCGCTTCGTGGCGTTGTGGGCGGGCAAAATGCGCGGACATGTTCGAGGTCTCCCGGTTTCGGAGTGATGCGGAGAGACTATGCGCGCGGCGCAGACAGAGAGGCTGTTTCGGAGCGCACGCGTAGAGAGATTGTCTCTATTGGACCGAAACACAGGACAGTCTCTCCGAGGCTGTAGCAAACAGTGGAGATTGGCTGAACCTCCTCCAACTTCGTCATCCCCGGGCGAAGCAGGAGCGAAGCTCCGTCGCGAAGACCCTGGGATCCATTCCGTGACCTTCGCCGAGGAATGCAGCGGAGCAGAATTCCGCATCGTCGCGGCGACCTGATGTCAGTTTCCCTAGACCTCACGACGGCGTCGGCAACAGATCGGCCACCGGCAAGGCGACCTCCTCCTTCACCGTCTTGGTGACGATGTAGGTGAAATAACGGTCGATGCCGATCTCGCGTTCGAGCAGGGCGTCGACCAGCCGCTGATAGGCGTCGATGTCGCGCGCCATCACTTTCAGCAAATAGTCGACGCCGCCGCCCACCGACCAGCAGGCGACGATTTCGGGGACGTCGCGGATGACGCGCTCAAAACGGTCGAAATCGGCTTGGCGGTGGCTGGCCAGCGTCACCTCCATCAGGACGGTGGCGACCGGCGCGACGGCGCGCATTGCAACCCTGGCGTGATAGCCGGAGACGATGCCGGCCTTTTCCAGCTTGCGCAACCGCACCCAGCACGGCGTCGGCGACAGGCCGACCTTGTCGGCGAGCGCCAGCTTGGTGATGCGCCCGTCGCGCTGAACCGCGTCGAGGATTTTCAGGTCGATCTGATCCAGTTTCAATGCGGCCATGAGCGTCCACTTTTTTCCGCGACACCATGACGGCGCATTATTTCGATTGTCAATTGCACTGATTTCGATCTCTAATATGTCATGACATTGTGGCGTCCAGATCCCGCGCTTATCCGGCGGCCGGCCTATCAATCGCTCGCCGACCAGTTCGCGCGCGCCATTCATGACGGACGGCTGGCCAACGGCGCGCGGCTGCCGACGCATCGCCGGCTGGCCGACGATTTGAAGCTTTCGGTGCAGACAGTCAGCCGCGCCTATGAGGAACTGATCCGCCGAGGCTTGGTCTCCGGCGAGATCGGCCGCGGCAGCTTCGTGCAGACGCAGCGCCGCGAGCCGGAACCGCCCTATCTGCCGGAGCGCCTTGGCGAGGTCATCGACCTGTCGATCCTGAAGCCGGTCTGCGAGCCGATGCATCTGGAGCGGCTGAAGCAGGCGCTAGGCTGGCTCGCCGAGAACCTGCCGTCGACCTCGGCGCTGTCGTTCCGGCCGAACATGGTGTTTCCGCGCCACCGTGCAGTGGCGGTCGAATGGCTGCGGCTGTGCGGTCTCGACGTGTCGGCGCAGAATGTCAGCCTGACCAACGGCGCCACGGCCGGCATGACGGTGGCGCTGATGAGCGTGGCGCCGCCGGGTTCGACCGTCGCCACCGAGGCGATCGGCCATCACACGCTGATCCCGCTGGCGCGCTATCTCGGCTTCAACCTCGAGGGTCTGCCGATCGACGACAACGGCCTGATCCCGGAGGCGCTCGACGAGGCGTGCCGGCTTTCCGACATCCGCGCCGTGTTCGTGCAGCCCTCGGTGATCAATCCGACTGCAACATTGATGAATGCCGCGCGGCGCGAGCAGATCGCTGCGGTGGCGCGCAGGCACGACATCGCCATCATCGAGAACGACGTGCTCGGGCCGCTCGTCGAGGGCCGTCCGCCGCCGGTCGCCGCCTTCGCGCCCGAGCGCACGCTCTACGTCACCTCCTTCACCAAGATCGTGCTGCCAGGCCTGCGCATCGGTTATCTCGCGGCGCCCGACCGCTATGTCGCTGCCGTCGCCAACCGGCATCTCGTCTCCAACTGGATGGCAACGCCGATGGTGGCGGAGATTGCGACAAAATGGGTGACCGACGGCACGGCGATGGGACTCGTCCGCTGGCAACGGTCGGCGCTGCGGCGGCGGCAGGAGATCGCCGCCCAGGTGCTTGCCGGGGTCGACTACCGCGTCCATCGCGACGGGCTGCATCTGTGGCTGGAACTGCCCGGCGACCGCGCCGAGGAGG
Organism: Mesorhizobium sp. WSM4815; assembly: GCF_055811575.1. Classification (NCBI taxonomy): domain Bacteria; kingdom Pseudomonadati; phylum Pseudomonadota; class Alphaproteobacteria; order Hyphomicrobiales; family Phyllobacteriaceae; genus Mesorhizobium; species Mesorhizobium sp. WSM4815. Next base: position 100,713 of record NZ_JBVVQS010000084.1, on the reverse strand, counting down.
GCTTCGTCTCACAGGCCCGCCTGCAGGGCGTGGCGATCGCACCAGGCACATCGTTTCGCATTTCGACGGCGCCCTGGCAGCCGGCAGTGCGCATCTCGCTGGGCTCGACCACCGAGGGGGAACTGCGCGCCGGCCTCAGTGTTGTCACCAAGCTTCTGCTCGGCGACCCGGAGCATCTGCTGCTGGCGATCTAGGCAAGCATTGCCGCGAAATTCTGCGGAGTCAGAAACATTGTCATGAGTTTATTTTCCTGATTGACATGATTTGGCGCGTTCCGCATCGTTAAGGCACAGCTTCTCCAGCCCGGGGGAATTCTTTGTCCGCGCCCATCATCAAGATCGACGCCATTTCGAAAAGCTTCGGTACCTTCAAGGTGCTGGACGGACTGTCGATGCAGGTCATGCCGCGCGAGAAGCTTGCGCTGATCGGCCCATCCGGCTCCGGCAAGACGACGATCCTGCGCATCCTGATGACGCTGGAGAGGATCGACAGCGGCCACATCCAGATCGACGGCGAGCAGCTTTACCACATGGAGCGCAACGGCCAGTTGCTGCCCGCCGACGAACGGCATCTGGCAAGAATGCGCCAGAAGATCGGCATGGTCTTCCAGCTGTTTAACCTGTTTCCGCACAAGAGCGTCATCGACAACGTCACGCTGGCGCCGATCCTGACCAAGGGCATGCCGCGCGCGGCCGCCGAAAAGCGGGCGATGGAACTGCTCGACATGGTCGGCATGGCCGACAAGGCGAAAGCGATGCCGGCGCAGCTTTCCGGCGGCCAGAAGCAGCGCGTTGCCATCGCTCGCGCCTTGGCGCTGCAGCCCAGGATCATGCTGTTCGACGAGGTGACATCGGCGCTCGATCCGGAACTGGTCGAGGAGGTGCTGAACGTGTTGTGGCGGCTCTGCTCGGAGACCGACATGACCATGCTGCTGGTCACCCACGAAATGGGTTTTGCCCATGATTTCGCCGACCGGGTTCTGTTCTTCGACCGCGGCAAGATCGTCGAGGAAGGCAAGCCGGACGAGATTTTCCGCAACCCCAAGCAGGAGCGTACGCAAGCTTTCCTGAAGAAGATCATCGCGGCCGGACATCGCGTCTGACTGCCATGCCCCGGGCGGCAGCGCCGTCCTCCCAGGGCGGCGAAGCCGTCCCGTGGAACGACCAAACCAAAAGAGAAACAAGGAGTTGGGAACAATGAAGAAACTTGGCATTCTGGCCGGCGTCGCCGGTGTTGCACTGACCGCAATCCTGGCCGCTTCGACCGCGGGATCGGCCGACGACAGCAAGCTCGAAGAGCTCAAGGCACAGGGCTTTGCCCGTGTCGCCATCGCCAACGAGCCGCCCTATACGGCGGTTGCTGCCGACGGCAAGGTCTCGGGTGCGGCGCCCGATGTGGCCCGTGAAATCTTCAAGCGTCTTGGTGTCAACGACATCGTCGCCTCGATTTCGGAATATGGCGCGATGATCCCTGGCCTGCAGGCCGGCCGTTTCGACGTCGTCACCGCCGGCCTGTTCATGAAACCGGAGCGCTGCGCGGCGGTCGCTTATTCGGAGCCGGTGCTGTGCGACGCCGAGGCAATGCTGGTCAAGAAGGGCAACCCGAAGGGCTTCAAGAGCTATGAGGATGTCGCCAAGGATGCCACCGCAACGATCGGGGCGCCGGGCGGCGGCACCGAGGAGAAGCTGGCGCTCACTGCCGGCGTGCCGCGTGACCGCGTCATCGTCGTGCCGGATGGCCAGAGCGGCCTGAAGATGCTGCAGGACGGCCGCATCGACGCCTATTCCCTGCCGGTGCTGTCGATCAACGATCTGGTCAAGAAGGCCAGCGATCCGAACCTCGAAGTCGTCGCCCCGGTGGTCGGCGCGCCGGTCTATTGCGATGGCGCGGCGTTCAAGAAGGGCGATGAGGCGCTGCGCGACGCCTATGACGTCGAATTGGCCAAGCTGAAGGAGTCCGGCGAATTCGCCAAGATCATTGAGCCCTACGGTTTTTCGGCCGCGGCGGCGATGTCGACGAGCCGCGACAAGCTCTGCTCGGCAAAGTAAAAAGTTGCCCCTCACCCTTACCCTCTCCCCGTGAAGAACGGGGAGAGGGGGGCGCGAACGCTGGAGCCTTACCCTTCTCCCCGTCCCTATACGGGGAGAAGGTGCCGGCAGGCGGATGAGGGGCAGCGCCGACCTTCTGTAATAATCGCCAAGCGGAGAAATGCTTAGTTCATGACCCAATGGTCCGGCTATTTCGGCCTGATATTGCAGGGAGCGCTTGTTACCATCGAGCTGACGCTGATGGGGTCGGTGCTTGCCCTGATCATGGCCTTTCTCGCCGGGCTGGGGCGGCTGTCGCGTTTTTTCGCAATTCGGGCGCTGGCCACCGCCTATATCGAATTCTTCCGCGGCACCTCGATCTTCGTGCAGCTGTTCTGGGCCTATTTCGTGCTGCCGTTCATCGGCATTTCGCTGACGCCGCTGCAGGCCGGCGTGCTGGCGCTTGGCCTCAATGTCGGCGCCTACGGCGCGGAGGTGGTGCGCGGCGCCATCCAGTCGATCGGCCGCGAACAGTACGAGGCCTGCACCGCGGTCAATCTCGGCCGCTGGCAAGCCATGCGCTATGTCATCCTGCCGCAGGCGCTGCTGGTGATGCTGCCGACCTTCGGCAATAACGCCATCGAATTGCTCAAGGCCACCGCCGTGGTTTCGCTGATCTCGCTCACCGACCTGACCTTCCAGGCCCAGGTCGTGCGCTCGCAGACCGGCAACACGCTGGTGCCGTTCACCACCATTCTCGTCATCTATTTCGGCCTTGCGCTGATCATTTCCTGGGGTGTGCGTTCGCTGGAACGCCGCATGGCGCGCGGCCTCGACGGGGTGCGCGTCTGATGGATCGGGCCTCGTAATGGAATGGGATTGGAATTTCGTCTGGGAGATCATGCCGACCCTGATCGAGGGCGTGAAGATCACCATCCTGGCGACGCTGCTCGGCTCGGTTCTGGCAGCGATGGTCGGCTTGGCTATCGCGCTGGCGCGGCGCTCGCCGAACAAGGGCTTGTCGCGCAGCGTCGGCTTCCTTGCCGAGTTCATCCGCGGCACGCCGCTCTTGGTGCAGCTCTATTTCATCTTCTACGTGCTGCCGGACATCGGTATCCTGCTGCCGCCGCTGGTGGCGGGCGTGATCGGCCTCGGGCTGCATTACGGCACCTACACGGCCGAGGTCTATCGCGCCGGCATCGACAATGTGCCGCGCGGCCAGTGGGAAGCCGCCAAGGCCTGCAATCTCAACGCCAGGCAGACCTGGACCCACATCATCATGCCGCAGGCGATCCCGCCGATGATCCCGGCGCTTGCCAACTATTTTATCGCCATGTTCAAGGAGACGCCGCTGCTGTCGGCGATCACCGTGCTGGAACTGATGAACCAGGCCAAGAGCGTCGCCAACACCTATTACCGCTATGTCGAGCCGATGACCTTGGTCGGCGCCTTCTTCCTCGTCATCAGCTTGTTCTCGGTCGTGTTGCTGCGCTGGCTGGAACGCCGCTACGGGCGCATTGAAAAATGACAGTTCCTTCGACCAAACCGTTGGCAAGGAGCGCATGGTGACCGCTCCAGTCGACATCCGCTTGCACTCGACACGGCCGGCGCTCGACGCGCGTCCGCTGGAAAAGCGCGTCGGCCTGATCGTCCTTGCCACCGACCATACGACCGAACCGGATTTTCGCCGCATGGTGGCGAGCGACCGGATCGGCGTCTATGTCGCGCGCATTCCCTACGCCAATCCGACGACGCCGGACAATTTGCGCAAGATGCAGCCGTCGCTGACGGCGGGCGCCGCGCTCATCCTGCCTGATGAGCCGTTCGACGCCGTCTGCTATTCCTGCACCTCAGCCTCGGTCGTCATCGGCGATGCCGAGATCGAGGCGGCGGTGCAGGCGGCCAAGCCCGGCGTACCCGTGGTTACGCCGCCGATGGCAGGGGTGCGCGGCTTGAAGGCGCTGGGCGCCAGGACGATCAGTATTCTCACTCCTTATACCGTCGAGACCAGCCGGCCGATGGCCGCCTATTTCGCGGCGCACGGGTTCGAGATCGCCAGCTTCACCTGTCTCGGCTTCGACGACGACCGCGAGATGGCGCGGATTGCACCGGCCACGCTGGTCGATCTGGCAGCCAAGACGACCGACGCGCAAGCGGACGCACTGTTCGTCTCCTGCACGGCGCTGCGGGCAGCACTTGCCGTCGTCGGCATGGAGGAGGCGATCGGCCGCCCGGTCGTCACCAGCAATCAGGCAACGGCCTGGAACTGCCTGCGGCTTTGCGGCGACGAGGAGCGGCGCGCCGAATTCGGCCGTCTGATGACGCTGCCTTTGGGACAATGAGGCCATGACACCTGCGCCCATCACCCTCGCCGATATCCAGTCAGCCCGCGAGCGCGTCGCAGGCAAGGTCGAGCGCACGCCGACCGTGCTTTCCCCGAGTCTTTCCGGGCACTTGGGCGCGCCTATTTATCTCAAGCTCGAACATCGGCAGACCACCGGCAGCTTCAAGCTGCGCGGCGCCTCGAACGCCATCGCGTCACTGGACGCCGAGGAGAAGGCGCGCGGCGTGGTCGCCGCCTCGACCGGCAATCACGGCCGGGCGCTGGCTCATGCGGCAAAGCTCGAAGGCATGCGCGCGACGATCTGCATGTCGCGACTGGTGCCGCAGAACAAGCTCGACGAAATCCGCCGGCTCGGCGCCGAGATCCGCATCGTCGGCAACAGCCAGGACGATGCGCAGCAGGAGGTCGACCGGCTGGTCGCGGAAGACGGTCTGATCATGCTGCCGCCCTTCGACCATCCTGATATCATCGCCGGGCAAGGCACGCTCGGGCTGGAAACCATCGAGCAGGTTGCGGACGCCGCCCTGGTGCTGGTGCCGCTCTCCGGCGGCGGGCTGGCGGCGGGTGTCGCCGCTGCCGTGAAGGGCGTCAGCCCCGGCACCAGGGTCATCGGCGTTTCGATGACGCGGGGCGCGGCGATGAAGGCAAGCCTCGATGCCGGACATCCGGTTTTGGTCGAGGAACTGCCGACGCTGGCGGACTCGCTCGGCGGCGGCGTCGGCCTCGACAACCGGCTGACCTTCTCGATGTGCCGCGACCTGCTCGACGATGTTATCCTGCTCAGCGAGGACGAGATCGCCGCCGGCATCCGCCACGCCTATGAACAGGAGCGCGAGATCGTCGAAGGCGCCGGCGCGGTTTGCATCGCCGCCGTGCTTGCCGGCAAGGTCAGGGCGAGCGGCCCCACTGTGCTCATTCTGTCGGGCCGCAATATCGACATGACGCTGCACAGGAAAGTCGTTTGTGGCGAAGCAATTGAGGAGAGCGCCGCATGAGCCGGATGACGATACTGACCGAAGCCGAATTGCGCGCGATCGTGAAGCTCGATCTCGATGCCGTCGCCTGCGTCGAAAATGCGTTCCGAGCGCTTGCCACCTTGCCGGTGTCGATGCCGCCGATCCTGCGGCTCGACATTCCCGAGCATCGCGGCGAGGTCGACGTCAAGACCGCCTATGTGCCAGGGATCGACGGTTTTGCCATCAAGATCAGTCCCGGCTTCTTCGACAATCCGAAGCTCGGCCTGCCCAGCGTCAACGGCATGATGGTGCTGCTGTCGTCAAAAACCGGGCTGGTCGAGGCTCTGCTGCTCGACAATGGCTATTTGACCGACATCCGCACGGCGGCGGCCGGAGCGGTCGCGGCGAAACATCTTTCGCGAGCCGACGCTTCGATCGCCGCGATCTTCGGCGCCGGCGTCCAGGCGGGGCTGCAGCTCGAAGCGCTTTTGCTGGTGCGGCCGATCGCTCAAGCGCGCATCTGGGCGAGGGATGCCGCCAAGGCCGAAGCCGCAGCGGATGCATTGCGCGAAAAACTGGGCATCGTCGTGCACGCTGAACCCGACGCGGCAAAGGCGGCGGCCGGCGCCGACATCATCGTCACCACGACGCCGTCGACCGAACCGCTGATCAAGGCCGGCTTCGTCTCCGCCGGTCAGCACATCACCGCGATGGGCTCGGACGCCGAGCACAAGAACGAGATCGCGCCGGCGATCCTGCGCATGGCCGATCTCTACGTCGCCGACAGTGCGAAACAGACGCGGCTGCTGGGCGAACTGCATCATGCCATCGCGACGGGGGTGATGGCGGCCGATGCCGAGATCACAGAGATCGGCCAGATCATCGCCGGCGATAGACATGGCCGCCGTTCGGACAGCGACATCACCATCGCCGACCTCACCGGCACCGGCGTGCAGGACACCGCGATCGCCACGCTCGCCCGCGACCGTGCGCGGGCGGCCAACACCGGGACGATTTTCGAAAGCTGATGCCGGCCGCAAGGCCCAACAAACGAGGACCAGAACAATGCAGCCCAATTTGAAATTCTCGCGCGGCGAATATGCGGATCGCCTCGCCAAGACTCGCAAGGCCATGGCAGCCAAGGGCGTCGATCTGCTTGTTGTCAGCGATCCGTCCAATATGGCCTGGCTGACCGGCTATGATGGCTGGTCGTTCTATGTGCACCAGGCCGTCATCGTGCCGCCGTCGGGCGAACCGGTGTGGTACGGGCGCGGCCAGGACGCCAACGGCGCCAAGCGCACCGCCTATCTCGCGCACGACAACATCGTCGGCTATGCCGACCATTATGTGCAGTCGACCGAACGCCACCCGATGGATTTTCTGTCGCAGGTGCTAGCCGATCGTGGCTGGGGCAAGCTCAGCATCGGTGTCGAGATGGACAATTACTGGTTCTCGGCCGCTGCCTTCGCTTCGCTGCAGAAACACCTGCCCAATGCCCGCTTCGTCGACGCTACGGCACTCGTCAACTGGCAGCGCGCGGTGAAGAGCCCGACCGAGATCGATTACATGCGCAAGGCCGCCCGCATCGTCGAAGCGATGCACCAGCGCATCGTCGACAAGATCGAAGTCGGCATGCGCAAATGCGATCTGGTCGCCGAGATCTATGATGCCGGCACGCGCGGCGTCGACGGGCCAGAGGGAAAGATTGGCGGCGACTACCCGGCGATCGTGCCGCTGCTGCCGTCTGGCGCCGATGCGTCGGCGCCGCATCTGACCTGGGACGACCGGCCGATGAAGTCGGGCGAGGGCACCTTCTTCGAGATCGCCGGCTGCTACAACCGCTACCATTGTCCGCTTTCGCGGACTGTGTTCCTCGGTAAACCGACGCAGGAATTCCTCGATGCCGAAAAGGCGACACTGGAGGGAATGGAGGCGGGGCTGGCCGCGGCAAAGCCCGGCAATACATGCGAGGACATCGCCAACGCCTTCTTCGCGGTGCTGAAGAGATACGGCATCGTCAAGGACAACCGCACCGGCTATCCGATCGGGCTTTCCTATCCGCCGGACTGGGGCGAGCGCACGATGAGCCTGCGCCCCGGCGACCGCACCGAGCTGAAGCCCGGCATGACGTTCCATTTCATGACCGGCCTGTGGCTGGAGACGATGGGGCTCGAGATCACCGAATCCATCCTGATCACCGAGACCGGGGTCGAGTGCCTGGCCAATGTGCCGCGCAAACTGGTCGTGAAGAATTGAGCCCGATGTCCAGCCTTCGCCCATCGCCAATCACGCCGACCGTCGATTTCGATCGCGACGGCGTGCAGCACGGCTTCCTGCGCCTGCCGTACAGCCGTGACGATTCCGCCTGGGGATCGGTGATGATCCCGATCTGCGTGATCCGCAACGGCAGCGGGCCAAGCGCATTGCTCACCGGCGGCAATCATGGCGACGAATATGAGGGGCCGCTGGCCCTCTACGATCTCGCCCGCACGCTCGATCCCAAGCAAGTCAGCGGCACGGTGATCAACGTGCCGGCAATGAACTATCCGGCGTTCCGCGCCGGCACCCGCACCTCGCCGATCGACAAGGGCAATCTGAACCGCAGCTTTCCCGGCCGGCCCGACGGCACGGTGACCGAGAAGATCGCGGACTATTTTCAACGAGAGTTGCTCCCCCGCGCAGACATCGCGCTCGACTTCCACTCCGGCGGCAAGACGCTCGACTTCGTGCCGTTCTGCGCCGCCCATATCCGGCCCGATAAGGTGCTGGAGGCGAAGGGGTTCGCCGCCGTTGAAGCGTTCTCGGCGCCGTGGTCGATGAAGATGCTGGAGATTGATGCGGTCGGCATGTTCGACACTGCCGCCGAAGAGATGGGCAAGCTGTTCATCACCACTGAACTTGGCGGTGGTGGGACTTCGCGCGCGGAAACGGTGCGGATCGCCCGTCGCGGCGTGCTCAATGTGCTGCGCCATGCCGGCATCGTCGCCGGTGCGGTCGAGATGCAGCCGACCCGCTGGCTCGACATGCCGTCGGGCGATTGCTTCTCGTTTGCCGAGGACGACGGGATGATCGAAACGATGATCGATCTCGGCGAGCCTGTCGAGGAGGGCCAGGTCCTGGCGCGCATCCACTCCATTGGCCGCACCGGTGCCGCACCTCAGGAGATCAGGGCAAGGATGTCGGGTCTACTGGCTGCCCGCCATTTCCCCGGACTGGTCAAGGCGGGCGACTGCACCGCCGTGGTTGCCGTGCTGGTCGATTGAAGGCGAGGCAATCGACACTGCTTGCGACCATGCTACTCGATCAGCAGCAGGCCGCGTTTCTTGTCGCCGTCGCTATCGATTGTGTCCATGGCTGAGAACAGGCGCTCTCGCTCGACCAGCCAGGGCTTGTAGTCCTCGTTTACATCGAGGACGAAAACCACGTCCTCGGCCTCCAGATATCCTCCGACCGGGGAAAAATGGCCAGCGCCGGCGCCGAAAATCTTCTCACGGGTAAAGTTGACGATGTAACGGCGGCCGGGATCGTTGGCGCGCTTCATGTGCTCGCGAAATGCATCGGCGCTCAGATCCCGAAGCACGGAGACCTTCCGCTTGGTGTTCGTTCGAGCGACCTCGGCAAGCTCGTCCAGCGTGAGCCCGATGACGCAAAAACCGGTCCAGCATTTTCCGGTTCCCGCGAGGACTTCGGCTTCGGTTGTCTCCTCCTCGCCGATGGAGCGGAAGGTGTTTGCGACACTTGCCGGGCCGCACCTTGATCCGTTTGATTGCCATGTGACGTCGGCATTGAAGGTGGCAGCCACGGGCAGCTTCCAGGCGCTTTCGATCAATTCAGGAGTGCGGGTAACCGACGACTGGATTGCGTCTTGCGAAACTCTGGACTGGCCGGCAATCAAAAGTGCGGCGCCGCCCAGCACGCCGACGACGGCGATCACAATCACACCGAAAGCGAGACTGCGCTTCATTGCTGAATCTCGGAGCAGGCAGCAACAGGAGAATGAAGAAAAGGCACAGCAACGTCAATCGGCGCCGCACCCGGCCAGTCGCAATCTGGTCCTGCAGCAACTGAAGCCGGCCGCTTGCCAAGCCGGCTGCCGCCGCTCATCGCCGTGAGCGCTGGGTCTGGGAGAGTATGGATCGGGCAGGGAACTTCGCCGGTGAAAGAGCGGGGTCGTTTCGTTAGCGCCAATAGCTGCTGCGCCTGCAAACCTCAGGCTTCCAGAGACGACCCAAATTACGACTTGCTCGGCGTAGGCGTCGCTATAGGCGAACCTAACGAAGCCCAAGGAAGCTGAGTATCGCAATTACGATAACGGCGGCCCCGACCAGCCAGATGATATTGTTCATGACAGCTCTCCTTCTCTTTGCCGCGAGCCTTGTGGCAGCTCGCGATAATTATGGCGAACGCCCTCACGGCATTCTCGTTCCAAAACTGAGCCTTAAGCCGCCAATTACTCTTTGGACTGGAGGCCCGCGCCTCTGGAGGAGCGCGGGCCGACCGGGGGCCCGATCAAGCAGCCAATATCCGGGAGATACTCGCTGTCATCCTACAATCGTTAGTATTCGCTAATGTTCCATCGATCGGCAAAAAGACAGTGCCCGGAGAGGGTCGGACGCAACGGCGCCTCGGCCCGAAGCGCGGGCACTTCGGTGGACGCCTCGGTGATGGAGCCTATGTTCCTAGTGGCCGGCGAACCGCAGCGTCGCCTGGCAACACACAGGCTGAACCTCGGGATGAAATCAGTTCTCAGAAACGTTCATCAACAACACTCAATGCCTGCTGCCCGACACCTGGTGCCGATGACCAAACAACCTCCGGCGGTGGTTTTGGAAAATACCGTGCGCGACGTGGAGACCGAATATGCCGGCCAAAGCGTATATTAACCGGATCGCGACAGCAGTGCCGGAGCACGAGGTTCATCAATTCTATCTGCGTTTCGCCGCCTCCATGCTTGCGGCCGATGGGCGAAGAATTTTCGAACGCATGGTTGACGTTGCCGGCATCGAGCACCGCTATTCATGCTTTGCACCTGCCGTCGACCCCGAAGGACCATCAGCAGATCTGGCCGGGAGGTTCATCCGGGGTGCCTTTCCTGGAACGGCCGAGAGAATGGCGATGTTCTGTCATGCCGCACCTGTTCTGGCGCAAAAAGCCGTCGACGGATTGGAGCTTGGTGGCGGCGCTTCCCGCATCACCCATCTCATCGTCACCACCTGCACCGGTTTTTCAGCGCCGGGCATCGACCTGGAGCTGGTTGCGCGATGCGGCCTGCCGGGCTGGGTCGAACGCACGATGATCGGTTTCATGGGCTGCTACGCGGCGATCAACGGCCTCAAGCTTGCCCGCCACATCGTCCGCTCCGATCCGCAGGCCAGGGTCCTGCTGGTCAATATCGAACTCTGCACGATGCATCTGCGGGAAACCAGCGAACTGGAAAAGCTGCTGTCGTTCTGCCTCTGGGGCGATGGCTGTGCGGCTGCGCTCGTCACCGCCGAACCGCACGGCATCGAGCTCGAAAGCTTCTACGGCATCGTGGCGGACGAGCGGCGGGATCTGATGAGCTGGAGCATTAGTGACCACGGTTTCGAAATGGTTCTTTCCGGCCAGGTCCCGGCAGCAATCCATGACGCGTTGCGGAGCAATCGCGACGCCATCCTCGGTGGTCGGCCGACCGAGGCGATCGACCTCTGGGCCGTGCACCCGGGGGGACGTTCGGTGCTCGACGCCGTCGAACGGGCCCTGGAACTCGCGCCCACCGCGCTGGAGCCATCGCGCGAGGTGTTGCGCCGATGTGGAAACATGTCGTCGGCGACCGTCATGTTCGTGATGAAAGAGATGTTGAAGGCGCCACCAGGAATGCTCGGCTGCGGCATGTCGTTCGGACCCGGGCTGGCGGCCGAAACCATGCTTTTCCGAACGGCGTCATGAGCAGCCTGGAGCACCGCCAGCTTGCGCCGGAAATCCTCGACGGGCTTGCGGGCGACGATCCGCGAGCGCTTGCTGCGCGGCGCGACCTCCGTCGCATCAACGCGCTGATGTTTCAGGCCAGGATCATGGCGTCGCTGCTGCAGAAATTTGTGCCAGGGCCGCCGCGCCGGATTCTGGAGATCGGCGCTGGCGATGGCTCCTTCATGCTGGCGTTGGCGCGGCGCATGGCCGGGCATTGGCCTGGGGTCGAACTGGTAATGCTCGACCGCGTCGACCTCATCACCGCGCAATTGCGTGGCGATTTCGCCAGGCTGGGATGGACGGTCGAAGGCGTCACCGCCGATGTCTTCGACTGGGCGAGAAAGAACGAGGGTACGCGGTTCGACGCGATCACCGTCAATCTGTTTCTGCATCACTTCGACGATGGCAAGATCGTGCGTCTGTTTTCGCTGATGGCGCCCAAGGCCCCGCTGCTGTTGGCGACAGAGCCGTTGCGGACCAGACTGGCATTGGCCGCGACCCGCCTTCTCCCGGCGATCGGCGCCAATGACGTCACACGAAACGACGCGGCTCAAAGCGTGCGTGCCGGCTTTCGCGGCAACGAGCTTTCCGGTCTCTGGCTCGCGGCAAACGGCAAACCGGTCGAGGAACGGCGCGCCGGCCTTTTTTCCCACATTTTCGTCGGCACCAGCGCCGGTCATGACCTATGACTCGATTGTCGACCCATGACGCGATCGTCATAGGCGCCGGCCCGGCGGGCACGTCCGTCGCGCTGACGCTGGCCCGGCGCGGATGGGCCGTGGCTATCGTGGAAAAGAGCGTGTTCCCGCGCCGCAAGGTCTGCGGCGAATATATATCGGCAAGCAATCTTGCGCTTCTGGACCAGCTGGAGATCGGCGAAGCGTGGCGTGCCAATGCCGGCCCCGAAATCCGCCGCGTCGGCTTGTTTTCCGGCGAGACCTGCGCCGAGGCGGCAATGCCTCCTGCAAAAGATGGGCCTCCCGCAAAAGATGGGCCTCCCGCAAAAGATGGGCCTCCCGCAAAAGATGGGCCTCCCGCAAAAGATGGGCCTCCTGCAAAAGATAGGTCCCGCGAGAAAAAAGATGGTTTCGGCCGGGCGCTTGGCCGGGATGTTTTCGACTGTCTGCTTTTGCAGGCGGCGCGATCGGCGGGCGTCGAAACCTTTCAGCCTTGCCGCGCCGTCGCCATCGACCCAGATGGCGAGGCGCAATTGGTGCGAATTCAAGCCGGAAACGAAACGACGATGCTGCGCGCGCCGGTGATTGTCGCCGCACACGGCTCCTGGGAGCCAGGACCGCTGCCCAGCCAGCTCGGAAAGACCAACCGCCCTTCGGACATGTTCGGCTTCAAGGCGCATTTCACCGGGTCGTCCCTGGCGCCTGATTTGATGCCCCTGCTGGTGTTTCCTGGCGGTTATGGCGGCATGGTTTCGGCGGATCATGGCCGGCTGTCGATCTCCTGCTGCATTCGGCGCGATATGCTCGCACAGTTGCGCAAACACCCCAGACACCAGAGACATTTGTCGGCCGCCCAGGCGGTCTCCCGTCATCTGATGGAATCATGTCGGGGCGTGAGGGATGCGCTAGAGTCAGCTGACGCCGACGGGCCTTGGCTTGCCGCAGGTCCGATCCGGCCAGGAGTTCGCTCCTGCTACGAACGCGACATCTTTCGCGTCGGCAATGCAGCCGGAGAGTCTCATCCTGTCATCGCCGAGGGCATCTCGATGGCGCTTCAGTCCGGCTGGCTGCTGGCTTGCGAACTCTCATGCGCGCCACGCGGCCGCGCAGGGCGCGAGACGGCCGGCAGACGCTACGAGGCGGCCTGGAAAAGTCTGTTTTCAACTCGGGTCTACGCCGCCGCCGCACTTGCCGGGATTGCCGTTAGTCCAAGCAGCGCCACCTTGATGGCGGCAATTATCCGGAATTTCCCGCAAGCGCTAACGTTGGGTGCGCAACTGAGCGGCAAGACAAAGCCGGTTCCCGGCTTTGTCTGACTGGTGGCGCGGCGCATTCGTGCGCTCCCACGGGAAGTAGCGACCTCAACAGCGCTAGCTCACTTGGGGCAGTTCTCCATGTCCGAAGTTGCAGTGCCACTGGCGGAGTTTGTATTCGCATCGGCGCCTGCGGTTTCCTTGCACCGATCGCCCATGCCGTCGGCGCCGTCGGTGGTTGAACCGGTTACGTTCGGATCGGCAGGAGTTGCATTATCGGTGCCGGGAGCCATGGTGCCAGTGTCTGTCCCGGTGGCCGCTCCCGGATTGTTGGTGCCGGATCCAGTACCGTCTGATTGCGCCACCGCCGAAGTGGCGAGGGCGATGCTGAGTGCGGCTGCGGAGAGAATTTTTTTCATCACGGTCGGTCTCCATTAGAGTTGCATCGCTGGTTGCGATGATTATCCAACGAGCGTTTTTTGGAGTTGTTCCATCGGACAGAAATCGTGATTAATAGAGTGGAGCCGATGGCAATCCAGCAGCAATGCTGGCGAAGCAGCGAACGAGCGCCTTGGCCAATCTCCCCCCTTGTGGGGGAGATGTCCGGCAGAACAGAGGGGGCGCTGTCCTGGGCGCTGTCCCGCCGCCATCAAAGGTTCTGCACCTTCGTGACGCTACGGTCGCTCCAGATCAGCCCCGCTCACGGCTCGTCGATGTCCTGCTTCGAGGGGTTGCGCGAGAGGGCGCGTTCCTCTTCGTCGTCCGGCAGCGCCTCGTCGCTCTCCTGGTACGGATTGTCGTCGTCTTCCTCGGGCAGTTCAGCCTCCTTCTCGAGGTCGTAACGGATGTCGCCGTTTCCCGGCACGCTGTCTGGCAGAATCTTACTGCCTTTGATCGCGTCCCAATCCTGCTGTTCGATGGTCGGGCCTTCGGATGGATCGTCGGGTTTTCTGCGCGGTGCCATCAGAGCTCTCCTCTGCACTGGTTGCTCATATGCCTAACTCCGCGGACCGCTGCGTAGTTCCTCCGATCGAACCGACGAGATCGTCTGCAGCGATCCAGCACTCATCTCGGTTCGGCCTGCCGGCGGCTTTTTACCTCAATGAGAGCTGACCGTTGTGCGGGTTGCGCAATGCCGGCCAGCGAGCGATCAGGAACTTGCGCGACTTCTAATATAGAGGCAGACTTGGAAACGGGTGGAGGGAAAACGGCTCAAAAACAAACGGGAGGAAAGCCATGGATAGCATGAGCCTCACCACGCTTGATCGCGGCAAGACGACGGTCGATGCCGCGGCCCTGGAGGCGCTTTCGGCACAATTGCGCGGCACCGTGCTGAGGGAAGGCGACGCCGCTTATGACGAGGCACGCAGCATCTGGAACGCCATGATCGATCGGCGGCCCGGGCTGATCGTGCGCTGCGCCGGTGCCGCCGACGTTATCGCCGCCGTCAATTTTGCCAGGGAAAACAGGCTGCTTGTCGCGGTTCGCGGCGGCGGCCACAACATCGCCGGCAGCGCCGTCTGCGACGGCGGCCTGATGATCGATCTGTCGCCGATGAAGTCGGTGCGGGTCGATCCGGCGACGCGGCGGGCATGGGTGGAACCTGGCGCGACGCTCGCCGATGTCGACGCGGAGACACAGGCCTTCAGACTGGCGGTGCCGACCGGCATCAACTCGACCACCGGCATTTCGGGCCTGACGCTGGGCGGCGGCTTCGGTTGGATCACGCGGAAATTCGGCCTGACCATCGACAATCTTCTCTGCGCCGATGTGGTTACCGCCGACGGCAAGCTGCTGCGCGCCAGCCAGACCGAAAATCCGGACCTGTTCTGGGCGCTGCGCGGTGGCGGCGGCAATTTCGGCATCGTCACGGCTTTCGAGTTCAAGCTCCACCAAGTCGGTCCGCAGGTGCTGTCGGGGCTTGTCGTTCATCCCTTCGCCGATGCCGAAAACGTGTTGCGGGAATACCGAGCGGCGCTCGAAGCAGCGCCCAATGAGCTGACCTGCTGGGCGGTCATGCGGCAGGCGCCGCCGCTGCCGTTCCTGCCGGCCGAATGGCATGGCAAGGAGGTGCTGGTCCTGGCCATGTGCTATTGCGGCGACCTTCAGGAGGGTGAGAAGGCGACACAGAGGCTTCGCGCCATCGGCACACCGATTGCAGACGTGGTCGGTCCCAACCCGTTCACCGGCTGGCAGCAGGCATTCGATCCGTTGCTGACGCCTGGCGCCCGCAACTATTGGAAGAGCCATGACTTCACCGAGCTTTCCGACAGCGCGGTGGAGGTCGTCACGGCGGCGATACCCAGGCTTCCCGGCCCCGAATGCGAGATTTTCATCGGCCATGTCGGCGGTGCGGCGGGCCGGGTGACAGCGGATGCAACGGCGTTTCCGCAACGCAGCGCGCATTACGTCATGAATGTCCACGCCCGCTGGCGCGAACCCGAAATGGACCAGGCCTGCATCGACTGGGCGCGGGGTCTCTATGAAGCAGCCAAGCCCTATGCCGCCGGCACGGCCTATGTGAACTTCATGCCCGGGGACGAGGTCGACAGAGTCGAAGCAGCCTATGGCGGCAACTATCGGCGGTTGTTGGAAATCAAGCAGCGATATGATCCGCTGAACCTGTTCCGCATGAACCAGAATTTGCGGCCGATGGAAGCGCAGCGCGCCGCATAGGCTGCGCAGGCATGACAAGGCCCGCGCCTCCGACGGAGGACGCGGGCCTCATTTTCGGGTCATGCGCTAGAGCGGTTCGCTGAACCGCTCTAGCTATTTGTTTTTTGCGCAATTCCGGGCGGAAAACCGTTGCACACTTTTCCTGGAATTGTTCTAGGCAGGTATCAAGATCGCAATGCGATGTACGCCGACCACGGCACTTGTGTTGGTGGAACCGTCGGTCTTGCCCTTGGCGCAAGTGTACATGTCGCCTTCTCTAAGTTTGAATTCCTTGTCCGCTTTCTTGATCGTGAATTCGCCGGCAGCGATCGTGCAGACCATGTCGTTGTCCATGACCTCTTCAGGAGCCACTGCTCCGGGCTGAAAGACAATGTCGACAATTGAGATGCTCTTGTAAGCGGGAATGTCGGAGGTCCCAGTGCCGACCTCCACCAGTCTGACGCCGGGCGCAATCTCCTTGCCTTCATTCGGGCCGTACTCCTTGGCCGTTGCGGATCTCGCCAAAGCGAATAGAGGCGCTACCGCGGCGGCAGTGACGCCGAGCGCTATTGCAGACCTGCGATTCATGGTTTCCATCGCATCCTCCCTTTTGTTGGTCGCGCACAAATGTGCATGACTAAGGTATATTAGCACAAACGAATTTACCTGTAAGGCAGCGCCGGCAACGCAGCCTGCGCGCAGACGATCACGGGTGATGCGACGCTTTCGAACTCGAAACAGCCTTTAACTGAGGCCCGCCCAGGCACGGCCTAGTCCTTTCGGTTTCTTGACTCGGCCGGCAAAAACGGGCAGCAAAGCCTGATACAGAGGGCATTTCCGCTATTTTCATAGTTTTGGAGGGAGCCTTTTTTGACATAGACCTTCGCCTGATCGGCGATCGGTAGAGGGATTGGTTAACCAAGTTTGTCCATCTTTTGATTCAATCGGCAACAGACGTGAAGCGTGCCGGGGGGCACCAGGCGACTGTGATTGTGACGGCTGCGAGCCCGCATGCCGCAAGGCCGATTGAGGTTTGGTTGTATGGCGTTGATGCGTTTGAATAACCGGGGTGACAATTCTGATAGTGGATTGCCCTCGATGAGGCCCGGACTGCGCTGGGTCGCGATTCCCGTTGTTGGCGCTGCGATCGCGCTGTGGTCGGCTGCGACCGTGGCCGGCCTCCATTCGGTGGGAACTTCGCTCACCGCCGCCTCCAGCAGTCTTCCGCAAAACCTGCTCGCGCCGCGCTCAATGGCGCTCGCCGATCCCCGACACACACTTGCCAATTCACGGGCCAATTCGTGGGCGCCGTCAGTGGCAAGCCGGCAGCGTGAGGCGTCGCTGCTCGGCCGATGCAATGCCGGCTGCGCGCAGGCCGCCGCGAGCTTCGAGCATGAAGGCAAGGTAGGGCGTCTCAAGCCGTCAGCGCGGCCGGACGCTGTGCAGCTTGTCGCCGAAATCTCACCGCAATCGCGCTTCGACAGCGTGGTGGCGAAAGCGGCGCTGTCGCCGCAAAAGATTGCTGCTGCCTTTGCCCGCGCCTCCGGCGGGGCCGCGCCGTTTGCGGTCGTCAGTCTGCCGACGGACCAGCGCTTTGCGGAGCCGGTGCGCCTGACCGATCAGCATGGTCCCGCATCCGTGCGCTTCGGGCCCGAGATTGCGGAAATCGACCGATCCTCCCGGCTGGCGCTGGCGCTTGCGAATGCATTGCCGGAAGCGATGATCGACGTGCTGCCGCAGGCGACGACGGCCGATCCTGCTGCCACGCGAGAGGGCGAGGTGCAGATGGCGTCGCTGCCGCCGCAGGACGCAATGCCCGGCAGCGTTCCCTTGCCGACTTGGCGTCCGCAGGCGGAAATCGACCAGTCAGACGAGGCGCCCGAGGTTAGGGCACCCGAGGTTAGGGCACCCAAGGCCAATGCGCCCAAGGTCCAGGCATCGAAGGCCGCCAAAGCCCAGTCTCAGCCATCCAAAGTCAACAGGATGGAGACCGCCGCCGCGCCGCAGGTCGAGATGCCCCGGGCGCCAGCCTTGTCGCCGAGGAGTTCGTCACCGGCGGCGAAACCAAGCATGCAAGAGGACATGCAGGGCAGCCCGGGCATGCAGGGCAGCCGGGGCATGCAAAGCAGCCAGGGCAAGCCGGCCAAGCGGTCGAAGGCCGCAGACACGCTGGCCTATGCCAAACCCGACAGCCCGGCGGGCGGCGGCGGGGTCTTCGGCAACCTGTTCACCAAGCCCAGCAGCGGCGTCGCCGTCTACGACATTTCGGCGAAAACCGTCTATATGCCGGACGGCTCGCGGCTCGAGGCGCATTCGGGACTGGGCTCGATGGCCGACCAGCCTCGCTACGCCAACCGGAAGAATGCCGGCCCGACGCCGCCCCACACCTACGATCTGAGGCTGCGTGAATCGCGCTTCCATGGGGTGGAGGCGCTGCGTCTCACTCCTATCGACGGCAAGAACAAATTTGGCCGCGACGGCTTTCTTGCGCACACCTACCTGCTGCGCGGCCGCCGCGGGGAATCGAGCGGCTGCGTCGTCTTCAAGGACTACGCCAGCTTCCTCGCCGCGTTCAAGAAGGGCAAGATCAAACGCCTCGTCGTGCGCGGCTAGCCCGAGCCGGCGTGACATCCAATCTCCCCCCAAGTGGGGGAGATGTCCGGCAGGACAGATGGGGGCGCTATCCCGCCGACATCTCCGGAATTCCCCCCAATTGTCAGCAGCCAGCCTCGAAACCGTTTTCATTCCCGGCCGAGGATACTATGACTGACCTGACCGGGGCGGCGGCTTCAACCGATCAAGAGGAATGTCATGACGATACGCGCTGTCGCTTGGGGCGAGAATATCCATGAGCGGACCAATGAGGTGGTGGCGGGGATCTACCCCGAGGGCATGCATGCAACGATCGCCGACGCGCTGAAGCTCGACCCCGAAATTTCCGTATCGTGGGCGACGCTTGAGCAACCGGAGCATGGCCTGCCGGCCGACCGTCTGGCGCAAACCGATGTCCTCGTGTGGTGGGGACACAAGGACCATGGCGCCGTCGCCGACGAAGTCGTCGAGCGCGTGGCGCGCCGCGTCTGGCAAGGCATGGGGCTGATCGTGCTTCATTCCGGCCATTTCTCGAAGATCTTCAAGCTGCTGATGGGCACGCCCTGCACGCTGAAATGGCGCGAGGCCGGCGAGCGCGAGCGGCTCTGGGTAACCAGCCCCAACCACCCGATCGCTGCGGGGATCGGCGAGTATTTCGAGCTTGAGAACGAGGAGATGTATGGCGAGCAGTTCGCCGTGCCGGAACCGCTGGAAACGGTGTTCATCTCCTGGTTCCAGGGCGGCGAAGTGTTCCGGTCGGGGCTGACCTGGCGCCGCGGCGCCGGCAACATCTTCTATTTCAGGCCCGGCCACGAGACCTATCCGACCTATCACGACGCGAATGTCCAAAAGGTGCTGCGCAATGCGGTGAAGTGGGCGCACAACCCGCAGGGCTCAAATCCAGCCATCCTCGATGCGCCGAACGTGCCGGTGGAAAAGGCGCTTGAGCCGGTCGTCGAGCGCGGCGGAAAGCTCCATGCCGCGGGCGAAACCGGGTTTCGCTAGACCGCTATCGCGAAGCTTCGGTTCTGAAAAATCCATGATCAAACAAGAAGATAAGGCCTCATCCTAAGGATAAGAATCATGCGTCTCCTGATACTCGGCACCGGCTGGATGGCGGAGGAACACGCCAGGCAGTTCAGCAGGATCGAAGGCGTCGAACTGGTCGGCGCCGTCGATCTCGACCGCGCGCGTGTCGAAAAGTTTTCGGACAGCTACGCAATCCCCAACAGGTTCGCGTCGCTGGAAGACGCGCTCGCATGGGACAAGTTCGACGCGGTGGCGAACGTGACGCCAGACCGCATCCACCATCCGACCACCATGATGCTGATCGCGGCGGGCAAGCCGGTGCTGTGCGAAAAACCGCTGGCCGAAAATTACCAGCGGGCCAGTGAAATGGCCGATGCCGCCGAGCAAGCCGGCATCATCAACATGGTCAACCTGACCTATCGCAACGTCGCCCCGCTGCAGCGGGCACGCGCCATGGTGCTTGCCGGCGAGATCGGCCAGGTGAGGCATGTCGAAGCATCCTATCTGCAGAGCTGGCTGGTCTCCAAGTTCTGGGGCGACTGGCGCACTGATCCGAAATGGCTATGGCGGCTGTCGCGCGGCCACGGCTCCAATGGCGTGCTGGGCGATGTCGGCATCCACATACTCGATTTCGCCAGCTATGGCGCGGCGCTCGACATCGACCATGTGTTCTGCCGCCTCAGGTCCTTCGACAAGGCGCCCGGCAACCGGATCGGCGAGTACGAGCTCGACGCCAATGACAGTTTCACCATGGCGCTGGATTTCAGCAACGGCGCCTTCGGCGTCGTCCATGCCAGCCGCTGGGCAACCGGCCATCTCAACGAATTGCGGCTGCGCATCTATGGCGACAAGGGTGGGATTGAGGTCGTGCACAATCTGACCAACTCGGAACTGAAAGCGTGCATGGGCGAGGACATCGAGAACGCAAAATGGCAGGTTCTCGATGCCGGAACGGTGCCGACCAACTACCAGCGCTTCGTCGATGCGGTGCGCAACCGCGTCCAGGCCGAGCCGTCGTTCCGCCACGCGGCCGAATTGCAGAAGGTGCTCGACCTTGCCGTCGTCTCCGACGAGAAGAGGGCTGAGCTCAGGACCCATGCCGAAACCCATTGATGTTCGCTGAAAGGGGCCAGCCATGGTCACGCGCCGCGCCCAATGTTCCTGCGGTCAGCTGTCAGCCACCTGTTCGGGCGAGCCTGTACGCGTCTCTGTCTGCCATTGCCTGGCTTGCAAGCAGCGCACCGGCAGCGCGTTCAGCTTCAATGCGCGGTTTGCGGAGAATGATGTGTCGATCCAGGGACGAGCGGCGGAGTTCACGCGCGTTGGCGACGAAGGCGGCCGTGTCATCTACAGTTTCTGCCCGGATTGCGGCACCACTGTCCATTACCGGATCGATGTCCAGCCCGGTCTGATCGCCATTCCGGTGGGGGCTTTCGCCGACCCATCGTTCCCGCCGCCCTTCCTGTCCTTCTATCACGATAGCCGGCGCTGCGAGTGGGTCGAGGTCCGCACTGAGCCTCTGCGACGTTCGGCTGAAGCCGTCTGCCACCTTCGGCTGACGTTTTTGGACGGTTCAGCCTGCTGATCCAGGGCGAGCCAACGATCGCTTGTTCGATGAACTGGAACCGTCCACACTCTCCACGCATTCGATGGACTGTGAACACGATGACTTCCAACAATGATCCGGGCAACAATGATCCGGGTGGATCACCGGCAGGCTGGACGATCAAGCTCGGAGAGTCGCCTATAGTCGGTACAGCTATCCACAGCGGCACCGACGTTGGCAGGGCTTGTCGATCGCTCATGTGTCTCTCCGATCCCGACCGGCGTCGAGAAGAGGACCCGTTCACCGAGCGTTTCATCGCCGATTTTCCTACCCAGATCATCGTTCATCGGTCACGCTTCCAAGTGGATCTGAACCGTGCGCGAGACGCTGCGGTCTACCGGTCGCCGGACCAGTCCTGGGGCCTGAAAGTCTGGCGAGAGCAGCCGGACGAGGACATCGTTACGGAGTCTCTCTCCTTTCACGACGCCTTCTACAGTGAGCTGAACCGTGTCCTTGCCGGTATCGAGAAGCGCCATGGCAGGTTCGTTCTCATCGACGTCCATAGTTATAATCACCGGCGCGACGGACGGGAGGCTATGCCTACGTCCCGTGACGTCGCGCCCGACATCAACATCGGTACGTCTTCCATGGACCGCGAGCGCTGGGCACCGGTCGTCGACGCTTTCATCGAGACGCTTCGCGGCCAGCGTCTCAACGGCGAGCCGATCGATGTGCGCGAGAATGTGTCCTTCCAGGGCAAGGGCGAACAAACCCGTTTCGTCCATGCCAATTTTCCGGAAACCGGGTGTGCCATCGCCGTCGAGTTCAAGAAGATTTTCATGGACGAATGGAGTGGCGAACCCGACTGGGGAACAATCGAGCGGCTGCGCGCCATGCTGGCGTCTACGGTGCCCGTCCTGGAGTCGGCGCTGCGGGCCATGCGATGAAGCCCAAGCTCGTTGAGCCCGCGCCTCCATTGGCGCAAATCGAATCGGACCTGGACGCGCTTTTGCGGGACGGCAAACCAATCCGCCGCGATTTCGGCAATGGCAACCGTTTGCACATGGATCGGCCGCTGCCCTTTCTGTGTGTCCATGTTGGGTCGCATCAGGATGCGGCATTCCATGCTGTCTCCGCCAACGCGTCCTATCTGATCGCGGCCGACATCGGACTCGCCCGCGAGGCCGCGCGGCTGGTGGTGCGAAGGCTGCGCGATCACTGCGGCGCCTTCCTCATGCTGGACATCGGAGAGTTGGCCGAAGACCGGTTCCTGACCGAAGATGTTCCGTTTTTGCCGCCCTTCGAGATTGCGCTGGCCTGCGGTGACACGGCGGCGGAGAAGGCGGCACTGAAGCGCTTCGCCACCGCTGCGTCCGCACGCGAAGCAAAATACCGCACGCCCCGCGTCGACGAACTCAACCCCACGACACGCGCCGAAGCACGGCTTCTGGATGATCTCGGCGATGCGGCGTGCTTGACGGTACGTTTCGCACCGATTTACCGGGTGCCTGGCACCAAGCGCGTCTACCCCGAACTCCACGACCTTGTCGTCGCCAACATGGTCGATTCCGCGCTTCAGGCCGTCAGCGCCTTCCTGAAGGCATCAAGGCTGGAACAGCCGGCAACCCATCGTTCGCTGGGGCGGCGCGCCTACATCGACGCAGTGGTGCGCGCTGATCGGGCGATCGACAACGTCGCGTCGACATTCGATTTCCTGCTTGCCGTCACACCGATCAATGCCGAACCAGCCTGGCTGGAATTCCAGGCAGGCGCCTTCGAGCGTGTGCCCGTACTGCTCTACAGGCCGCTCGAGTTCGAGGTCGCCGGCCAGAAACGGAAGCTCTATTCGGTCTCGCTCGATCATCTGGAAGATCCGCTGCTGACCACGCTGCTCTCGCAAAAGCAGCAGGAACTCGATCTCCAGCTGTCGATGCTCGCGGCGCGCGAAACGCCTCGCTTCGTCGAACTCGGACGAGCTCTCTATGGTAGCGTCGAGCCGAGCCTGGCGGCGCGAGCACGCGCCATTCTCGAAAAGGCGCCTAGCGTTGCGTCGGCCACCCGGCAGAAGGGCCTGGGCGCCGACGCTGTCGCCGCGGCCGCGCGAGACATGATCGCCGGCTACCGGGCAGCCTATCCCGAATTCGATGCCTCCGTGGAGATCCGCGGCGACCTGCCGGCCGGCCTCCTAGTCTCTCGAAACCGGCTGCTGGTTTCACGCGATACCAACCTTCCACCGGAGCGTCTGACTGCGCTGCTCAGTCACGAGATCGGTGTCCATCTGCTGACCTATTTCAACGGCGATGCGCAGGGGCTCGCCATTTTCCGCAACGGACTCGCCGGCTATGAGGGCATGCAGGAGGGACTGGCCGTGCTGGCGGAATATCTGGTCGGCGGCATGACCGCAGCGCGGTTGAGGCTGATCGCGGCCAGGGTTATCGCCTGTCAGGCGATGCTCGACGGAGCAACATTCGAGGAGACCTTCCGCATCCTCCACAGGGATTTCGGTCTCGATGATCGCGGCGCCTTCAACGTCGTTCTGCGTGTCTATCGAGGCGGGGGCCTTGTAAAGGACGCCATCTATCTGCGGGGCATGGTGCAGATCCTCGATCATCTGAAGGACGGCGGCAGCCTCACGCCGTTCTGGATCGGCAAGATCTCCGCCGCGCATTTCGGAGCGATCCAGGAACTCAACGCGCGCGGCTTGCTGCGGGCGCCGCGCCTCGAGCCCGCGTTCCTCTCTTCCGACGCGGCGCGTCCGCGTCTCAAGAAAGCGATGGCGGGAATCGGTCCGATCGATATGGTTGAAACTTGAGCGGAGTCTCCTCGATGCGCATTGCGTTCTTTGTCAATTCCATTGAGAGCGAGACGCCCGCCTACACGACGACAGCGTTGGCGCTGGCCGCCGTCCAGCGCGGCCATTCCGTTGTCTATGTTGAACCAGGCGACTTCATACTGCGTCCGGATGACGGTCTGGCTGTCAGCGTAGCGGTTCTGCCGGATGCTTCCTACAAGACGTCCGACAGACTGCATGCTGCCCTGAAGGATGCAGCGAAGCAGAAAAAGACTTTGGCGATAAGCGATATCGACATTGTGTTTCTGCGCAACGATCCATCGCTGGACGCCACCGATCGGCCATGGGCCGCCAACGCAGGCGTTATGTTCGGGCGGCTCGCGGCGGCTCGCGGCGCGATTGTCGTCAACGATCCGGATGGCCTGGGACAGGCGCAGAGCAAGCTCTACCTTCAGTCTTTTCCCGAGGCGGTCAGGCCGGCTACCCTGATATCGCGCAGCATTACCGAGATCCGCGCATTTATCGACAAACACTCGAAGGGCTGCATCGTCAAGCCACTCCAAGGATCGGGTGGCAAGAACGTCTTCCATATTGCAACGCCCACCGATTCCAACCTCAACCAGATTTTCGAAGCGGCCAGCGGTGACGGCTATCTCATCGCGCAGGTCTACATTCCGGAGGCCAAGGCTGGTGACGTGCGTCTTTTCCTGATGAACGGTCTGCCGCTGGTGCGGGACGGCAATTACGCAGCCTTTCGCCGCCTTCCAGCCAAGGGCGACGTCCGGTCCAATATCCATGCCGCCGGAACAGCCCGCAAAGTCAAGGTAACAGGCACGATGTTGGGCATTGCCGAGATGGTGCGCCCCAAATTGATCAATGACGGCATGTTTCTGGTTGGGCTCGACATCGTCGGGGACAAGCTTCTGGAGATCAACGTCTTCACGCCAGGCGGGCTGACACGGCTCGCCGTCATGTACAAGACGGATTTTGCCACAAGCGTCATCATTGCGCTGGAGGAGAAGCGGACGCTGCGGCAAGCCTATGGAACGGCCATGACAAATTCGCGGCTGGCGACGCTCTGAGGGATGCAGGCAGGCCGGCTAGCAGGCCAACTAGGACGGCAAGTGGGTTGAGGTTCGCACTGAGCCTCTGGCGACATTCGGCTGAAGACGCCGGCCGGGTCTTTCCAGACCAGGGCAGAATCCAATCACTCTGAACGACCGAGTTCAATCCTTGTCTGCCCTTCGTTCGGAGAACTTTTAAGAAGCCGAGTCATGATTCTTGCAAGGGGTGAAGCGATCAAAGCCCGACCCGCGCGCTGGCACGCTAGGTTGCCCGGTTTGCCGGAAGGAATAATCACTTGCGGCCGAGGAGTATGAAACGTGCGCTGCCCCCCGCCGCAGCGACAGCCTTCGCTATTCCTTCTTGTCGACCAGCGCCCGTAGTGCCGAGACGTCATGCAGCAATAACCTGCTGCCGCGCTTTTCGATCAGGCCTCTCTTGGCGAGGTCGCTCATTTCGCGCGAGACCGCTTCCCTGTGCGTGCTCATCGTTGCCGCCAGCTCGGAATGCGTCGGTGCCGGGCTTATGGACACCTCGCCGTCCACGAGTGCGGCTTTCTCCGCCCGATGCAGGAGCTCGACGATCAGCCGTTTTCGCACGACCAGAGTGCTGTATTCGAATACCCGCTCGGTCATGCGTCGGAGCTGGGCAGACAGATGCTCAAGCAGCATCCAGGCAAAAGTCGGGTGGGTCATCACGATATCCCGGAATGCTGTGCCGGACAGCCGTGCAGCGCGGGTTGCCTCCAGCGCGACTACGCTGGCAGAGCGTGCAATCCCGTCAATGCCTCCGAGCTCCCCGAAAATGTCACCCGGTTCGACATCGCGATACGCTATCTCCCTGCCGTCCGCTGAAACCAGTGTCACGCGAGCCCGTCCTTCCAGCAGGAAGAAGACATCGCGACCAGTGTCGCCGTGGGAAATGATCAGCTCGTTGTGTCGATAGCTGCGCTCGTGCCACCGTTTGGTCAGCGCGGCGAGGTCGGCATCGCAAAGTCTTGAGATGAAGGCCAGAGAGCTTGTCACAACGGTCTCTTGTTCAATCAAGTGTACTTCACCTTACTCCCTATCCAAGGAAATTTGATGGCCGCAGGCCCGCTTTCCGGGATGCAAACTGGGAGCGGATTTCGCCAATGTTTTCCCCGGTGTGGGAATTCCCACAGCCGAGCCTGGTTCGACTGTCATATCCTTGTTGCAACGTCAGGCCCGCCGGTTCGTGCGCAAGCCGGCGAAAGGAAAGGGAACAGTCATGAAATTCTTGGCTCCCGTCACAAAACTTGCTGCGGGGTTTCGCAAATTCGTCGCGCCGCGCTACCGCCCGGAGCTTTATTACATGCGTGGCCCGGGGCCAGCCACCGCCCGCCGTATGGGCACGCCGCGGCAAAACCAATCCATCGACCACTACGCCTAACTTGCCTCGCGGACGGCTGAAGCTCTCGCCCGGAGTGCCGTTCGCGCCGTTCCGTACCGGTCAATTCAGATCAATGAAGGTATGATCTGATCATGGTTATAATTCATGCTGCCGCCATCGGTCCATTTCGCAGGTGGTTACGCCTCCGCGCCGAGCGAAAAGCTCTCTTGTCGGCAACGGACCAGTTGAGCCGTTTACCCGATGACGTTCTTGGCGACATCGGCATCTCACGTGACGAAATCATGTGCGCTTTGCGAAGCCGCGCCATCCGTCATGCGGAGGCAGGCGCGGCCGGCACGATGATCGAGCGCACCAGGATCGCTTCGGCCTCGATCCCGAAACGGTTGGCCGCCGGCAGTAGCTACGCCTCGGCCGAGATCCCCTTTGGCTGGTCCACGAGCGCGCGATCGAGCCTTACATCGCGGCTTCGACAAGCAGCGGCGCGCGGACGGGACCTTCGAACGGCACTACACCTGCGACCCCAAGGACTGAATGTTGACCGACGGGAACTGGGGAGGATCTCAAAATGATCGTGTCAGTTGTTAAGTCCCTCGCGCTCGCTCACGCTGACATGCCAATCAATCAGCTGAAAGACGTCTATTTGGATTGCGAACGGGGAGGCGTCCCCTGCCGGTCAATTATAGCGTTGCCGGAAGGGCCGCTCAAATTCGGAGCGGCGGCCTACCGCCGCTTCATCGCAGGGGGTCACGCCGTTCCCTACATCTACCATCAGGCATGGTCCGCAGGTCGCCCCCTACCGATGAGCTAACGTCCGCTCTGGAGAAGCACCGCGAATGTCTGAACATGGCGCTAATTGCTCGTTCCCATCGACGAGACGAATGGCAGCATCCCACCCGTCTCGGCCATTGGCGACAGCCAGCTGGTTGAGTTTTGACTCTAATGCCGCAGAATCTTGCTCAGGAAGGCGCGGCTGCGGTCGGTCTTGGGGTGCGAGAAGAATTCATCCGGCGTGCCGCTCTCGACGATCGCGCCGGCATCCATGAACACCACGCGCTGGGCGACCTTGCGGGCAAAGCCCATTTCGTGGGTCACCACCATCATGGTCATGCCCTCCTCGGCGACAGCGACCATGACGTCGAGCACTTCCGAGATCATCTCTGGATCGAGCGCCGAGGTCGGCTCGTCGAACAGCATGATCTTGGGGCGCATACCGAGGCAGCGGGCGATCGCGACGCGCTGCTGCTGGCCGCCGGAGAGTTGTGCGGGATAGGCATTGACCTTGTCGGCAAGGCCGACCTTGGCAAGCAGCTCGCGCCCGGCCTTCTCGGCCTCGGCGCGCGGGATCTTGCGGACATGGATCGGCGCCAGCGTCACGTTCTCGAGCGCTGTCTTGTGCGGGTAGAGGTTGAAGGACTGGAAGACGAAGCCGATCTCGGTGCGCAGCCGCGTCATGTTGGTGGCGGGGTCGCCGAGGCGCTGGCCGTCGACCATCAGGTCGCCGTCGCGGATCGTCTCCAGCCCGTTAATGCAGCGGATCAGCGTGCTCTTGCCCGAGCCGCTCGGGCCGCAGACAACGACCACTTCGCGTGGCTCGACGCTGAGCGTGATGTCTTTCAGCACATTGAGCGTGCCGAACCATTTGTTGACGCCGCGAAACTCGATCATGCCGGTACCATTTTTGCTGAGGTTCAACGTCACAACTGCACCTCGCCATGGGCCGCACCCATGCGCTGCTCAAGCCGGCGCGCCAGCAGGATCAGCGGATAACAGACGATGAAATAGCCGAGGCCGACGAGGAAGAAGACCAGCAGGCCGTTCGGCACGCGTTGCACCACCAGCCAGCCGACGCGGGTGAGGTCGGTGAGCCCGATAGCCGAAACGACAGAGGAATCCTTGATCAGCAGCACATATTGCCCGACCAGCGGCGGCAGCACGATGCGCATCGCCTGCGGCAGCACCACCTGGCGCATGCGCTGCCAGCGCGACAGGCCGGACGCCAGCGCCGCCTCGACCTGGCCGGTCGGCACCGAGCGGATGCCGGCGACGACGATCTCGCAGATGAAGCAGGCGGCCAGATTGGTCAGCGCGATGATGCCGGCGGTGAAGGCGTCGAGCTCGATGCCGAGTTCAGGCAAGATGAAGAAGATCAGGAAGATCTGCACCAGGAACGGCGTGCCGCGGATCAGGTCGACCCAGGCGCCGATCACGCCGCTGATCAGCCGGTTGCCGCCGGTCCGCAGGATGCCGAGGCCAAAGCCGATCAGCGTGCCCAGCACCAGGCTGACCAGCGACAGCATCACGGTCATGCCGAGGCCGCGCAGGGCGAGGGGATAGCTGCCGGCGAGGCTTTGCAGCTGCTGCCAGATCATGTCCGTGCCCCCGCGAGGCCGAGCCAGCGCCCGGACAGTGCCGCCAGTCCCTTTAGCCCGTAATAGAGCAGCAGGTAGAAGGCGGCAATGGTGATGAAACCTTCCGCCGGCATGAAGCGGTCGGAGGCGAGCAATTGCCCGGCGCGCGTCAGTTCGGCGACCGCGATCAGCGACAGCAGAGCGGAATCCTTGACCAGCACGATCGCCTGGCCGAGTAGCGGCGGGATCGTCACCTTGAACGCCTGCGGCAGGATGACCAGACGCATGCGCTGGACATAGGTCATCCCCGACGCGACGCCGGCCTCGACCTGGCCGCGCGGGATCGACAGAATGCCGGCGCGGATGATCTCGGCGACATAGGCGCCGCTGTTCAGCGACAAAGCAAGGATGCCGACGACGAGCTCAGGCAGGATGATGCCGAGCCGCGGCAGGCCGAAATAGAGGAAATAAAGCTGCGCCAGCAAGGGCGTGGCGCGCACCGCGTCGATATAGGCCTTGGCCGGAATGCGGAACAGCCAGCCGCGCTGAAGGTTCATGGCGGCGAGCACGATGCCGACGGCGAGCGCCCCGGCAAAGGCGAGGACAGACAGCCACACGGTCGTGACGAGGCCCTGCCCGAACAGGGGCAGATATTCGACAATGGTGCGGAAGTTGAAATTTTCGAGCATGGGTGGGGCGGTGAATGGTGAATAGTGAATGGTGAATAGGGATTAGTGAATGGTGAATAGGGATTAGCGAATAGCGAGTAGCGATTTACTACTCACTATTCACTATTCACTATGCTCAGTGATCCTTCTTCCAGTCGTCTGAATTAACCCAGTAGTCGAGGTTCTTCTGCAGGCGGCCGTCGAGGCTGACCTGATCGAGGAACAGGTTCATCCAGGTCAGCAGGTCCTGCTCGTCATAGCGCGTGGCGAAGGCCAGCGGCTCCTTCGACAGCATGTCCGGCATGATGGTGAAGCTGCCGGCCGGGTAGGCGGTCGACTGGCCCTTGACCGCCGAGACGTCGTTGACGCCGCAATCCGCCTGGCCGTTGTTGACGGCGTCAAGCAGCAGCGGGCCGCCGCCCTTGTAGCTCTTGATGTCGGCGTCCGGGAAAGCCTTCTTGGCCTCCTTCTCGCCAGTGGCGCCGAGCAGCACGGCGATCTTGGTGCCCTTGGCCTTGCAATCCTCGGTGGATTTGAACTTGCTGTCGGCCTTGGTGAAGACGGTGCTGCCGGTATACATGTAAGGCTTGGTGAAGGCGACCTTCATCGCCCGCGCCAGCGTCGGCGTCATGTCGGCGACCAGAAGATCGGCCTTGCCCGACAAAAGGGCCGGGATCAGGCCGTCCCAATCGAAATCCAAAAAGGTGATCTTGACGCCCATTTCCTTGGCCATCAGTTCGGCAAGCTCGACCGAACTGCCGGTGCGCTCGCCGGCAGCGCCGACCAGCGAGAAGGGCGGTCCCTGCGTCTGCACGGCAACGCGCAATTCGCCGCGCTTGGTGATCTCGTCGAGCGTTCCGGCACTGGCCGCGGCAGTGAGACCGGCGAGCGCAAGGCCGGCGATGAAAAGCTTGGCAATAGTCATTGGGCATTCCTCCTTGTTGTCGTTTGTTATTTTCACTTTGTTGTTCCACCCCTTTGGGGTGCTTTTTGAGCGGCAGCGCCGTTGCCGGCGGCGACCACCGTTCGAAAATCCTTCAGTCCCAGTCGATCGTTTCGGATACCCGTATACCGCGTCTGGCCAGTTCATCGAGAAAGCGGCCGTCCGGCACATGCAACAGCGGGTTGAGCAGGCCGGGCTCGGCAATTTCGCCCCGCGCCAGCATCTGCGCCACGATGCTGGCGGGATAGCCGACGCCGAGGCTCATGCCGAACAGGCCGGAGGCGAGGTCGCGTTCGATGACCAGGTCCGACATCATCGTCTTGCGGCGGCCATCTTGGGTGCCGGTAAAGACATTACGCATCACGCAAAGGTCCTTCTCGCCGGCGCCGTATTGCAGTTGCGGGCCGAGCAGCCGGCCGAGAAATTCGCGTGGGCTGGCGCCAACGCCGGGCACCTTGTCTTCGGAAAGGAAGCCAAGCTCCTTCAGCGGCGCCCAGAACGCCGACCAACCCGGCCAGCGCAACGAATAGCGGCCGGAGCGCTGCAACCCCTTGGCGGCGGCAAGCATGCCGGCATAATGCGGCGCGTCGCCATTGGGGAAGGCTTCCAGCCTGCCGAGCCCCGCGATCTCGATCTCGTGGATAAAGCGATTTTCATGTTGCTGGCCGGCCGGCACATCGACCCGCTTGCCGTTCTCGACCAGCACGCTGTCGCGGTTCTGGCTCATCAGAACCATGTCAAAATTCCAGCTCACCTTGTAGCACAGCGGCTTGGCCATCGCCTTCGGCTCGGGGATACCGCCGCAATAGGAATCGATCGCGGTGATGGCGTCGAACTGCCTTGCGGCGCGCGCGTAGAGCACAAGGTCGATGCCGGGGTCGAGCCCGCATTCGGTCATGATCGAAACGCCGGCCGCTTCCGCTGCGGGGGCAAGGTCGGCGATCGTCTTGCCGTAATTGGTGGTGACCAGCGGCGTGCGCGTCGTGATCGCGGCCTGCACCGCCTCGCGCATCAGCGGCTGCGGCAACAGATCGATGGCGGCGTCGACACCCGCCAGCACATTCGCCAACACAGGGGCGATCGCGCCTTCGGGCACGACGAAACGCACGCGGGCAAGGTCGGTCAGGCCGCCAAGCCGGGCTGCCCCATTCGGCGCAGTATCGACGCAGACGACCTCTTCGACATCGGCGCTGGCGACGAGATCGGCGATCGCCGCCCGGCCTTGCAGGCCGAGGCCGCCGAGAACCGCGATCTTCATGGTATTTCCTTTCGCCCAGTTTCGTCGCGCCCAGTTTCGTCGCGCCCAATTTCGTCGCGCTTGCTCTCGTCCGACCAGCAGCCTTCCGGCAGGCTGACCCATTTGTTGCAGGAGGCCATGACGACGAACGTCTCGCTGCGCACGACTTCCCCCGGCTCGCCGGCGCCGGGGATCAGCTCGCTGGTGACGCGATAGAGATCGGCGACATCGCCGGCCACCGTCACGTCGACGATAATGTCGAAGCGTCCGGTGACCACGGAGGCCGAGTTCACGAAAGGCAGTTCGGCAATGCGCTGCGCCAGTTCCCGGGCGCGGCCGCGCCCCTGCGCATTGATGCCGACGATCGCCGAGATCAATTCTGGGCGCTCGGTCAGGTTGAGCAGCCCGACGATCTTGAGCAGGTTGCGGTCAAGCAGGTTGCGCAGCCGCATGCGCACCGTAGGCACCGAGACGGCCATCTTCTCGGCGAGGCGATTGACGCCAAGCTGCGCATCCTGCGACAGCAGCTTGACCAGTCGCCGGTCGGTCTGATCGAGATGTTCCCGCAAACACTCAGGCTTTCATAAATGAAAAGAATTTTTAGACTTTTCTTTCTGATATGAAAACAGCTTAGGGTGTATCTTTTTAAATCGCAAGAGCGTTCGGCGGCTGTCAACAAGGCCGCATCCCGGAAGACGGGAGGGCTTTGCCGGCGCCGCAGCCGACCGAGGGCATGCCGACTAACGCGGTTTCTCGATCCCCGGAATGCCGCCGATCCGCTCGGCGAGAAAATCGACCAGCAGCCGGACCCTGGCAATGCCGGTGCGCTCCGGGACGATTAGCATGCTCAGCGGAATGGGAGGCGGGGCGTAGTCCGCCAGGATCACCTCCAGCCGGCCGGCGGCGAGGAGATCGTCGACAAGCCAGTGATGGGCAGGTGCAATACCGCGCCCGGCGACGAGGGCTTCGCGCGCGGCAAGCCCATGGTCGACCCGAAACCGGCCGCCAAAAGGCACCGCGTGGCGTTCGCCGCCCGGCCCCTGCAGGGCGAGCGTGTCGCTTCCCGCGATATTCGACATCCGGATGCCTTCGTGGCCAGGCAGGTCCTGTGGGACGGCCGGTCTGCCCCGCGCCGCCAGATAGGCCGGTGCCGCCACCAGCAGACGCCGGGACTGGCCGAGCGCCCGCAGTTTCATCGAGCTGTCGGTGAGCGGACCGAGGCGAAGCGCGATGTCGACGCCCTCCCGCACAAGGTCGATGCGCTCGTCGGTGAGGCTGAGATCGACACCGATGTCGGGATAGCGGTCCTGAAAGGCGAAGATCAGCCGGCTGACGTGCAAGACCCCGAGCGCCGCCGTGCAGGATATCCGGATCGTGCCGGCCGACGCGCCGCGTGTGCCCCGCGCCTCGTCGCCGGCCTGCTCGACGAGGCGCAGGATCTGGACGCTGTCGGCATAGTAACGGCTGCCTTCATCGGTCATCGTGACACGCCGGGTGGTCCTGCTGAGCAAGGGCACCCCGACGGCGTCTTCGAGCTCGCGCAAATGCCGTGTGACCGTCGACTGTCCAACCCCGAGCTCGCGCGCCACCGCCGAGAGGCTGCCGCGCTCGGCGACGCGAACGAAGGTGCGCATGCGCTCGAGGGTCATATCAGATCTATCCATTATTCGGCATAATCTTATGCATTGCTCAGATGTAGCGGATCATCTCCGGCCTAGCTACCTTCAGTGCCATCATCCTTCTTCGGAGTGGCCCCATGAAAGTCCTGCTTGTTTTTGCTCATCCTGAACCGCGTTCGCTCAACGGCGCACTGCGTGACGTCGCCATCAGGGAACTCGAGGCCCAGGGCCATGAAGTGCTGATATCGGACCTCTATGCCGATGGCTGGAAATCCGAGGTGGACCGTGCCGACTTTCCGTCGTGGCCGCCCGAAGAACGCTTCCTGCCGGCTGTAGCATCCAAAAAAGCTTTTGCGACCAACACGCTAACCGAAGATGTTAAAGCAGAGATCGACAAGCTGCTGTGGGCCGACACGCTGATCCTCCAGTTCCCGCTGTGGTGGTACGCCATGCCGGCAATCCTCAAGGGCTGGGTCGATCGGGTGTACGCCTACGGCTTCGCCTATGGCGTCGGCGAGCATAGCGACAAGCGGTGGGGTGACCGCTTTGGCGAGGGAACGCTCGCCGGCAAGCGCGCGATGCTGATCGTGACCGCCGGCGGCTGGGAGGAGCATTACTCCGCCCGCGGCGTCAACGGCCCGATCGACGACCTGCTGTTCCCGATCAATCACGGGATCCTTTACTATCCGGGCTACGACGTGCTTCCGCCGTTCGTCGTCTACAGAGTGGATCGTTTTGGCGAGGCCGATTTCGAGCCTGTCGCTGAGCGTCTGCGCGAAAGGATGCGGACGCTCGAGACAACCCGGCCCATTCCCTACCGGCAGCAGAATGGCGGCGACTACCACATCCCGAGCATGCAGCTCCGCTCTGAGCTGGGCGACCCGGGCGCAGCAGGGTTCGCGCTTCACGAGGATCGCGCAACCGCGAAATCGGCTACGCCGCGTTCGACTTTGCGGGACGTGGCCTGACGCAGCATCCCGAGAAGATCGGCAAGGCGCCCGAAGCCTACGGGATGAATCAACGACCGGCCCGGAAAATCGCAACCGCAGCAGCCGTCAGTGCGGCATTGCCTGATGCCGTAGTGCCGTCCGGAAGCTGCTTGCCGTCCTCCAGCCCGACGCGCGTCGACCAGTTGCGCTCCGCCGCCCTGCGCACGAACGGCCATACCGTGGCGTCGGCGCCGTGCAGCAGGATGGCGCGACGCACCCCTGCGTGGTCGAGCACCGCCACGATGCCGTCGCAGGCTTCCAGCGCCTCGTCCAATTCCTGCTCGGAAATCTCGATCAGGATGCGCAGCACCTGGTTGCCATGGTCGAGGCGGACCAGGCGCTCGGCATCAGCGACGGAGGCGAGCCCGGCCTCGATGCCGATGCCGCGCTGCCGCAGGCTTTGCATGATCTCGGGCGCGGCCTTCTCGCTCAGATTGACCGACGCATAGTCGGGCAATTCGCTCCAGCCGGCGATCGCCGCAAGTGTGCGCTCGTCATCATTCTCGATCCAGGCGCCGGT
The DNA here is from genome assembly GCF_055811575.1 of Mesorhizobium sp. WSM4815. Lineage (NCBI taxonomy): Bacteria > Pseudomonadati > Pseudomonadota > Alphaproteobacteria > Hyphomicrobiales > Phyllobacteriaceae > Mesorhizobium > Mesorhizobium sp. WSM4815. The sequence continues at coordinate 66,137 of NZ_JBVVQS010000084.1, read as the reverse complement.
CGACACGCCAATCAGCGTTCCCGGGCAGGCGCGGCGCAGCGTCAGGATGGTACGGTCCATTGTCGCCGGGGCAAGGCTTTCGCGGCCGTCGAGCCCGCGTGCATGGACATGCAGCTCGGCCGCACCGGCGGCCACGCAGGACGCGCCGTCACGCGCCATGGCGTCTGCGTCAAGCGGCAGCTGCGGATGGAAATCGGCGCTGCGCGCGCCATTGATGCAGGTCTGGACAATCATGGACGTGCGCCCGGTTGCGGTTGCTCAGTCTAGCGCAGGGCCGCGAAGACTGTAATTGGTCGCGCGATCATCCTGACAGATGGGCGGCCAAGCCTGAACCAATGTGACAGAATGTGCCGGGCAAGCACCACGGCCCGGACTTCAATGCGCTTGCGCGCCTTGCAGGAGATGCGTCTGTCTTTCCGATCCCAAGTCTCGGCTGGGACTCATTCTTCTGTCACGGCATAACGTCCAGCGCACGTAATCTGGCGGCGGCGAGATGGCGCTCGATGTGGTCCTGAGGGCATTCGCTGGCCGCGCGCCGGTAAAGCGGCAATGCGCCTTCGGTGTGTCCCTGTAGTCGGTTGAACTCGGCGACGAAAAAATTCGCCTCACAGCGCTGTACGATTTTCGTGGCCATGCTCGCTCCGCCAGCCGCTGCCAGTACCTCGGCGGGGGTTTGTTCACCAAGAAACATATGCACTACCGGTGCCGGCCAGTTCGTCATGTCGAGCGTTTTGGCTGCTTCGCGCAAATGGCCGTCATCGCCACTGCTGCGCTCCAGGATGTGCCTCCAGATCGCGAGGTAGGCATTTCCAGGCTCGAGCGCCGCAGCTTTTTCGATGTCGGCCTGTGCTTTCGCAAGCAAGCCGAAAAGCAACTCCACGAGCCCCCGGTCTCCATAGGTGTGGCCGACGTTCGGGCTGAGGCTGATTGCGTGTGAGCAATCGGCTATCGCAAGCGCCTCGTTGCCCTTGGCGGCCCAAGAGAGGCCTCGGTTAGAATATGCGAGCGTATTCTTGGGATCGAGGGCAATCGCTTGACTATGGTCGGCGATGGCACGGTCAAAGTCACCCTTCCTGGCCCACACGACGCCTCGACTGTTGTAGGCATCCACATTTTTGGGATTGAGGCTGATCGCCTGGTTGAAATCGGCCATGGCGAGGTCATTGTCCCCCTTCCGGCCCCCGCTATGCCTCTACCGATGTAGGCACTGGCGAGCTTCGGATCGAGACGGGTCGCCTGGTCAAAATCGGCCATAGCACGGTCGAGGTCGCCCTTGCTTTTCCAGACAAGTCCTCGATTGACATAGATCGCGGCCTTTTTCGGTTCGAGCTTGATCGCAGTGTTGTAGTCTGCAATAGCGCGGTCATAGTCGCCCCTGCTGAACCAGACCCAGCCTCGACCATTGTAGCCTCTGGCCTGGTTCGGATCGAGGCTGATCGCCTGATCAAAATCGGCCATGGCGCGGTCGTGGTCACCAAGTTCCACCAGAGCGTTGCCACGCTTGCCATACGCGGTTTGTCGATCGTCGGCCGGCTCCGTCGTATCCTCGATCATGCGCGTGCAGGCGGCGATCCGCACGGTCGGCTCGACCTCGTCATCGCTGACGCAATCGCTGCTGGCTGCGAAGGCCGGGAAGGTCGAAACCGTCAGGACGATTGCGGCGGTCAGCGCCCACCCCGAAGACTTGAGCCACAGTCGAACCAATTTCACCACCCCAGCAATCGAAGCCCTGGCGCCGCAAGCGACGCGTGGCCGCATTCTAATCAACCGATTTCAGAGAGCAATCACTGGTTGCGCCCGTGAACCGGTCATCGAGTGGCGCCGAACGGGCAGGGATGATCTGGCCGCCCCCTGGGCAGCGCCCGCCTGCCGGCACCCCCTTACCTCGAAAACTCGCTGCGCACGATGCCGTGGCGCTGCAGCTTGTCATAAAAGGTCTTGCGCGGAATCCCCAGCGCTTCGATCGTGCGCCTGACGTCGCCCTCGTTGCGGTTAAGCGTCTCGCGGATGATGTCGGCCTCGTAGCGCTCCAGCCGTTCCGGCAGTTTCATGGCGGCATCCGGCTGGGCTGGGGCAGGGGATGCCACTCCTGCGTCTTCTTCCAGTCCAAGCACGAAGCGTTCGGCGAAATGCGCGAGCTCGCGTACATTGCCAGGCCAGTCATGGTCGCTCAGATGGCGGTGCACCGCGGCCGGCACCGCCGGCAGCGGACGCCGGAAGCGGGCGGCGGCGCGCTCGGCGAAGTAGAAGAACAGCAGGGCGACGTCGTCGCGGCGCTCGCGCAGCGGCGGAATGGAGATCGTCACCACGTTGAGCCGGTAATAGAGATCCTCGCGGAAAGCGCCGCGCTGGCGCGGATCGCCGAGATCGACCTTGGCGGCCGCAACGACGCGCAGGTCGACCGGCCGCATTTCGTTGGTGCCAAGCGGGGTGACCTCGCGCATTTCCAGCACGCGCAGCATCTGCACCTGTGTCGAGACCGGCATGCTTTCGATCTCATCGAGGAACAGCGTGCCGCCGCTGGCGTGCTCGATACGGCCGATCCGCTTCTTCTGCGCCCCGGTGAAGGCGCCGGCCTCGTGGCCGAACAATTCGCTCTCGATGACCGTCTCGGGCAGCGTGCCGCAATTCAGCGCGACGAAATTGCCCTTGGCGCGGCGACTCCAGCGATGCAAAAGGCTGGCCACCACTTCCTTGCCGGAACCGGTTTCGCCGGTCACCAGCACGTCGACATCGGTGTCGGCGATCTGGCGCAGCGTGCGGCGCAGCCTTTCCATCGCCGGCGTCTGGCCGATCAGCGGCAGGCCGTCCTGCGCCTCTCCGGCCGCCTCGCGCAAGGCGCGGTTCTCCATCACTAGGCGGCGCTTTTCCGCGGCGCGGCGCACGCTCTGCACCAGCCGGTCGGCGGCGAAGGGTTTTGTGATGAAGTCGTAGGCACCGTCCTTGATCGCCTTGACGGCAACCGCGATGTCGCCATGCCCGGTGACGAGGATGACCGGGATGTCCGGGTCCAGCCGCAGGATGCGGTTGAAAAGCTGCAAGCCGTCAATCTCAGGCATGCGGATATCCGACACCACCACGCCGGCAAAACCGGTGTCGAGCCTGGCCAGCGCCTCGGCCGCCACCGAAAAAGCCGAGACCGAAAAGCCGGCAAGCTCCAGCGTCTGCGCGGTAGCCTTGAGGAGATCGCTGTCGTCATCGACCAAGATGACCGGCGCTGCGTCGTCGTTCGTCATGCTGCCTTGGCCACTATGCTGCTTTCAAGAGATGGATGGCGAAGCGGGTGCCGCTGCCGTCGCTCGAAACCTCGATGCATCCGCCGTAGTCGGCGACGATATCCTTCGAGATGACAAGGCCAAGACCGAGGCCTTTTTCCTTGGATGTATTGAACGGCGTGAACAGCGATTTGAGAATCCCTGGCGGAATGCCAGGCCCGTTATCGGACACGCCGACCATCACGCCGTCCGCGGTCTCCTCGACCGAAACCCGCACATGAGCGTCGTTGCGGCCGTCCAGCGCTTCAAGCGCGTTCTGGAAGAGGTTGATCAGCACCTGTTCGAGCCGGACCCGGTTGCCCATGACCTTGAGGCTCGGCGGTGGCAGGTCGATCGCCAGTGCGTCGAGCCGGCCGGCAAAGCGGCTTCTCAACAGCACGACGGCGCCCTCGATGACACCGCGCAATGCGACAGGCTCGGCGGCGGTGCGGCCCTTGCGGGCAAAGGCCTTCAATTCTTCGGTGATGGTGCCGATGCGCTCGGTCAATGCTGCGATGGCGCCGAGGTTTTCCTCGGCGGGCGCGGTCTGCTTCCTGTCGAGGAAGACGCGGGCGTTGTCGGCATAGGCGCGTATGGTGGCAACCGGCTGGTTGATCTCATGGGCGACGCCGGCGGCGACCTGGCCGAGGATGGCGAGGCGGTTGGCCTGGACCAGATCCTGCTGCACCACCTGCAGCTTGGCTTCCGTGCTGCGATGGTCTGATATCTCCGCCTGCAGCCGATCGCGGGCACGGCTCAGATCCTCGGTTCGTTCGACGACGCGGCGCTCGAGTTCGGTGCGCGCCGCCTGTTCGGCGGCGATCCGCATTTGTCCCGACTGCCGGCGCCACAACAGATACGCAGCAAGGCCGAGCAACGGGACCAAGACGCCGAGCGCAAGGAGCCGCATTTCACGGGCCGCGGCGGCGATCGGCGCCTCGGCCGGGACGAGATAGTCGAGGCGCCAGGGGGTCGAAGGAACCGGGGCTGAAAGTCTCAGATATTCCGCGTCGCTGCCGCCGGGCGTCACCGCGTGGACGATGGATGTGTCCGGGCTGAGCGCCTGCGGGCGCGTGATCGGCAACGGCATCAGCGGTGCATCGCCGAACTGCTGGCTGTTCTGGATCGCGGCACGATCAGGCCCGGCAAGCGGCGCCGTCGTCATGAAGCGCCAGGACCGCACGCTGGTGATCAGGACGATACCGCGCTCGTCGCTGACATAGGCCGGGCGGTTCACCTCGTGCCAGTCGGCTTCGAGCTGATCGAACTCCGCCTTGACGACGACGACGCCGAGCGGTGCGGCAGCATCGCCGACGCGTCGCGAGATGTAGAGGCCTGGGCGTTTGCTGACATTGCCGAGCGCGAAATATTCGGCGGTTCCAGATTGCATCGCTGCGGAGAAATAGTCGCGGAACCGGTAGTCGTTGCCGACAAAGCTGATCGGGTCGCGCCAGTTGCTGGAGGCGATCGCCAGTCCGTCGCTGCCGATGACATAGAGCACCGAGGCCTTGGTGCCGGAGACCAGCCCTTCAAGCTTGCGATTCAGCACATCGATTGCAGCAGCACTTTTCTGCGCCAGCGCGTCGCGCACCTGCTGGTCTTCCGACAAAAGCAGGGGCAGGGCGCGCGGGCTTTCCAGAACGGCGCGCAATAGCGCGACCTTCAGATTGGCGTCGGTGCGGCCCTGCGCCGTCAGTGTCCCGAGCTCGGTGATGCGGCCATAGAGACCGGCGCCGTAAAGTGCGGCCGTGGCCGTCGCAAGGGCGATTACCGCAAACAGCAGCCAGGCACGGCGCGCTCGCCTGCCGAGTTGCTCGGGCGTCGACGGCAAGGCAGCGGCGGGTCGTTGCAGCATCGCCCATTTGTGCATGATTTCGCACAAAGCACAATTCGACCATGCGAACATCCGCACTTTGTGTGTGTGCGAGACGAACAACCAGTTCTGGAATACTCAATAAAATCAAAGGGAGAGGCTCTTTTCCGCGCACTTGGCACGGCAGTTGCAAACACGACTTCAGCGGTCGCGAGGCTGCTGGGTCAAATGCAAACGCTCCGGGAGGTCGAGCTTTCGATCGGAGCACAATGGAGGACGTCATGCAGACAGCATTCGCTGCCGCCGCGCCGCGCGGCAAACTTCCGTTCTACCGGCATCTCTATGTGCAGGTGCTGGCGGCGATCGCCGCCGGCGTGCTGCTCGGCCACTTCTATCCCGAAACCGGCGAAGCGATGAAGCCGTTCGGCGACGCTTTCATCAAGCTGGTGAAGATGGTGATCGCGCCGGTGATCTTCCTGACGGTGGCGACCGGCATCGCCGGCGTTTCCGATCTGCAGAAGGTGGGCCGCGTCGCCGGCAAGGCGATGATCTACTTCCTGGCATTCTCGACGCTGGCGCTTGTCGTCGGCCTCGTAGTCTCGAACGTCGTCCAGCCGGGCGCCGGCATGCATATCGATCCGGCCACGCTCGATGCCACAAAGGTGGCGACCTACACCGAAAAAGCGCACGACACCAGCATCGTCGGTTTCCTGATGAACATCATCCCCGACACGATCACCGGAGCTTTCGCAAAGGGCGACATCCTGCAGGTGCTGTTCTTTTCGGTGCTGTTCGGGCTCGCTCTTGCCGCGGTCGGCGATCGCGGCCGCCCGGTCGTCGATTTCCTGCAGGCATTGACCACGCCGATCTTCCGCCTCGTCGCCATCCTGATGAAGGCCGCGCCGATCGGCGCTTTCGGCGCCATGGCCTTCACCATCGGCAAATACGGCATCGGCTCGATCGCCAACCTCGCCATGCTGATCGGCACATTCTACCTGACGTCGCTGCTGTTCGTGCTGGTGGTGCTGGGCGCGGTCGCCCGCTACAACGGCTTCTCGATCCTGGCGCTGATCCGCTACGTCAAGGAAGAGCTGCTGCTGGTGCTCGGCACCTCGTCCTCGGAAGCGGCACTGCCGGGCCTGATGGCCAAGATGGAGCGCGCCGGCTGCAACCGCTCGGTGGTCGGGCTGGTCGTCCCGACTGGCTATTCCTTCAACCTCGACGGCACCAATATCTACATGACGCTGGCCGCGCTGTTCATCGCCCAGGCGACCGACACGCCGCTCACCCTCGGCGACCAGATCCTGCTGCTCGCCGTCGCCATGCTGAGTTCCAAGGGCGCCGCCGGCATTACCGGCGCCGGCTTCATCACGCTGGCCGCGACGCTCTCGGTCGTGCCGGCAGTGCCGGTCGCCGGCATGGCGCTGATCCTCGGCGTCGACCGCTTCATGTCGGAATGCCGGGCGCTGACCAACTTCATCGGCAATGCGGTGGCGACCGTGGTCGTGGCGCGCTGGGAAGGGGAACTCGACCAGACCAGGTTCGCTGCCGCGATGGCCGGCGACTTGCCGGAGGAAGCCGATCTGTCGCTGCCGGGGCTGCAGGCCGCGTGACTGATCAGGCCTGCCCCCATACGGCCCGGAGCCGGTTCGCCGGCTCCGGGAAAAGACGATTGGCCTTGTAAGCCGATGGTCGCGGCCGCGTATGATGCCTGGCACGCGGAGCGCGAAGTGGATGTCAGCGCCATTCCAACGCTGCATGCCGCCTGAGACGTAACAGGCTTGTGAGCCTTTGGTCTTGGCGTGGGGCTTGCTCCAGCCGCATTTGAAGGCCAGTATCCGCCATGCCTTCAAGGTGCCTGTCCGCTTCGGTCCCGACCTGATCGCGACCCAAGCCTTTCCGTCAGGCTCGGTTGTCGTGTCATCCGAGCCGAACCGTCGGAGCCCTTGCTGCCGTCGACCATGATCTCGGCGGCAGCTCTTGAAGGCAATGGCGGCCTCAGCATGAAGTCGCAAAGCAAGAGACGTGACCCGTCCTGACGAAAGGCGCGAGCCTTCTCCCAGGAATTCGTGGGACGCGCTTGAGGAGGAACCAGGCCCGCGCGCGGGTTTGCTGAAACCAAAGCAAGATGCGAGGTCAAATGCGATGCAGTCTGTCCCGAGGATTCCGGTATCCATCATCATTCCGAACTACAATTACGCGCGTTTCCTCAAACGCAGCATCGATAGCGCCCTCGAGCAGGACTACGCGGATGTCGAAGTCATCGTCGTCGATGATGCCTCGCAGGACAATTCCACGACAATCATGAAATCATATGGGGACAGGATCCTCGCCTGCCCGCGCGCGCAAAATGGCGGGCATGCGGCGGCGTTCAACACCGGGTTCGCGGCAAGCTCGGGCAAGATCGTCCTGTTCCTCGACGCCGACGATTTTCTTTATCCGACCGCCGTTTCCAGGATCGTCGACACCTGGGACGCGGCAACCGCCCAGGTGCAATCAAGGCTGCATATCGTCGACGAACGACAACGCATCAAGGACGTCTTTCCGCCGCCCGAACTGCCCTTCGACAGCGGTGACGTCATGCCGAAACTCCTGCACAAGGGCCGCTATCAGACGACTGTGACCAGCGGGCTGGCCTTTGATCGCACAACCCTCGAATCGATCATGCCTATACCGGAGGCGGAGTTCCGCCAGGGCGCCGATGGCTACCTTGTAACGCTGGCGCCCATGTACGGACACGTCCGGTCCATCGACGAATGCGTCGGCGCCTACCGGATCCACGGCGCCAACCATTCGGTGTTCGGTGAAAAGCTCGCCGAGCGGGCACGCTGGCGGGTAACCCACGACTTCCGCCGCATGCAGGCGCTGTCGGACCAAGCCTCCGGGATCGGCCTGACCATCGTTCCGTCGGAGGCTGTCCGCCACGATCCGGTCCACCTGGAAGAGCGGCTGGCGTCGCTGTGCGCGGACAGGCGCCGGCACCCCGTGGCCAATGATTCCCGGCTGGCGCTTGGGGCGGCGGGCGCCGTCGCCAGCCTCGAAATGACCGCGTCGCTGCGCCGGCGCGCCGTCCTTGCCGCCTGGTTCCTGTCGGTCGGGGTGCTGCCGCGGAAACTGGCGACGGCGGTGCTGTCGTGGAAGCTCGACGCATCGTCTAGACCGGCATTCCTGAGCCGTCTGTCCAAGTCGATCCGCCACGCCATGGGGTAGAAGAAGCTTTCAAAGGTTGGCAATCCTTCGCGCCCCCCTCTGTCCTGCCGGACATCTCCCCCACTTGGGGGGAGATTGGCCGTCATCTCCGCTTTCGCCAATCACTACCGCCGAAGGAGGGAGCCGTCGCCGAAAGCTGCCGATCTCCCCCCAAGTGGGGGAGATGGCCGGCAGGCCAGAGGGGGGCGCTGTCCCGCCAACTATCGAGCGGGATATGCGCTCCGCTTCGGACGCCCTACTGCCCCGCGCGCAGCCTGACCACGGCACTGCGCGCCGCCAGCACCAGCACCGTGATGATGATCAGGATCACCGAGAGGGCGGCGATCGCCGGGTCGATGTTGTCGCGCAGGCCCATCCACATCAGCCTGGGCAGCGTGATGGCGTTTACGGAGGTGATGAACAGGGTGACGCCGATCTCTTCCCAGGACAGCACGAAGGACAGCAGGGCGGCAGTGACGATGCCGAATTTGATGTTGGGCATGATGATGCGGGTGGCGCGTTCCCACACGGTGGCGCCGAGACCGCGCGCGGCAAGGTCGATGCGCCGGTCGAGCTGGCTGAGCGACACCAGGATCAGCACCGTGGCGAAGGGCACCGTCATCACAGCATGCGCCATGGCGACACCGAGCCAGGTGTCGTAGCCGAAGAACGAAGAGACGCCGGAGATCGAGGTCAGCAGGAAGTAGAGCGTGATCGCCGAAACCACCGGCGGCACCACCATCGGCAGCAGCACGAAGCCGACCAGCGCGGCGGTGAAGCGCGGCTGGAACATCCACACACCGAGGCTGAAGCACAGGGCCAGCACGGTGGAAAAGGCGCTGCTGACGACGCCGATCCTGATCGAGAGCAGGATCGAATTGATCCAGCGCGGATCCTCGATCAGCGCCCGGTAGTGGCGCAGCGACAATTCGCCGGACGGCATCGCCAGCATGCGGGTCGGCGTTAGCGACACCGGGATGACGGCGAGCAGCGGCAACAGCAGGAACAGCGCTACCAGTGCAGCGAGGATCAGCGAGACGGGGCCGGGGCGGTAGGTCGGCATCAGATCAGCTGCTTCGGTCTGACATAGCGGAACAGCAGCGCCATCAGCGTACCGACGAACAGCACCAGCACGACGCTGATCGCCGCCCCCAGCCCCCAATCCGGGCTCTGGAAGATGCGCAGATAGATCAGCTCGGCGACCATCACGCTGCGGCCGCCGCCAAGGATCGCCGGCGTCACGAAGAAGCCGAGCGAAAACACGAAGACGATGAGCGCCGAGCCGATGATGCCGGAGCGGGTCATCGGCACGAACACCGACCAGAAGGTGCGCATGCGGCTGGAGCCGAGCCCGCGCGCCGCCAGCAGCACGCGGTCGTCGAGGCTGCGCATCGAGGACGCCAGTGGAAACACGGCGAAAGGAATGAGGAAATGGGTCATGCCGACGATGACGCCGAATTCGTTGCGCACCAGCGTCAGCGGTTCCGAGATGAAGCCGATCGCCTGCAGCCAGGTGTTGAACAGGCCGCGATTGGAAAGCAGCGCCACCCAGCCGAAGGCGCGCGTCAGCACCGAGATCCAGAATGGCACCAGGATGCAGAACTCGGCGATCACCCGCTGCGCCGGCGTGCCGCGCACCCAGACCACGGTGATGGCGTAGGCGGCGGCAACCGAAACAATCGTGACGATCGCAGCGATGCGCAGCGTGCGGACAAACACCGACTGCACCAGCGGGTCGCTAAGCAGCGTGCCATATTGCCCGAGCCCCGGCTCGGGCAGGGTGAAGCTCCAATTGACGACGCCGAAGAATGGCCAGGCGTAGGCGGCGCCAAGGAACAGCAGCAGCGGCGCCATCAACAGCGCCGCGCCCATCCTGTCGGAGAGATATGCTTTCATCTCGGCTCCGGTTATCCCGGTCTATCAGGCGGAGATGATCTTCGTGTATTCGTCGAGTGCGGCCCCGTAGTTCTTGGCGTACCACTCCATGTCGAGCGGGATCTGCTTCTTCATGTTTTCGGGGTCGACCGGGTTGATGCGCTTCTTGTCGGCGGGGATCAGCGCGTCGGTGGCCGGATTGGCCGGGCCCTGGCCGAGCTTGTCGAACATGATCAGTTGCTTCTCCGGATCCTGGGCGCTGGCAATGAACTTCATCGCCGCGTCCTTGCCGCCGGGATTGCCCTTGAGCACGGCGAGCGCGCCGGGCGAGATCAGGCCCTGGTCCCAAATGAATTTGATCTTGCCGCCGGAATCCTGCTCGATCAGCGAGGCTCGGGTCGACCAGACGATCGCCATCGAAGCCTCGCCGTCGAGCAGCACGCTCTGGCTCTCGGCGCCGCCGCCCCAATAGGCAACGACATTCTCCTTGAAGGCGGCGATCTTGTCGTGCGCGCGCTTGAGATCGAGCGGGTAGAGCGAGGCCGGCGCGATGCCGTCGGCGAGCAGTGCCGCTTCCCAGCTCGACACGCCCCATTTGTAGAGGGAGCGCTTGCCGGGGAATTTTGCCACGTCGAAGAAGTCGGCCATGCCGGTCGGTGCCTGGCTGCCGAATTTCTCGGAATCGTAGGCGATGACATAGGAGAAGAAATAGGTCGAGGCGGCGTGCTCCCAGCCGAAGCCAGGCCGCATCTTGTTCTTGTCGACGATCGAATAGTCGATCGGCTCGAGCATGCCCTGCGCGCCGAGCGTGATCGCCGAGAACGGGTCGACGTCGACCAGGTCCCAGGTCGGAGCGCCGCTCTTGAACTGTGCGGCGATCGCACCCTCGGTCGGACCGGAGCCGTCCATCTTGACGGTGATGCCGGTCTCCTTGGTGAACGCCTGGCCATAGGCCGCGTCATAGGCGGTGATGGCGTCGCCGCCCCAGTTGACCAGCACCAGTTCCTTGGCTTGCGCGAAGGCGCCGGTCGAGCGCACCAGCATCGGCGGGCCGGCCAGCACGAGTGCGGCCAACTGCGTGAACTGCCGGCGCGAGATCTCGCCGCGCACCGCCCTGGCGGACAGTGTCTCGATGGCGTGTTTCCTGGTGTCGCTCATCTCTGAATTGTTTGTCATGTCAGTTCCCCTTTTTTGTCGTTGATATTTCCCGAGAGCCAGCCTGGCGAATTTCAGCTTCGCCACGCCGATCGTCATTGTCCTCCGGCCGGAAGGAGGAAACCTTTTTCCGCAGGCCATGTCAGCCATACGGAATTGCCCTTGCTGAGTGCCGAAGCGGCGACCTCGTTCGGCACCGAGACCGTCACCTTGGCACCTTGGCGCGTGGTGAGATCGAGCCGCGTCGCAGCGCCGAGATAGGTCGAGGCGACCGCAGTCGCGGCGATGCCGTTCTCGCCGGCTGTCGCTTCGGGGGCGATCGACATGTATTCGGGCCGGATCGCCAGGATGGCGTTGCTGCCGACGGCGCTTGCATTGCCGCGCAGGGTGATGGTGCGGTCTTCGCACAGGCCGGTGGCGCCGTTGTCGGCGTTGCGAACGCCCTTCAGCGGCAGCATGTTGATCTCGCCGAGGAACTCGGCGACGAAGCGGTTGGCCGGCCGGTCGTAGACCTCGTCAGGCGCCCCGACCTGCAGCAACTTGCCGTGGTTGAAGATGGCGACGCGCGACGACAGCGCCAGCGCCTCGCTCTGGTCATGGGTGACGAAGACGAAGGTGGTGCCGGTTTCCTGGTGCAGCCGCTTCATCTCGGCCTGCATCTGGCCGCGCAGGCCCTTGTCGAGCGCCGAGAACGGCTCGTCGAGCAAAAGCACACCCGGCTCGAACACCAGTGCGCGGGCCAGCGCCACGCGCTGCTGCTGGCCGCCGGACAATTGCGACGGCAGTTTCTTCTCGTGGCCCTTCAGCCCGACGCGCTCGACCATCTCACCGACGCGACGCTTGATCTCGGCCGCCGACTTCTTGCGCACCTTGAGCGGGAAGGCGATGTTGGCCTCGACGCTCATATGCGGGAACAGGGCATAGCCCTGGAACACCATGCCGGCGGCACGCTGCTCGGCCGGCCGCTCGGTGATATCGACGCCGTCGCTGTAAAGGCGGCCGTCGGTCGGCTGCACGAAACCGGCAAGGATCATTAAGAAGGTGGTCTTGCCCGAACCCGACGGCCCGAGCAGGGTCAGGAACTCACCGCGGCCGATATCGAGCGTCAGATCGTCCAGTGCACGGAACGAGCCGAAGCTCTTGCCGATCCCGATTGCCTTGATCTCTGCGGCACGGCCGGGTTGCTGCATCCTGCCTTGTCCTCAATGTGATTGAAATCGTAGGCAGGCCCGCGGCTCACCGCAACCGAATAGTTTTCGCCTGATCGGCAAATTTGATTCATCTGTTGTTCACATGGGAGAGGCGAGCGGGACGCTCGAGCTGCCAATCTCCCCCCGTGTGGGGGAGATGTCCGGCAGGACAGAGGGGGGCGCTGTCCCGCCAGCCTATCAACTATTTGGAGCGGTCCATCGCTGGTTTCAGAGTTGCTGGAAAAGCTAGCGTTCCTTCGCGCCCCCTCTGCCCTGCCGGGCATCTCCCCCACGAGGGGGGAGATTGGCGCTTCATCGTCCCGCTCAATACGGATGGATTCTATTCTCCGACAGTTTCGACCTCAGCCACCTCCCGAACGCCTCCAGCACCGGATGCGCCGCCTTGGCATGCTCGGAAACGAGAAAATACGAGCGTGGCGAACTGATTGCGATGTCGAAGGGGCGCACCAGCCGGCCTTCGCTCAGCGCCCGGCGGCTGGTGAGTTCGTCGCCCATGGCGATGCCCTGGCCGGCGATGGCGGCCGAAAAAACCAGGTTCATGTCGGAAAAGAAGATGCCGCCCTCGGTGTCGGGATTCTCGACCTTCGACAGCGCCAGCCAGCGCGCCCAGTCCTCGGTGTCGCCGAGATGCAGGAGATTGGCGCGCAGCACGTCGGCCGGCCTGGAAAAGCCGCCGATCTTGTTGAGCAGCGTCGGGCTGCACAGCGGCGTGAACGAGATCTCGCACAACAGCTCGACCGCGCGGTTCGGCCAGTTGCCGACGCCGAAGGCGATGAAGGCGTCGGCGTCGGCATTGCTGACGTCGTCCAGCCGCCGCGGCGTCAGGATGCGCAGCGCGACATCGGGGTACATCTGCCGGAATTCGCCGATGTGCGTGCACAGGAACAGCGAGGCGAAGCCCGGCGTGCAGCTGACGCTGAACGAGCCGCCGACGCCGGTGCCGGCATGGCGCGTTACCGCATCGCCGAGCACCGTCAGCGCCTTGCGCACGTCACTGGCGTAACGCTGGCCGCGCGGTGTCAGCGCCACGCCCTTGCCGATGCGCTCGAGCAGATCGAAGCCGAGATCGCGTTCGAGCAGCCGCAATTGATGACTGACCGCGCTGCGGGTCAGATGCAGTTCGTCGGCGGCGCGCCAGACGCTGCCGTGGCGGGCGAAACTGTCGAGGGCGCGCAGCGCCTGAGTCGAGGGAATTCTCAAGAGGTGAACCGAATTTGCATGAGCCGGGAAAACATATCACTTTTTGGCGAGGCGCTTCACTGCTTTCTTTGACGGATGGAGGATCCGGTGACCACCTCGGCCCAAGCAACCGCGCTTGCCTGTCTCGACGACATCCAGCGGTCGCTGTCGGCGTGGACGCGGACGATCTTCGATTTCGGCGAGACCGCCTGGCGCGAATACCAGTCGGCCGCCTGGTATGTCGAGCGTCTGAAGCATGAGGGCTTTCCGGTCGAGGAAGGCTCCGGCGGGATGCCGACCGCCTTTTGCGCCCACTGGACCAACGGCGCCGGGCCGACGATCGGCATGTATGCCGAGTATGACGCGGTGCCGGGCAATTGCCAGGACGCGGCGACCGTCAAGCGACCGCGTCCTGGTCTAGGCGCTGAGGCCGGCGGCCATACCGATCCGCATTCCGGCCTCGGCATTGCCAGCCTGGGCGGGCTTTTGGCGACCAAGGCGGCGATGCAGCGCCACGGCATATCGGGCACGCTGCGCTTCACCGGCGAGCCGGCGGAGAAGGTGCGGGGGTCGAAGCCGATCCATGCCGCAAAAGGCTACTACGATGGCCTTGCTGGCATGATCTCTTTCCATCCCTTTTACATGCTGCCGCTCTGCAACACGGCGCGCTGGGACACACATTGCGGCGCGGCCTATGCGATGATCTATCGCTTTGTGTGCGACGAACCCGAAAATTGGGCTCGCGCAAGCGATGGAGCGCCGATTCCGCAGGCGCATTCGGCGGTCAGGGCGCCCGGCGCCAACGACGCGCTCATGATGATGTACATGGCGTCCAAGGCGCTGCGCGATTCCATGCTGCCGCATCAGGGCGGCTGGTCGATCAGCGAGGCGATCCTGACCGCGGGGCAGGCGACCGCCGACAATCTGCCGGCCGGACTGGCCGAGATCCAGTACATGATCCGCGTGCCGACGATTGCCATGGCCGAGCGGGTCACCGCCGTGCTCGACCGCAATGCCGAAGCCGCCGCCAAGATGAGCGGCTGCCGCCATGAGCGGCACTGGGTGTCGAAGTCGCGGCCAGGGCTCGCCAATCATGCCATGGCGGGTATTGCCTACGATGCGCTGTCGACGGTCGGGCCGCCGCGCTGGGACGAGACGGCCAAGGCGATTGCCCGCGAAATCCAGCTCAATGCCGGCGGCGCGGCGAGCGATGAGCCGTTCATCGCCGAGTTGGAGCAGCTGATCGCGCCTGAGGAGGCGGAGGCGTTGCTGCGCCGCGACCTGCCGCCGTCGCAGCTGAATTCAACCTCCGACGATTACACCGACATGTCGTGGCAGACGCCGACGGCGCGGTTCTACGTCGCCCGGCCGGCGCTGCGTTCGCAAAACGGCCAGGCGTATCCGTCCTGGGCGATGAATGCGCTGGGCGGCATTTCCGCCACCATCGATCCGATGGTTGCCTGCGCATCGAAGACGATTGCGCTGGCAGCCCTTCGCCTGCTGGAAGACAAGGCCGCCCGCGATGCGGCGATGGACGAATTCGTCGCCCGCACCGGCGGCGGCATTGGTGGCAGCACTTGGCTGGCGCCGCTTTGCGACTACGAACCGCCGATCCATTTCCGCTGGCCGGAATATGTCACCACCCCGCGCGGACGGGACTGGTGGATACCAAGCAACCCGCAAGCCGCGTGATCACTCGAAGCCAGGAGAATGCCATGACCGTTCACGACCGCATCGTAGCAGAGCCGTTTTCACTGCAGCGCCGCAATCCGGCCGGCGGCACCAAGCCATTGACCGCCTGGGGCTTTGCCAACGAGACCGATTTCCTGACCGACGTGCTGCTCGGCTCGCCGAATTTCCTGCGCCATCTCTCGACCAGCTCGCTATCGCGCAAGCATCTGCGCGAGGCGCCGTGCAACGTCCAGATCGCGCAGGCGCAGCACAAGGACCTGGTCGCCGCTTACGAGCATTTCGGCGTCAACATCCACTGGCACGAGCCGACGCCGGAACTGCCGATGCAGGTCTATTCACGCGATTCCAGCGTCATGACGCCGTACGGCGTCATCATCACCGCGATGGCCAACTGGTGGCGGCGCGGCGAGAACTATGCGGCGATCCGCACCTATGAGAGGCTCGGCATCCCGATCTACGACATGGTCACGGCAGGAACCTTCGAAGGCGGTGACTTCAACGTCATCGAGGACGGCGTGGTGCTGATCGGCTGCGGCGGCGCCCGCACGCAGGAGGAGGGCGCGCGCCAGGTCCAGGCCTGGTTCGACAAGGAGGGCTGGGAGACCCGCATCGCCTTTATCGACGAATATTATGTCCATATCGACCTGATGGTGGTGCCGATCGCCGAGAAGCTGACCGCCGTCTGCCTTGCCTGCACGGAGCCCGGCATCGTCGACTGGCTGAAGGGCAAGGGCCACGAGATCATCGACGTGCCTTTCCAGGACACGATGGCGCTCGGCTGCAATTTCATGTCGCTGGGCAAGGACAGGGTGATCGCGCCGACCTCGAGCCAGACGCTGATCGGCCAGCTCAAGGCGCGCGGCTTCGAGGTCGCGGCGGTCGACATGAGCGAGGTCTCGAAGACCGGCGGCGGCATCCACTGCATGGCGCAGGCGCTGAAGCGTGTGCCGGCCTGAGGGACCGCCCTTTAGCCCGGCCGCTTCCGCGAAAGCGCCATTGTCAGCAACGTCGATCCCGCCTGGCTCGCGGCACGCCTACAGCACGATGAGCTTTCCCTTGCGCAGACGCTTGGCGCAACGATAGGCGAGATCGGCGGCGACCATGTCTTCCATGGCAATGCCCATCGCCTTGTAGGTGGTGATCTGTTGATCCGAAACACGGCCCGGCGCGCGGTCGAGCAGCATGGCGCCAAGCTCAGTGCCGAAATCCGGGTCGAAGCCGGCAAGCTCGCAAGAACCGACCGGGGTCGGTTCGAACGCATCCCTGGTCTCGACAAAAAGACTGGATTTGCCGATGAGCTCGATCGGCATTTCACCGCCGGGTGGTGCCACCCCGACCGACGAGACGTGCGTGCCCGGCCGAACCCAGTCTGCCTCGATCACCGGCTCGTAGGAATGCGTCGCCAGGCACACCACGTCGGAACTGCGCACTGCCGCCTCGAGGTCGGCGACCGCCACCACCGACGGATGCAGCCGGGCAAGCGCTGCCGCATCGTCGAAGCTCTTCGAAGCGACCCGGATATCGGCAAAGTCGCGCACCAGCGGCAACAGATGCAGGTGCTGGTTGGCCTGCACGCCGGCGCCGACCACTGTCGCTATCCTGGCGTCCCGGCGCGCGAGCGCGCGCACCGACAGCACGGCGGAGCCGGAGGTTCGCACCGCGGTTATGAAGGTGCCGTCCATGATGCAGACCGGCAGGCCGGACAGCGGATCGAACAGGCTGATGGTGGCGAGGTGGCTGGGCAGGTTCTTGGCCAAATTGCCTTCGAAGACGTTGACGATCTTGACGGTCAGGTTCATGCCCTCCATCCAGGCCGGCATGGCGAGGCTGTAGCCGGCCCCTGGGATGTTGAGCTGTGGTCGGGGTGGATTGACGACCTTGCCTTGTGACAGCGCCTTGAAGCCGTCTTCCAGAACATCGAGAAGCTGGCTGAGATCGATGCACGCCATCACGTCGACTTCGCTCAGCACCAGGATCTCGGTCGCTCCCTTGCTGATTTCCGCCGCACTCCTGCCGGCTGGGCTGAACGCTTCCTTGGTCATCTTGCACTCCTTTTGTTTGTCGAAATCGGCTCACCACGTTTGCTTTGAGTGGGTGAGGGAAGCGCAGGCTATTGCGAGGTTTTATGTGATGAAATACGTTGATTTTGACATCTCTGCGTGAAATCAGCACACAAATCCCTGAGATAGAGTGGATTGTGCAAATGGACGACCTCGACCAGATAGACCGCAGCCTGCTCCGGCTGCTGCAGGAGGATGGGCGCCGGACGACGCTTGATCTTGCCGGGCGTGTCGGGCTGTCGCCGACCGGAGCCAGCCAGCGGGTGAAGCGCCTGTTCCGCGACGGGTTCATCACCGCGGTTAGGGCGGTGCTCGATCCGCGCAAGGTCGGCCGGGGAGCGCTGGTGTTCATCGAGGTCCGGCTTGACCACACGGCGCCGCATGTCTTTGACCGTTTCGCCGACGCCGTGGCGAAGGCCCCGGAGGTTCTGGAGTGCCATATGGTGGTTGGCGGTTTCGATTATCTGGTGAAGGCGCGGATCGCCGATATGGCGGTGTTCAAGGATTTCCTGCAGCGGGTCATCCTGCCACTGCCCGGCGTGCGCGAAACGCACACCTTCGCCTCCATCGCCGATGTCAAGCCGAACGCCCTCTTGCCGGTGTGATCAGATGCCTACCGCCAGCCCCCCGAGGCGGTAATGCGTTCGCCGGTCAGCCAGGACGCCTCGTCGGAGGCGAGGAACACCGCGATGCGGGCAATGTCGTCGGGCTGGCCGAAGCGGCCGAGCGGGGTCATGGCGATGACCTGCTTCTCGAACTCGCTGCCGACGATGCCGATCCGCTGCAGGCCTTCGGTGTCGACGCCGCCGGGCGCGATGGCGTTGACGCGGATGTTGCGGGCGCCCAGTTCTCTCGACATGGAGAGCGTGATCGAATCCACTGCCCCCTTGGTGGCGGCGTAGACCAGTGAGTTCGGCTGCGGGTTGAGGCTGGCGACCGAGCTTATGTTGATGACGCTGCCGCCTCCGGCGCCGAAATGGTTCACCGCTTCCCGGATGGTCAGGATGGTGCCCAGCACATTGGTGTCGAACTCACGGTGGAATTCGGCCTCAGTCACCGCTTCCAGCGGCTCGAATGCGAAGACGCCGGCGTTGTTAACCAGGATGTCCACCGCGCCGAACGACGATTTGGCGGCCTCGAACAGGCGGCGCACGTGGGCCGCTTGCGACACGTCGCCGTGGACGGCAACGGCCCGGCCGCCTGCGTCCTTGATCTCGGCAACGACGCGGTCCGCACCTTCCCGGGACGATGCATAGTTGACGACCACCGCGGCACCGGCCGCCGCAAGACCCTTGGCGATGCCGGCACCGATACCCTTGGAGGCGCCGGTGACGATGGCGACCTTACCTTTCAGCTTGCTCATCAAATCTCTCCTTTGTCGATGATGAGCGGTATTTAATAGTGATCGGATAGCGTATTAGGATTACCTCGATCGGTTCTTTCGTGCCTGGAATTCTTGAATGACCACCATCCTCGAAAAGACCGCTGGTCTCGTCGCCTTCGTGCGCACGGTCGATGCCGGCTCGTTCCATGCCGCCAGCCGGCTGGTCGGCTCCAGCCCGTCGGCGGTGTCGAAGAGCGTGGCGCGGCTCGAGCGGCGCCTGGGCGTGCGGCTGATCCAGCGCTCGACGCGTCGGCTGGCACTGACCAGCGAAGGCCTCGCCTATTACGAGCGAGTCGCGCCTTTGCTGAGAGCGCTCGATGATGCCGAGGACATCGTCCAGATGGCCGATACGGCACGCGGCCTGCTGCGCGTCACGGCATCCGTCGAACTTGGGCGCGGCCTGATTGCCTCATGGGCACAAGCATTCCTGGCGCAGCACGGCGAACTGAAACTCGAGCTCAGCGTCACCGACCGTCACGCCGACCTGATCCGCGAAGGTTATGATGTAGCGGTGCGCATGGGGACGCTGTCGGACACCGGGCTCATCGCGCGCAAAATCGCCAATCTGCCGATCGTGCTGGTGGCCTCGCCGGCCTATGTCGAACGGCGCGGCCGGCCGGCATCGGTCGAGGCGTTGCAGAGCCACGACTCCGTCCGCTATCAGATGGCCGGGCGGCCTTATCCGGTCACCTTCACCGACGGCGCGGTGATCGTGCCGAACGGGCGGCTCGATACGGACGACGGCGGCGCCATCCGGCAAGCGGCGCTGGCCGGAGCCGGCATCGCGCATCTGATGCAGTTTGCAGTGCAGGACGATCTCGACACCGGCCGTCTGGTCCGCATTCTGCCCGAGGTGGCGATGCCGACTATGCCGGTGCACATCGTCCATGCGTATGGGCGACAGCTACCGGTCCGCGCCCGGCTGTTCGTCGAGTTCCTGGCGGGCCGGATGGCGGCGCTGACGCGATAGGGCGGGAGCTCCGTGGCAAAGACAGCGGCGCTTCGTCGATGGCCATGCGGTAGCCTTTGAGCGTCGCTGCGTTGAAGTTGAATATTAAGCGTTGGCGCGGCGCGACGTAACGAGAATACCTGTCATCGAGCTAAAACGTAATCTCCACCGAAGCGGCGCTGCGGTTGGCTGGCCCGTGAAAGACGGCCTCGATGTTGTTGCCGTCGGGATCGAGCAGGAAGGCGGCATAGTAGCCGGGATGGTAGTGCTGCCGCTCGCCGGGTGCGCCATTGTCCGTGCCGCCGCCATCGAGGCCGGCCTTGTAGAAGGCGTCGACCATCGCCCGGTCCTTTGCCTGGAAGGCAAGGTGGTGGCGCCCCGTCAGTTGCCCGCTGGCCGCCCGGCTGTCGATGCTGGAGACGAACAGCTCGTCGGCCCAGAAATAATCCTCGGCGCTGCCGCCGATCGGAATATCGAGCACCTTGAAAACCGCCTCGTAGAAGCGGCGGCTGGCCTTGAGATCCCTGACCACCAGCTGGACGTGGTCGATGAGACGGCCGCGATGAAGTTCCATGCCTGACAGCTCCTGATCGCCAGGTTGGAAATCTAGCTCAGGACGGTGCACGGTCAATGCACTGGAGCAATTGAATGGCGCGATTTCCTGACTGGATAAAAGATGCAACCGGATTGTAGGATTCGAAATGTCGCCGTCGTCCTTCGGACGCAAGCGGTGTGACGAAGCTTGAAAGAAGTCGCGCCGTGTCCAAACGATCTCGGGAGAAAAACATGAGCCTTTCCTATCGTTGGGTCATCGTCGCGGCAGGTGCTGTGATGACCTGTGTCGCCCTCGGGGCGATGTTCTCGCTGGCGATCTTCCTCGAACCGATGGCGCTCGACACAGATTGGTCGCGCGCCGGCATATCGAGCGCTATGACGCTGAACTTCCTGGTAATGGGCCTCGGCGGCTTCGCCTGGGGCGCCATTTACGATCGCTACGGCGCCCGCATCGTGGTGATGACAGGTGCGTTGCTGCTCGGGCTGGCGCTGGTGCTGGCCAGCCGCACCGGCTCGCTGCTTGTCTTCCAGATCACCTATGGCGTGCTCGTCGGCCTCGCAGCAAGCGCCTTCTTCGCGCCGATGATCGCGCTGACCGCCGCTTGGTTCGACACCAATCGCAGCTTGGCCGTTTCCCTGGTCTCGGCGGGCATGGGCGTGGCGCCGATGACGATCTCGCCCTTCGCGCAATGGCTGATCACGGCCTATGACTGGCGCACCGCCATGTTCGTCATCGGCGTCGCGGCATGGGCGCTGCTGGTGCCGGCCGCCTTGCTGGTGCGCCAGCCGCCCAAGCCTGCCGCTGAAGACGCCGCCGCCGATATTGCCGCCAACGATACCGGCATGTCGGTTCCACAGGCGCTGCGCTCGCCGCAATTTATCGTTTTGGCACTGACCTTCTTTGCCTGCTGCGCGGCGCATTCCGGACCGATCTTTCACATGGTCAGCTATGCCATGCTGTGCGGCATAGCGCCGATGGCGGCGGTCAGCATCTACAGCATCGAGGGCCTGGCGGGCTTAGGCGGCAGGCTTCTATACGGCGTGCTTGCCGACCGGCTGGGGGTCAAGCCGGTGCTGATTACCGGTCTGGCGATACAGTCCGTGGTCATCGCAGCCTATCTTGCGGTCAGCGAGCTTGGTCAATTCTACACGCTCGCCGTCATCTTCGGCGCCACCTATGGCGGCGTGATGCCGCTCTATGCGGTGCTGGCGCGCGAATATTTCGGCCAGCGCATCCTCGGCACGGTGTTTGGTGCCGTCACCATGCTGTCCAGCATCGGCATGGCCTTCGGCCCGCTCGCCGGCGGCATGGTGTTCGATGCCTATGCCAGCTATTCCTGGCTGTTCATCGGCTCGGCCCTTGTCGGGCTCGGCGCGGTGGCGGTGGCGATCGCCTTCCCGCGGCTGCCGCGCAGGGAGTTGCAACCGGCGTAGCGGAGAGAGGACGCAGGGGGTCGAAAGTGGACATAAACTATGCCGGCTTTGACCCCCAACCACGAGACCCCATCGGCAACGACAGGAGCTTTGCGCTCTGTTAGGTCAGGTCTGTGGGCCCGATTTCTTTCTTGATTAGCGATCGGTCATGCTGCAGCGCAGCGCGCTCGCGCCAATACGAGGTGTGGATAAGTCCGAGATTCGGACGCAAAACTGCCAGAATAGGCAAATTCAGGCGGTTCTCGCGCATTTCGCAAGCCGCGCCTCACGCGACTATTTCAGCCACGTTAACATTTTGTGTTGCGGCGCAGCATTTTTTTCCTATCGTCGCCCGGGGCATTCGATGGCGTGAAAAGACTCTCCTTGGCAATTCTCCCTGGAGGATTGGAGAAGCGTGGTGTTGAGGCAATCTGCAATCTGGTGGACCCATTGGCGGGGGATGGCGCAGAGCCATTTCGTCGCTCCGCCCGAACCTCCGCAGCCCGCGCGAGACGCAGCGCTTTGAGCGAAAACGATCAGCCGCATTGCGCAGGCGCCGCTGTCCGCAGAGTGATCTGCGGCGACCCGCGGCAACGATGTCATCGGAGACATCCAACTGGCGGAAGCCGCCGATGAGACGCGACACGCAATTGGACGCGCTGAGGGCCATCGCCGTGACGATGGTGATGTATTCGCATTTCTTTGCGGCGGGAGGGTCCTCCTTCTGGGGCCACATCGGCGTGCGACTGTTCTTCGTGCTGAGTGGCTTTCTGATCACGCGGCTTCTTCTGGACGCGCGCGCGGCCGCTGAATTCGAAACCGCACCCGCACTCAAATCCTTCTACATCAGGCGGGCGCTGCGTATATTCCCTCCCTACTTTGCCGTGTTGGCTTTCGTTTGGCTGGTCGACCTGGAGCAGTCGAGGGGATCGCTGGTCTGGCATGCGCTTTATCTGTCGAATTTCTGGTTCGCCCTGCGCAACGAATGGACGCCTTGGGTCCTCGCCCATCTTTGGAGCCTGAGCATTGAGGAGCAGTTCTATATCGTCTGGCCATTGATCGTTTTGCTGGCGCCGCTCCGGCGTCTTCAGTCGATCTGTATCGGCGTCATCCTGCTGTCGTTGTCGTATCGCTTTTATTGGCCGATCACCGGAAGTCCTGACCTCGCGCGCGACCTGCTTCCGCCAGCATCGATGGACGCGCTGGCGTCAGGTGCGCTGCTTGCAGTCTACCGAACCAGAACCGCTGTCTTGCCTCAGTGGCTGCGATTTGGCTGGCCGGCGCTCGCGGCCGCCTTTTTCGTCCTGCAGTGGTTTGCTCCGACGCCGGCAAATTCCGTGCAGGAATGGGGCCGCTGGCTGCTCTTGGAAGTCCTGCCTCTCGTGCCGCTGGTCGTGGTCGTTGCGAGCTGTTCCTCCGGCATTGACGGTTATCGGGGGAAGTTTCTCAACCTGCCACCGCTGCTGGCGCTCGGCCGCATCAGCTACGGGGTTTATCTCTACCATCCCATCGTCCTGTCGCTCGTGGTCATGTCCCAGCCCTGGATCCCGCTCAACGTCTCTGAGCAAGGGCCGGGGCGATTCCTGGTTGCGGGAG
The DNA here is from genome assembly GCF_055811575.1 of Mesorhizobium sp. WSM4815. NCBI lineage: Bacteria > Pseudomonadati > Pseudomonadota > Alphaproteobacteria > Hyphomicrobiales > Phyllobacteriaceae > Mesorhizobium > Mesorhizobium sp. WSM4815. The sequence goes on along the minus strand of NZ_JBVVQS010000084.1, from coordinate 42,812 downwards.
CGGCGACCATCATTGTGGCTTCGGTCTCATGGCTGCTTTTCGAAAAGCCGCTCAACAGCCTCAAGCACTACTTCCCCTATGTTGCTCCAGGAACTGGCGCCGTCATCCTGACAGGTGTCAAATCGAATGACGCAGGGTGGCTTGGAAGGACAACAGGAGCTTATTTCAGTGGCCCGCTCGATGGCCGCAAAGCATCCCTGGCACGCGACCTCCCGCGAACGGATCGGAGCTGACCATGGCTGCTCCCTTGGTGTCCGTTCTGCTGCCGATCTATAATGCCGGACCTTATCTGGCAGCCGCGCTCGCCAGCATCCTGCGGCAGGATTACGATCGCCTGGAGATCATCGCGACCGATGACGGATCGACGGATAATTCCCTGCAGATCCTGCAGAATTTCCGCAAATCTGACAACCGCATCTCCATCGTCTCACGCGAAAACCGGGGCCTCATCGCAACCCTGAATGAGGGGCTGGCGGTGGCTCGCGGTGATCTGGTCGCCAGGATGGACGCCGACGATATCGCCTATCCCTGGCGCCTATCGCGTCAGGTCGCACTCTTCAACCGGCGGCCCGACCTCGCCCTGTGCGGCGCAGGTGTCGATTTCCTGCTTGGCAACCGCATCGTCAAAGGCCAGCCTGATCCAGCTCTTCAGGAAAATATCCTGGGCATATTGTCAATGTTCTTCACGATATTCATGCATCCTACAGTAGTTTTTAATAGGAACGCCATAAAGGACGGCGATCTATATTACGACGAGAGATATACCCATGCCGAAGATTTCGATCTCTTCAGACGGCTTACCGACCGTTACCCGGCGGCTATGATTCCCGAAAACCTGATCGCCTATCGCATCCATGGCGACAGCGTGACGAACCGGCACAAGCGGGAGATGCGAAGGACGCATTTGAAGATCGTGGCCGAAACCCTTGAGCGGGAAGGCCTCGCGCCAAACGCGCGGGACCTCCGCGACATCGGTGATGCTGCCTCAATGGACACGGTCCGCCGTGCCGCCGATTGGATGCTTGCGCTGCAGGAGAGGATTTCCGGACTGCCGGTGGAAACGAGGCCGAGCTATGAGGCCGGCACGCTGAACCTGTTTTATTTCCTCTACCAACTCATAGGCGATGAGATGCAACCGCTGTTGACGCATGAGTTCCTGACGCGGACTGCCAATTGGGACCGCATTCGGCGTCGCGAGCGGTACGCATTGCGTGCCGGCGCCTACGCGCCGCGGTTCAGTCTCGTCTCGATGTCGGCGACCAGGCAGGTAGACGCCTTGTCGCGATACTTGCAGTCCGTGCCGGCCGCGGCGGTTCTGCCTTCCCTTGGGTCGAGCTAGAATGACAGTCAAATCCCACCAGCCTCTGCAGCACAGTCGCTCGAGTATGCTCGCGCCCATTTCGGCCGATCCCCGGCCGCAGCACGGCTCCGCACCGGAGGTCAGTTTCATCGTCTGCACGCGCAACCGCGTTGCGGTGCTCGAGCCTTGCATCAAGTCGATCCAGGCCGCGTGCCGTGCCCATCCTGCCTTCGCGGCCGAACTCGTGGTTGTCGATAACGGCTCGACCGACCGCACGGCAGAACGCCTGGCCAGCATCGCCGAACTGTCGGACATCCCATTGACGGCTGTTTGCGAGCCACGACGCGGATTGGCGGCGGCCCGCAACGCCGGTCTGGCGCGAGCACGGGGCCGTGTGCTGGTCTTCGTCGATGATGATTGCCAGGTCCATGGCGACTACCTCAGTGATTTGCAGCGACATTACGGGACCGGGGAACGGGTCGTCCGGGGCGGCCGCGTCGAGATCGGCGATGCCAGGGATCTGCCGTTCACGATCAAGCGATCGCTGGTCCGCGAGCGGCTTACATCGGATGTTCATCCCGGCGGTTTTGTGCTCGGCTGCAACATGACGATGCACCGCGATGCTGCTGCTCGCATCGGCCTTTTCGACGAGCGGTTCGGCGCAGGCGGCCCGCTGCGCTCCGCGGAAGATACGGACTATCTTGTGCGAGCGGTGCTGCTCGGAATACCAGTCGAATATGTGCCCGACATGACGATTTTCCACCATCACGGCCGGCGAGATCGCAAGGCCATCGAAAAGCTCCACCGCGACTACTGCCTGGGCAATGGCGGGCTGTGCCTGAAACATGTTCGCCATGCGCCTTGGCTGCTTCGCCATTTCTACTGGGCCGTGCGATCGGCTTTCCGGGAATTGGTGAAGGGGCCTCGGTTCGATTGCGAACTCAAGCTGTCGCACTGGCCGATCGTCATCATGAATCTGCTCGGCGCGGCCAAGTTCGCGGTTCTTTCGTTGGCGAGACGGCCAGAGGCGCCGCAAGTGCGGCAGGATCAACAAGCACAGGATCAACAGGCAAATGCCGAGGCGAGGGTGAATACGCCATAATGCGACTGATACCGCCGAGCCTGCCGATGCTGCGCCGCGCGCTTGGACGGAAGCAACTGCGGCTGCTTCCTGCCGTGGTGATGCTGGGTCTTGCCAGCGCGGCCCTTGAAGGCTTCGGCATAGGGCTGATCATCCCCTTGCTGGGCATCATCATGGGGCAGGGGGATCAAACCGGAATGGCCGGCTTTTCTGCCGTGTTCCAGCATTTCGGATCTGACCTCAGCGAGCGCGACCGGCTGATCGTCATTTCGGTCGCCATTCTCGGCTCGATCGTCCTGAAGAACGTCTTCGCCTTCGCAAACACGCTGCTGACGACCTTCATCTATGGCAAGGCCAGCCATTCGATCCGCAGCGCACTGTCGGAGCAGTTGCTACGGGTCGGTTATCCATTCTTCCTGCAGCAAAGTCCCGGACGGCTGCTCAACATCATCTCCAACGAATCCTGGCGGGCATCGGATGCGATCCAGATCATGCTGACGGCCATCGTCAGCGCATCGGCCGCAATCATTCTGCTGGCTTTTCTGCTCCTGCTTTCATGGCAGATGACACTGTTGGTCACGCTGGGGTTGGTCGTCGTTCAGATCGCGCACGCGGTGCTGTCAGCCAATTTGAAGGCGCCGAGCCGCAGCGTCGCCTCGCGCAACAGCGATCTTGCATCGCAGATGCTCCACCTCGTGCATGCCGGGCGTCTGATCCGCATTTTCGGACAGGAGAGCCGCGAGAAGGCCACATTCGATCAGGCGTCGGACGCGGTTCGCCGGGCAGCTTTCGTCCTGCTTACGCGTCAGGGCGCGTTGCCGCCGCTGACCGAGGTTCTCCACGCGATGCTGTTTCTGGCGGTGGTGATCGGCGCCTGGTTCGTGGGCGTGAGTTTCCCGCTGATCGTCGCGTTCGTCATCCTGCTCTACAGGCTGCAGCCGTATATGCGGGCCCTGCAAATGGCCTGGAGCCAGTTGCAAGGCTTGAGCGGATCGCTTGAAGAGGTGGTCTGGATGCTGGACCCGACCGACAAGCCCGAACCTCCGCGAGGACACCGACCGTTCCAGGGCTTGGCGCAAGAGATCAAGTTCGATGACGTGACCTTTACCTATTCCGGCAAGGACCAGCGTGCCGTGGTGCTGCATTCGGCGGCATTCGAGATCCGCAGCGGCCGCTCGACGGCGCTCATCGGCCGTTCAGGCGCAGGCAAGACGACGATCGTCAATCTCCTGTGCCGCTTCGTCGAGCCTGATGCCGGTAGAATTCTCGTCGATGGATCACCCCTCGACCAGATCGATCCCAGCCAATGGCGAAGGCATGTCGCACTTGCCAGCCAGGATTTGGAACTGGTGGATGGCACCATTTTTGAGAACATAATCTACGGGCAGGACGCAGCCTCGGCCGGCGACGCCCAGCGTGCTGCAAAGCTGGCCGAAGCGCATGAATTCATTGAACATCTGCCGCAAGGCTACCAGACGGTCGTCGGCTACCGGGGCGTCAATCTTTCAGCCGGACAGCGGCAGCGGATCGCACTGGCGAGAGCGTTGGTGCGCGATCCCGATATCCTCATCCTGGACGAAGCCACCAATGCGGTGGACGGACTGTCGGAAGCGGCAATCGTCGAGACCTTGAAGTCGAGAGCAGGCCGCCGCACGACCATAGTGATCAGTCATCATCACAGCACCATCTCATTCTGCGACGACGTGGTGATCCTCAGCGGCGGTCGCGTGAAAAAGCAGGCGCCTTTCGCCGCTCTGGCGACGCTCAGCATGGATGAGCTTTACCAGCATGACTCAATGGATTGATGAGGGATTGCGATTCTGCTTGCCGCGGTCGCCTTCCCGCCGCAGGCAGTATCTCTCATGTGGGGCTGCGGCTTTCGGCAGTCGACCCGGACCAGGTCGGGACAGGAAGGCCGTCACTCGGCCCGGCGCGAAAAATTTGTCGCCGCAGCCTTGCCTCGTCGTATCGGTCGCTTCCCTGATTGCGGTTCGGATGCCGCTGTGCGATCCGGTGTCGCGACGTTTCCGACGAGCGATGCGAGCTCGGCCTCGCTGAGCGTCTCGATCTCGAGCAGCTTGCGCGCCGTCTTTTCCAGCAGGTCCCGTCGCTCGGTGAGGAGCCCGACGGTTCGCGAAAAAGCTGTGTCGACGATGCCGCGAACCTCCTCGTCGATAGCCTCGGCGGTGGCCTCGCCGTAATCGTGCTCGCGCGGACCGCCGGCAAGTGGGTTGGGGCTCAGGAAGGAGCGCTGGTCCTTTTCCAGCGCCACATGGCCGAGCTTTTCCGACATGCCGTAACGCGTCACCATGGCGCGGGCGATATCGGTCACTTTGGCCAGGTCGTCGGCGGCCCCCGTCGACAGATGCCCGAACACGATCCACTCGGCCGCCCTGCCGCCGAGCAGCACCGCCATCTTGTTCTCCAGTTCCTCGCGGGTCATGAGGAAGCGGTCCTCGGTCGGCCGCTGGATCGTGTAGCCCAAGGCGCCGACGCCGCGCGGGATGATCGATACCTTGTGCACGGGGTCGACGCCGGGCAGCGCCATGGCTACCAACGCATGGCCCATTTCGTGATAGGCGACGACCTCGCGTTCCCTCGGGTTCAACAGCCGGTTGCGCTTCTCGAGCCCGGCCACGATGCGCTCGACCGCATTGTTGAAATCGTCCATCGTGACGACATCCGCCCTCCGGCGCGTGGCGAGCAGGGTTGCCTCATTGACCAGGTTGGCGAGATCGGCGCCGGTAAAACCCGGGGTCAGCGCGGCGACTTTTTCGGCATCGACATCCGCCGCCAGCTTGGCCTTCTTCATGTGGACTTTAAGGATCTGGACGCGACCTTGCTTGTCCGGGCGATCGACCAGCACCTGCCGATCGAAACGGCCGGCGCGAAGAAGTGCCGGGTCAAGGATTTCCGGGCGGTTCGTCGCGGCGAGCAGCACGACGCCGATTTTCGGGTCGAAACCGTCGAGCTCGACCAGGAGTTGATTGAGCGTCTGCTCCTTTTCGTCGTGTCCGCCCATCATCGGGCCTGCACCGCGGGCGCGGCCCAGCGCGTCAAGCTCGTCGATGAAGATGATCGCCGGGGCCTTGGCGCGTGCCTGTTCGAACAGGTCGCGCACACGGGCGGCGCCGACGCCGACGAACATCTCGACGAATTCCGAGCCCGAGATCGAGAAGAACGGAACTTTTGCCTCGCCGGCAACGGCTTTCGCGAGCAGTGTCTTGCCGGTGCCGGGCGGTCCGACCAGCAGCACGCCCTTGGGCATGCGCCCTCCAAGACGGCCGTATTCCTGCGGGCTTTTCAAGAAATCCACGATTTCCTGCAACTCGGCCTTGGCCTCATCGACGCCCGCCACGTCGTCGAAGCCGACGCCGGTATTGGCCTCGACATAGACCCTGGCCTTGCTCCTGCCGATTTGCATCAAACCTCCCATGCCACCCGCCATTCGTCTCATCAGCAGCATCCACAAGCCAAAGAAGACGAGGATCGGGACGACCCAGGAGAGCAGGTCGCTCAGGAAGGTGCTTTCGATCTGGCCAGTGACGGTGACGCCGTGTTCCTGCAGCTGCCGCGCGAGGTTAGGCTCGACGCGCGTGGTAATGAACATCGGCTTGCCGTCCTGCGGCTCCTTGAAGCGGCCCTGGATGAAGCGATCGGAAACCTGCACGTCGGCGATCTTGCCGTCGCGCAGCAGGGTCTCAAAATGGCTGTAGGGAATCTGCGCGATATTCTGCGTGGCGGTGTAGACATATTGAAAGATCATCAGCCCGATGAAGGCGGCGATCCAGTACCAGACATTGAACTGCGTCTTCCTGTTGCTCATGTCCATGGCGTGTCCTCCAGCGTCACATCGATGCAGGTCGCCGAACCGCCGCGGCTTCGAAGCGTGCCTTGGGAGAACGTCGAGGAGCCCAAAGTGTTGCAAAGGAGGGCTGCGAGGGAGCGCTTGGGATCGCAGTCGGCCCGCGGCGACTACCCAATCCGAACCTTCTTGAACGGAAATCGATTGCCGAAGGAGACGTTGCCGGACTCACGACGCCGAGAGCCTGCTGCAAGCCAGGCAGCGCCTATGACGAGGCGCCGTAGAATACTCGATCACGCCGCTCGGCTCTAGCCTGAACGATGCGGTGACGGTCAAGTCGGCCTGGGCAAGCACCACGAGACATTGAAATCGCAGCGTAAAGCGGCCTGACGCGGGCAGACCTATGGCGGCTCGGGCCGACCGCCGCACGATTAGTCGATGCGCGGTCGCTGCTTGCCACGGCGGGCCAGAACATTGGCGACGACGAGCAGGACAATCGACAACGCCATCATCAGCGTCGCGGCGGCGGTGATTGCCGGGCTCAGCTTCTCGCGCAGGCCGATGAACATCTCGAGCGGCATGGTGCGCTGATTGGCGCTAGCCAGGAACTGCACCACGACGACCTCGTCGAACGAGGTGACGAACGCAAAGGCCGCCCCCGACAGCACGCCGGGCAGGATCAGCGGCAGCATCACCCTGAAGAACGATGTGATCGGCCTTGCTCCGGAGATGGCGGCGGCGCGCATCAGATTGCGGTCGAAGCCGGAGAGGCTCGCCCCCACCGTGACGACGACGAACGGACTGGCGAGCGCGGTATGCGCCAGGATGAGGCCGGCATAGGTGCTGGCGAGGCCGACGCGCGCGTAGAACAGATAGGAGCCGACGGCGGTGATCACCACCGGCACGATCAACGGTGAAAGCAGCAGCGGCATGACAATGCGGCGGCCGGGAAATTTTTCGTCGGAAAGCGCGATCGCCGTCAACGTGCCTAGTATCGTCGCGATCAGCGTCGTCCCGAACGCAACGATCAGGCTGTTGCCGATGGCTGCCTGCCAGCGCTGGGTTCCGAGCACGACCTCGTACCAGCGCGTCGAAATTCCCTCCAGCGGAAAGATGAAGAAGGCGCCGCTGTTGAACGACAAGGGAACGGGAATGAGGATCGGCACGAGGAGGAACAGGATCACCATGCCGCACCACAGCCAGAGCAGGGTGATGCGGATTCTTTCGCCTGTCGTTGGATAGGGAGACAGCAACATGGCTACACCAGCTTGAGGCGGCCGAGGCCGAGGATGCGGGCGAAGATGCCGAACAGCGCCAGGGTGAAGACGAGCAGGATGAAGCTCAGCGCCGCCGCCATCTCCCAATTCAGTTCGACATTGACATAGCTGGCGATGAAATTGCTGATCAGCTGGTCGCTGGCGCCGCCGATCAGCGCCGGCGTGATGTAATAGCCGAGGCAAAGGATGAAGGTGAGCAGGCAACCGGCCATGACGCCCGGAAAGACCTGTGGAAGGTAGACGCGGCGAAAGGCGGTGAACGGTTTTGCGCCGAGCGAATAGGCAGCCTTCATCTGCGAGGGCTGGATGGTGCGCATGACGCTGTAGATCGGCAGCAGCGTGAACGGCAGCTGGATGTGGGTCATGGCGATGATCAGGCCGATGCGGCTGTACATCAAATCGAGCCGGTCGTCGGCGACGCCGAGCCACAGCAGCAGGTCGTTGACCAGGCCGAATTTCTGCAGCAGCACCGTCCAGGCCGCGGTTCGCACCAGGATCGACGTCCAGAACGGCAGCAGCACCGCGACGATGAGAATGGCGGCGAGGCCTTTGGGCACGCTGGCGATGAGATAGGCGAGGGGGAAGCCCAGGACCAGCGTGGCCAGCGTCACCGCTGCGGCGACCAAAAATGTGCGCATGAACACCTGCACGAAGATCGCCTGTTCGGGTGGCACTCTTTCGATGCCGCCATCGGCATTCCAGCGCAGATCAAGCGCGCTCAGCAGATAGAACGACGTCACGCTATGGGTACCGCTCTCGATGACCGGCCATGTGCCCGGCGCCGACCAGAACGGCACCGCTTTCATCACATCCAGCGGCGGCCTGTCGGCCGCCTCGAGTCGACGCACCGTCTTGAGCACCTGGCTGCGCGCACCGGGCAGGCGGGAGTTGAGGCTCTTGGCGAGTTCGTAGGCGGTGCCCTTGGCCTGATTGCTGCGGAGATCGGCGGCAAGGGCCAGGAACGCAGCATCGTCGGGCAGCCCGGTGCCGTTCCAGCCGCGCAATGCCTGGCTGGTCTGCGGCAAGGCGTCGGCAATCGTCGGATCATAGGCGGCGCGCGACAGAAGCAGGATGATCGGGATGCCGAAGCTCAGAGCCAGCAGCACCAGCAAAGGTGCCGCCAACGTCAGCGATCGCAGGCGGTCGCCGAGATCGGCGCGGCGAAGTGCTGCCGCAACCGACTTTGCTGCGCCGGAATCGGCGGCCGACCAGTCGCGGCTTGCCCGCGGCCGGTCCAGTTTCGTGGGCTCGAGCGCCGACATTTTCCCTACTGCGCGAGCCAGGCGTTGAAGCGCTTGACCAGATCCTCGCCATAGTCGCCCCAGAATTCGGTATCGGCGACCAGGTAAGCGCTCATGTGGTCGGGTGCGTTCGGCAATTTCGGCAGGGCGTCCGGCGCGACGAAGGAGGCCGCATCGATGCGCACCGGCCCGTAGGTGATGTAGCTGGCGAGCTTGGCGTTGATTTCCGGCTGGCTGATATAGGCAAGGTATTTGTAGGCCAGATCCGGGTTCTTGGCGCCCTTCGGAATGGCGATCATGTCATATTCGAGGATCTGGTTGTTCCAGACGATCTTGAACGGCGCCCCGTCCTTGTCGATGGCGTTCTGGATACGGCCGTTCCAGGCGGTGGTCATCACCACTTCCTTGGATGCGAGGAGCTGCGGCGGCTGTGCGCCGGCATCCCACCAGACGATGTCCTGCTTGATGGTGTCGAGTTTCTTGAAAGCGCGGTTGACGCCTTCGGGGGTTGCCAGCACCTCGTAGACATCGGCCGCCGCGACCCCGTCGGCCATCAAGGCCCATTCGAGGTTCTGTGCCGGAAACTTGCGCATCGCGCGCTTGCCCGGAAACTTCGTCGTGTCGAAGATGTCGAGGACCGAGGTTGGCGCCTCCTTCAGCACGTTGGGGTCATAGGCAAGGACATCGCCATAGGCGTCGAGACCGACGCCGCAGTCGAGCGCCGAACCTTCGATGAACTTTTCACGCGGGGCGATCCTGGAATAGTCGAGCCGCTCGAGAATGCCGGCGTCGCAACCCTGCAGCACGGTCGCGGTCTCGACCGTCACCAGATCGATCGGCACGTTGCCGGTATCGACCATCGCTTTGACCTTGCCAAGATCGCCAAGATATTCCTGCTCGACGATCTTGATCCCGGTTTCCTTGCTGAACGGCTCGAACCATGCCTTGCGCTGGGCATCCTGCCAGGCGCCGCCGCTGGCCATGATCGAAAGCTCTTCCGCGAAAGCGGCATTTCCCATGGTGATGAATGCTGTGGCTGCCGCGAAGGCGAACAGCCGGGCTTTTGTGATTTTCATTGTTCTTATTCCCCTGTTTTCGAGATGGAACCGCCCGTTCCGGCATCGGCCGGAAAGGCGCGGCAGTCGGTGGGCGCGCAGGAAACCGTGACCGGTTCCCCGTTGCCCATGGTCGCTTCGGGGCCGACCTTGACGGTCAGCAACTGGCCGCTTTCCAGCCTGGCCAGAAGGCGCTGGTGGTCGCCGAGATAAATGCGGCCATCGACCGTGGCGGCTAACGCATTTGCTCCGTTCGAAGCGGGCGCAAGCTTCAACCGTTCCGGGCGGATGGCGACATGGCAAGCCGCGCCTTCGGCGACGCCGATGGCCAGCGCGGAGACCGAACCGCCGCCGTGCAGCGCGACGAGGCACTCCTTGCCGGAGACGCGCTCGACCTTGCCTTCCAGCGTGTTGTTCTCGCCGATGAAGCTGGCGACGAACGAACTTTCCGGCGTGTTGTAGAGATCGTCGGGCGAACCGAGCTGGGCAATCCCGCCATTGTTGAACACGGCAACGCGGTCCGACATGGTCAGCGCTTCGCTCTGGTCGTGCGTCACATAGACGATGGTGACGCCGAGCATGGTGTGCAACTGCTTGATCTCGATCTGCATGTGCTCGCGCAGCTTCTTGTCGAGCGCGCCGAGCGGCTCGTCCATCAGCACCAGGCTTGGCTCGAACACCAGCGCGCGGGCGAGCGCGACGCGCTGCTGCTGGCCGCCGGAAAGCTGCGCCGGCCGCCGGTCGCCGAACTGCCGCAGCTGCACCATGTCGAGCGCGCGGCCGACGCGGGATGCCACGTCCGCCCTGGTGGTCTTGCGGACCGAAAGCGGGAAGGCGACGTTCTCCTCGACGCTCATGTGCGGAAACAGCGCGTAGTTCTGGAATACCATGCCGATGTTGCGTTCGTAGGGCGGCAGCCTGTCGACCGACCGGCCTTCAAGCGTGATGACGCCGCTGGTCGGCCGTTCGAAGCCGGCAAGCATGTTGAGCGTCGTCGTCTTGCCCGAACCTGAGGGGCCGAGAAGGGTGAGGAACTCGCCGCGCGCCACGCTGAGGTTCAGCCGTGTCACTGCGAACGTGCGGCCGTCATAGGATTTCTCGACGTCGACGAACTCGACAAATCCTTGGCCGTCATGGGGGCGGCCGCCGGCATTGGGGCCGCCCGCATTGGCCCATGGTGCCGGACCGGCGCTGTCGCGTGACAGGCCTGTCGCTTCGGCGATCACGAACGGAATTCCGTTGAGCGCCGGCAATGGCCGCTTGTCGAAACGAGGTGGTGCTTGCCGTCCATGTGCCGGTCTCGCTTGACGCTGGCCGCGCAAGGCGGCAAACCAAACTTGTATGCTCACACAATCGATCGCTAAAGAAGCATAGATGCAGACAAGTTTGCCCGTCAAGCGGCATTCTTCGGTGTTGTGTGAGATTTTTCAGCCCGGATTTTGGAATCAGGCACCGGACAAGCACTATTGTCCGGAGGATTGTCTTATGCTAGATGCGCCGGTAGCCAGAGCCTCAACACACCGAAACCGCCAATCCGCATGCTTCAGGACCTGCAACTCGCCTCGGAGGAAGGCCCGGTCTACCGGCGCCTTGCCGACGCTATTGCCGAACGGATTACAGCCGGCACGCTTGCCGTTGGAGACAGGCTGCCGCCGCAGCGCGAGATTGCCCGCGCACTGGGCATCAACGTCACCACGGTGACGCGGGCGCTGTCGACGCTGCAGCAGCGCGGCCTGCTCGAAGCGCGGCCTGGACGCGGCACGACGGTGGCTGCCCGCAACGGCGGCGAAGGACCCGGTTTCGTGTCGGCACCAAGCGACGACAGCGGCGTCATCGACCTTTCCGTCAACCGGCCGGCAACCTCGGCCTATCTCGATGCCCTGGCCCTGCTGCTGCCGCGCCTGGCCAAGGACCGGCACTACGCTACGCTTCAGGACTATCACCCGCCCGAGGGGCCGCTGTGGGCGAGGGCGGCGATCGCCGAGTGGATGCAGCCGGTCGCCGGCGCCGGCGATCCCGGCCGGGTGGTGCTGGCGGCGGGCGCCCAGCATGGGCTGGATTGCGTGCTTGGCGCGGTGACCAGGCAGGGTGAGGTCGTGCTCGCCGACGAAGTGACCTATCAGGGCATCAATGCACTGTGCCGGGTGCATGGGCTCGATCTCAGAGGCATCGCCATGGACCGTGGCGGCATGCGGGCCGACGCGTTCGAGGCGGCCTGCGCGCAGCTGCGCCCACGCGCGGTCTTCCTGGTGCCGACCCTGCACAACCCGACCACCATCACGCTGGGCGAGGAACGCCGGCACGAGCTGGTGACTGTCGCCCGTCGCCATAACGTCCTCATCATCGAGGATGACGTCTATCGGCCGCTGGCGGACAATCCGCCGCCGTCGCTTGCCAGCCTCGAGCCCGAATTGACGGTTCACATCGGCGCCTTGTCGAAATGCCTTGCCCCGGGACTGCGCCTCGGTTTTGTGATCGCGCCACGCGCCATAGCCGGCCAGGTCGCTGCGGCTTTGCGCATAAACTGCTGGAGCATCAGCCCTCTGACCGCGCTGATCGGCGCACGGCTGATAGAAGAGGGCTCGGCGGCGCGTATCATCGAAGCCCAGAAGCAGGAGCTTCGCCAGCGCCAGGCCATCCTCACCGAAATCCTCGGCCGCTACGATGTCCAGAGCCACGCCACCTCGACGCATGCCTGGCTGCGCCTGCCGGAGCCGTGGCGCGGCGCGGGTTTCGCTCGTACCTGCCTGGAACGTGGCGTTGCCGTTCTTCCCGGCGATGCCTTCGCGGTCGGGCGCGAACCGGTGCAGCACGGAGTGCGCATCAATGTCGGCGCCGCGCGCTCGCTCGACGATCTGCGCACCGCGCTGAACACCATGGCCGAACTGCTCGCGGCCGGGCATTTGCAACTGCCTGGCTTCGTCTAGACCATGATCCCGAAAAGTGGGGGCCGGTTTTCGGAAAAGATCATGGTCAAACAAGAAGATACGGTCGTGGCAGCAGCGGAAACCGTCGAAATCGCCATCGTTGGCGCCGGCATTGTCGGGCTGGCGACGGCACTTCGGCTTGCGGCCGAGGGGCGCGAGGTGCTGCTCATCGATCCCAACGAGCCTGGCTCCGGCGCCTCGTTTGGCAACGCCGGAACGCTCGCCGAATATGCCTGTATGCCGGTCGGCAATCCGGCCGTTCTGCGCGCGCTGCCAAAACTGCTGCTCGATCCAGACAGCCCTTTTTCGCTGCGCTGGCCGGCTCTGTTCCAGTTGGCGCCGTGGCTGGTCAGTTTTGTCAGAGAGTCGCTTCCGGCGGCCACTCGTGCCAATGCGCTGGCGCTCGCCGGCCTTCTGGCTGAGGCCCTGCCGGCATGGGAGGAGATGGCGCAAGAGGCCGATATGGCCGACCTGCTGCGCCGCAACGGCTGCCTCTACCTGTATCGTCGCGAGAGCGGTTTCGCCAGGGCGGCCGGTGGCAGGGCGCTGCGCGCCGGGTTTGGCGTGCATCAGGAGGTTCTGATGCCGGGAGAGGTGGCCGCGCTGGAGCCGAGCCTGCCCACGACCGGGGCCCGCGGACTGTACTTCCCGGATTCGATGAATGTCACCGATCCAAAGAGGTTGATGCGGCGGCTGCTCGATGCCGCAACCGCCCGCGGCGTGTCGGTGGCGCAGGCTGCCATATCAGGGCTGCAGGTCGAGGCGGACGGTGTCGGGCTCAGCGGTTGCGGCCTTCGCGTCAAGGCGAATACGGTGGTGATCGCCGCGGGTGCGCAATCGCGGGCGCTGGCCATGCAGGCAGGCGACGGCATCCCGCTCGAGACCGAACGCGGCTATCATCTCGAATTCCCGACCGAAGCGCCTTTGCTCAATCGTCCGGTCTGTCCTGTCGATCTCGGCTTCTACATGACGCCGATGACCGGCCGGCTGCGTGTCGCCGGAACCGTCGAGCTCGGCGGGCTTGCAGCGCCGGCAAATCCGCGCCGGCTGGCGCTACTGGATCGCGGTGTCAGGCAGTTCTTCCCCTCACTCGGCCGGCCCTCATCCGAATGGCTCGGGTTCCGGCCGTCGCTGCCCGATTCCCGGCCCGTCATCGGTCGGTCACGTGGCAACCCCAGGGTGATCCATGCCTTCGGCCATGGTCATCTCGGCCTCACTCTGGCGCCGATCACCGCCCGCCTGGTCGCCGACCTGATTGCCGGACGCGGCGATCCTGACTGCCTCGCGCCCTTTGCGGTGGGCCGCTTCGCTGCTTGACGCTAGGTCGGCGCCGCCGCGGTAGCGGAGCGTGTAAGCTTGGGCAGGCGTTCGGCAATCCAAGCAAAAACCCGCCCCGGTCTCCGGAGCGGGTCTGTTGCCTGAGGCGGAACTCAACACATGTCCGCAGCAGCAAGGTCGCCTCGCGATGCTGAAGATCTGGTTAACCCGCCATATTTGATTCAAATCCAACTGTGGATGTTCGCCTTTGGGTAAATCGAAATGGGCCATCCTTGTCCAGCGGCGGGCAAAAGGAGAATCCATGACCAGTGACTTTGCCGCAGCCCACCTCCATCTTGAACGAGCCTGTCACTATTTGCGCGGCGATGACGAGACGAGCAGCGCGGCGCGCGCCGCCCTGGACATCCTGATCGATGCAATTGTCGCAGCCCAGTACAAGCGTCCGCCCGCTGACGTGGTGGAATTTCCTAGAACGGCAAAGCAGCGTTAGTCGGCGAAGCGCGGCGCATCCGCAGGATTAATACGCCGCTTCAAGTTCTTGTTTTCATACATGTCGTTGTCTTGACATGTCGTTGTCTTGATACTGCTGCGCGCCCTCGGGTCAGGCCCGAGGGCATGCCTTGGGCGACATGCAGTCGCGGGCGAAACAAATGGAGCGGGATGGCCAGTTCAAACTAAACGCATCCCGCTTTGGGTCCGCCGCACCTCTCCCAATGGCTGATGCTCGGCAGCAGGAGTTACCGACGACGGCGGATTGACTCTTACTCTGCGCTCGTGCTGATGTTGCAGTGCAACATAGGGCAGCGGGGGCTAACTGGTGTTTATTGGGCAGCAGCAGTATTCAAGCGCGACACCGATATGGAACGTTGGTCGCAGCAAGATCACGAAAGTCAGAGGACGGGACGATACATTTGACGGATTGACCGCATTTGCCCCGTTCTGGGCAATGGCGGCGATCTTCAGTATCGCCGGTGATATCTACTCCATGCTTGGCTACAAGGGGCCGCTGTTTGCCGCTCTGAGCTGGTCGGTCGTCCTGTTCAGCCTGCTACTCCTGCTGTACCCGCGGCGAACCGAGTTCTTGATCGGGCTCGTGATGGTATCGCTTGTGTTGTACGCGCTGCGCATGCCGGTCGCTTCGAACAACAAGACGATCACGGCGGTGATGAACGGGGCTATCCTGCTCAGTGCGGCAGTGCTCTATCTGCGGGCCGCCGGCCGCGGCGCCGCGCTGGCCCGGATGGAGCTTTATCAACAGATCCGGATCGTCGCCCGGGCGCTGCTCGCCATCATGTATTTCTACGGCATCTTCCACAAGATCAACACCGATTTCCTCGATCCTTCCGTGAGTTGCGCGGTGGGCCTCTACGCTCCGCTGGCTCGTCCGTTCGGCCTCGAGGACAATCTGTTTGGCCGGTATCTTGCGATCTTCGCCACCTTCGTCATTGAGGCGATCGCGATCGTGTCTCTCTACTGGAAGCGCTATTTCGCCGTGGGGTTCATCCTCGCACTCGTCTTCCATTACGTGATCCCGATCTCGGCCTATTCCTGGTACATGGACTTTTCCAGCCTGGTGTTCGCGCTGTATGTGCTGAGCATCCCCACGCCCGCCAGCGAGGCGCTCTATCGCACCTCGCTGGAGTTTACCAATCCGCTGCGCGAGACGTTCGGCCGGATCGGGATCTTGCTGCCGGGCGCGGCCGTGATGCTGGTCGCGGTCACTCTCGTCATTGTGCTCACCTATGCTTTTCCCGGGCGCTCCTTCGACATGATGGTCCACTCCGTCTGGATCCTCATTTGGGCGGTAGTGGGCGGCGCGGCGATGGTCGTGCTGTCCTATGTGGCCCTGCAGAACCTGCCTTGCCGGACCGTCTCCTCTCCGCGCCAGCCGCTCTGGGTCTATTTGGTGCCGGGCTTGTTCTTCCTCTCCTGCCTGTCACCCTATGTCGGGCTCAAGACGGAGAGTTCCATCAACATGTTCAGCAATCTGCACACCGAAGCCGGCCAGACCAACCATCTGCTCTTTCCCAAGCCACCATACATGTTCAACTATCAGAACGAGGTGGTGAAGATCGTTGATTCCTCCGAGCCCCATCTCGTCCGGCAGTCGCAGGCGGGCAATTACCACGTCCTCCTCGCTGTGAAGAAACAACTGCGCCGGAAGCCCGAGGCTTGGGTGACTTACGTGAAGGATGGCGAGACGATTACCCGCGCCAACGCGTCGACCTTCGCAGGCGAAATGCCCAGCCTCCTCGAACGCAAGTTGCTTGTGTTCAAGTTGGTGGATTTCTCGCGGCCGAAGTCCTGCACCCACTGAGCGCCGCTCTCACGGAAACTGGTAGATGTCGCCGGGCAGCCTAGCCATCCATTTCGCCGGGAACTGTCCAAAGCGTGTCGCGATTGCAAGGGACACGCGGCGCTTTAAGTTCATGTCGTTGTCGTAAAACCGCTGCGCACCCTCGGGTCAGGGCCCGAGGGCATGCTTTTGTGACATGCTTTAGCGCCGTTCGAGGTCTGCAGGGATCAGCGAGCGGCCGCGAAGCCTCAGGGTGGCCCGGCGTCCGAGCTTGAGCGCCGGATAGATCAGCCGCGCGGCCGTCCTGTTTGAGAGAATCCTGCGGTTGAGCCAGCCGAAAAGCGTCGAAGAGGAACTGAGGATCGCCATGAGATTGATGGCTTCCTCGCCGTGGTAGACGCGATCCTCGAAAACGAAGAGCATGCCCTCGTTCAGGTCGAAGCCCTGGCGCTGAAACTCGACAACGCGCGGATCGCCGGAGCGCGCGTCAAGCAGTTCGACAGGACCGACCGCGTCGCGCAGCCGGGCAAAGCGGACATAGCTCTGGCAGAAGATGCAGTCGCCGTCATAGACGATAAGCGCTGACTTGCCGGGGGGCTTCATTGCAGCGTCGGATCCTGACTGTGCCCGATCGGTGCTTCTACGGAGCTATCGATCGCGCAATTGCCGTAGAACGCGCAGCCGGAGACGACGGGCAGATTGCTGAAGGCGTCGAGGATGGCGACGAGCACCAGCCCGACAATGCCGAGCATCAACAGTTTCTTGTAGGCGGACAAGTCGCGAAGCATCTTGGTCCTTTGCTGCTTAAATCGGACCTGGTCGATCCGAGGTCAAAGCGCGATCGATTTCAACAGCCGGCTGGCTGCAAGAACGGCAGCCCGTGCCGGCCAAGGTTTCCTATCGCTTGAACTGCCAAGTCGGCACCAGCCTGTTATTGTGCAACGCAACAATGGGTGAAGATCGGCGGAAAATCAAGCGGAATGCTGAATTTCGCCGACTTTTGCGACATTGCGTCGGCGGCAACCGGCAATGCGGACCTCCGAGCCAATTCGCACTTGCCACACAGTATGATGCAATGCACAATCACCATCGAAACCGAAGGACCGGGCCGGCCGATAAGCCGTATCCAGGAAACGCTGAAGTTGAACCTGCCCATACGTGAGACCTGGCTGGACACTGCCAAGGGCTTGGGAATCACCCTCGTCGTCATGGCCCACGTCCTCGACCACAGCACCTGGCGATGGGCGCACCCGATTTACTTTACGGCATCGCTGTTCTTCATGCCGTTCTTCTTCATCATATCCGGCTACCTTTTTGCCGTGACGGAGAGGAAGGCGCTTTTCCGGAAGCGCGTCCAGGGCCTGCTCATTCCCTATGTGATGTTTCTCGGCGCGATCATGGCGAGCGTGCTCGTTGTGGACTTTTTGCGCGGCGACACCCCGGCGCCCTGGCAGATCAGGGAACTCATCACCGACGCGCTGCTGGGCGGACGGCACCTGACGCGCGAACTCGGCGTGTTCTGGTTCGTCACCTGCCTCGTCGCCACGCAACTTGTCTATAACGAGGTCGCGATCAGGACCAGCGGGCCGACCGATCCCGGCATGCTGGTCTTCGTCGGCGCATCCGTCGGCCTCGCCTATTCAATCCAGGCCTACTGGCAGGAGGTGCGCGCGCCGCTGGCTCTGACGAATGTGCCGCTCGCCATCGGCGCATTCTGGTTCGGACATTTCCTGCGCGAACGCGGCATGAGCGCGCTGTGGTCGGCGGTGTTTGTCGTGGCGGTTGCCGGGGTTGCGCTCGCGGCGGCGCGGTCGGGGTCCGACTTTACCTTCAGCATGAAGAACGCCATCTTCGGCCCGCCGCTTCTCGGCCTGCTCGTTGCATTGGCGATCTCGACCTTTATCCTCGGCCTCGTCCGCTTCATGGCGATGCCAAGCTTGCGCATCGCTCCGTTGGCGGAAATCGGCGCAGCCTCCCTGGTGATCATGTTCGTCCATCAGTTCGTTCATTTCACGCTGCGGGACTTCGGAATGTCTTCCGAGTTGGCGCTGATCGCCCTGTCGCTCGGACTTCCCTATCTGCTCTATCGCGGACTGAGGTCGTCCCGGATACTGTCGCCCTGGTTCATCGGAAGCGGAGACCTGGCGCTCAGCATCCAACTGATGAGGCGGAGCCTCGCCTTCCGGGCAGGCTGAGCAAGAACGCGGATCGTCTGCCTTGCCGGCCCGGGGCGTGCGCGTGTCGGCATCCGATTACGATCCCCCGGGCAGACCTTCCTGGCCCCCTGTTCCCGCGAGCGCGGCGGGCGTATTCTCGTGGTCCGACGGGTCGAAAATCATCAGGGGAGGAGATTGCGATGGCTGAGGCAACGCGCCACGACGCCTGGCAGGCCGGGGATAGCTACGACCTCTATATGGGGCGATGGAGCCGTCAGATCGCTCCACCGTTCCTGGATTGGCTCGATCCGGCGGAGGGTCTGGACTGGCTGGAGGTGGGTTGCGGAACCGGGGCGCTGTCGGCAGCCATCCTGGCCCGTTGCAATCCCAAGAGTTTGGTGTCCATAGACCCGTCGGAGGGTTTTCTCGCCAAGGCGCGGGCAAACGTGCCGGACAAGCGTGTCGCGTTTCTCGCAGGCGATGCGCAGGCCTTGGCAGTCGAATCGGGCAGCAAGGACATGGTCGTGTCGGCGCTTGTTCTCAACTTCGTTCCCGACAGGCAAAAGGCGCTCGCCGAGATGCGGCGGGTGGCCCGCCCTGGAGCGACGATTGGATTCTATGTGTGGGATTATCCCGGCGGCGGGGTGGAATTCATGCGGGCCTTCTGGACCGCTGCGACGGCGCTTGACCCCGGTGCCATCGACCTTACCGAAGACAGGCGTTTTCCATTTTGCACACAAGATGGATTGACCGATCTCGCGGAGAAGGCAGGCCTGGGCTCCATCGACTCCACCCGGATTGAAATGCCGGCCGTGTTCAAGGACTTTGAGGACTACTGGCGCCCCTTCACCCTGGGTGCGGGACCGGCGCCCGGCTACTGCATGAGTCTCGAACCCGCAGCTCGCCAGAGATTGATGGAGAGGCTCCGCGACAGTCTGCCGCGCGGCGAGGGCGGGTCCATTCCCCTGAAAACGAGAGCCTGGGCAGTCAAGGCGAAGGTGCGCTGATGACCGGCAGCCCATGTCGCACCAAACCGGTAGGCGGCCAATCATAGACTGCCGGCGCAAAGTTCGGGTTGACCGGCCTTGTGCGCGAAGCGACTATTCGTCTGGACAGCCGAGATGCAGATTGCGCGAGGAGATTACGATGGACGAGCCCGATCGCTGGCGTCACATGTCGAGCGCGCCAAGGGATGGCAGCCGAATCCTGGTCACAGTTCGGCCGTCTGAGCAGGGGCCAGCGGAAGTCGACCTGGCTTACTGGTCTCGAGCCGACCAGTTTGGCAGTGAAGGGTGGCGTGCTTCCGACTCGTCGCCCGGACGCGTGGTTGAATACGCCGAACCCGAGCTGAAGTGCTGGATGCCGCTGCCAACCGCCAATCTGAGCAAGGGTTCAATGCCGAGCCCCTGGGACGAAGAAGATGTCCCGCTGCTGGATGGATCGGGGATATGAGGTGAGCGGAAACGGAATCTCCCCCACTGTCGCCTTTGCCCATTACGACCCGCAAAAGACCAGACTGCGCTCCTGATCGACGAGGCCCGGTTCTTTCCTTCTCCCCTTGTGGGAGAAGGTGGATCGGCGCGTAGCGCCGAGACGGAAGAGGGGTGTTGGACGGAGTGCTGTCGGTGCCAAGCTGGAGCACCCCTCATCCGACCGAGCTTCGCTCGGCCACCTTCTCCCACAAGGGGAGAAGGGAGAGCGCCCGACCTTCTCCCCTTTGTACTGGGGGAGATTGGCAGTTTGCCTCAGAACAGGAACGCAGCCGTGGCCGGGTTCGCGCCGGTACGGCCGGCTGATGAATCCATGCTTCGGATGAGCTCGAGGTCCTTTGAATCCAGCTCGAAATCGAAGACGTCGAAATTGGCGGCAATCCGGTCCTGGTGGATCGACTTTGGAATGACGATCAGCCCTTCCTGAAGATGCCAGCGGATGATCACCTGCGCCACGGACTTGCGGTGTTTTCCGGCGATCTTTTCGAGGGTCGGGTCGCTCAACAGCCGGCCGCTGCCCAGCGGGCTCCAGCTTTCGATGCGGATGTTGTGCGTGCTGTGAAATTCTCTGGTCTGGCGCTGTTGAAACCGGGGATGGAGTTCGATCTGGTTGACTGAGGGTGTGACACCAGTCTCGCCGATGATCTGCTCCAGATGGTCCTGGTTGAAATTCGAAACGCCAATCGACTTGATCCGGCCGGATTGCCTGAGTTCGATCAGCGTCTTCCACGCCTCGACATATTTGCCCTGGCTGGGCACCGGCCAGTGGATCAGGAACAGGTCGATCTGTTCGATGCCGAGCTTGTTCATCGTCTCGTCAAAAGCCCGCAGGGCGGCGTCACGCTGATGCGCGCCGTTGCGCAGTTTCGAGGTGATGAACAACTCGCTCCTCGGCACGCCAGCCGTGCGGATCGCCTGCCCGACGCCTTCCTCGTTCTGGTAGCCTTCGGCGGTGTCGATCAGTCTGTAACCCGCCTCGATTCCCCAACTCACCACCTGGCTCGTAATGGCTGGATCGACCTGCCAAACGCCAAGGCCGATCTGGGGAATAGCTGAGCCATCATTCAATGTGATCTGCTCAGCTTTAGTCAGGGTAATTTGTTCAGGCATGCTCAGGTCCTTCTGCATCGCTCCGCCCCGGCGCAGTGCTTATCTAGGCGCGGTGTCCGCCAATGCGAGTCGACAGGTGGAGAAAGTAGAAGTGCGCCGTGAAGCCGGGATGAGATCCGGTTCGAACCGCCCAGCGTTTCCAAACACGATTCCAGAGATCAATAAATTGGACCGGGGGAGGGCACGCCAATCCGGATCGATCTCGAAAAATCTGGCGAAAGGCCCGACTCCCGCGCACGGCCGTCAATGTGGGCTGCCTCCCTCAAAACCGACATCGGCAAGCTGACATCGAGCGCACCCCGTGCATACGCATATTCGGGAAGATAGCCGTTAACGATGAGGCGCCAGTCAAGGGGCACCACGTCACCGACGGCTCGCATCATCTTGACGATCGTGGTCGTGCAGTTCGTCGTGATGGAATTATAGAATTCTGGAGTCGTGGAAAGTGCATTTGCGTCCAAGACGTATTCCAGCAAGAGCGCCCGGGCCGCTTCCGGCGACACTTTTAGCCGATAGATTTGGACATCCTCTCCGCGAACATTTGACCTGACGCCGACGACGTCTCGCTCGTCAGCCGCAATAATGACCAGGGGATTGCTCTTGAACAGGTCTGCCATGGGTGAAAACTTGCCGCCTCCATGACGCCGCACCTCAATCGACCAGGCAAGATAGTCACCTCCTGCAAAGCCGAAGCTTATGATGACATGGGCGATTTTGGTCCCGGACCAATAAGACATGAAGAGGTCCACCGTCTGAACGTTGGAGAGGTCGTAGGTCCGCGTTGTCCAGCGTTCGGTGAAATCAGTAGCGCTACGCCACTCGAAGTCGCGCACATCGGTCAGCGTCAACAGGTTTCCGTCGCGTGTGCCGGTTACCTGACGGGCGACCTCGGGCGCCCAGTCCGCGTGATCGAAGGGCCTGATGGTGCTCCACCAAACCAGAACCACAGCTAACGCAGCTGCAAACAGGACAAGCGCCCTGATGCGAAACCGGCTGAAGAGGGCGATGATAGTGGCGAGGCCGAACAAGACGAACAGGACGCCGGCCAGAGCCCGTCCAAGCTCAGCCACAGGCAGACGATACCACATGGCAAGTCCGGCCCAGGCAGTCAGGATTGCGACGGCTAGCGAAAGGATGATGGCAAGCGAGATCCAAGCGATGCGACGCATTTATTCCCCCTCTAGCGGTCTGCTCTCTGGTGGCCTCGCATTGCCTGGATGCCATTTTTCACCGGACGTCCGAAGGCAGCTCTACATGGCGATATTGGAGCACATTCGGTCTGTTGCGCCAACTCGGCGCCCGCCCGGTCAGCCGATAAGAGGGCTGGTTGAAAGCCCCGGCCAGCTTGCCGTTCATCATTGGTACCCGGCGGGGCAACATGTTATGCTGTGGCCGCAACCGCTGCAGCCCCAGGTGACTGTCAGGGGATTGAGTTAGGCAACGCTTTCGGTCGCTAAGTCCCGGCCGGAAGATTGTGCTCGGCGCTGGAAATTTCGCACAAAAGCAACCGCCCGCAACGTTGTGTCTGACTGCCACAGATGCCGCGAAGCTGGCCACGTGGGAGGATATCGTGATCAAGAAAATGGCTTTCGTTTTGTCATGCACTGCCGCCCTTTGCGTAACGTCCGCCTTTGCGCAGGACAAAAATCTCGAGAAACTTGGCGGCTTCAAGACGACTGGCACACCGATGATGGAGCCGATCCCGCAGACCGGAGAAAGCGCCGAAGCACTCAAAGCCATTGCGGCGAAGGTCAAAGTCCCGGATGGCTTCAAGGTCACTCTCTATGCCATCGTTCCCGACGCACGCCATATGGCCGTAGGACCGCAGGGCGTGGTGACCTTCGTCGGTACCCGCAAAGAGCTGGTCTACTCCATGACCGACCGCAACAAGGACCGCGTCGCCGACGACGTGAAGGTCTTTGCGCCTTCAATCAAAATGGCGGTTCCGAACGGCGTCTGTTTCTCGAGGGATGGCCACCTCTACGTCGTCGAACAGAACCGCGTATTGTGGTTCCCGGCGGCCGAGTTTTTCTATGAAGGTCCCGATGTCGCGGCTTTCCCCATCGTGAAGCAGGGCGAGCTTATACCCGCATCCAACGAGAGCTACAATCACACGGCCCGAACCTGCCGCGTCGGGCCCGACAATCGCATCTATATTACCATCGGCCAGCCGTTCAATGTGCCAGCCGCCGAAGTGCTCCCGGAATTCGAGAAACTCGGCATCGGCGGCATCATAAGCATGAAGCAGGACGGCACCGACCGCAAAATCTATGCGCGCGGAATGCGCAATCCGCTCGGCCTGGATTTCAACCCAAAGGACAAGACACTTTGGGTGAACGACAATCAGGTCGACGGCATGGGCGACACCATTCCCCCAGGTGAAATGAACCGTGTTACCGGACCGGACCAGAATTTTGGCTTCCCCTGGTATGGCGGCGGCAAGGTTCGTACGGTTGAGTACAAGGACGCAACAGTGCCCGAAGGCGTGATCTTCCCGGAGGTCGAGCAAGAGGCTCACGCGGCCGATCTCGGGCTGTCGTTCTATACCGGCAAGCAGTTCCCCGAAAAATACCGGGGCGGCATCTTCTCGACCCAGCACGGCTCCTGGAACCGCGTGGACCCGGTGGGGGCTCGGGTGATGTTCACCCCGCTCAAGGCGGACGGCACGGCGGACAAAGCTGAAGTGTTCGCTGACGGCTGGCTGAACGAGAATGGCGAGTATCTCGGCCGTCCTGTCGATGTTCAGATGCTCAAAGACGGTTCGCTGCTGGTGTCCGACGATTTGGCCGGGGCCGTCTGGCGGATTTCCTACGGCGATTGACGAGTTAGCCAGGCGGCGGATTTCTGCTGCTGCCTGGCTTGCTTCTCTATGGATAAAGGAGTTCGGGGTGAGGCGTTTGATCGTCAGTCTGGCTGCGCTCGTTGCCTGTTCGTCTCTTGCGCAGGCTGGAGGTGATGCCGCTTCGGGCAAAAAAGTCATGCTGAAGTGCCAGGTTTGCCATGGCAAGGACGGCATCGCCAAGCTGCCCGAGGCGCCGAACATAGCTGGGCAAAAGGAGGCTTATCTTGTCAAGGCGCTGATGGCCTTCAAGGCAGGCGAGCGCAAGAACGAGCAGATGACTGTCGTGACCAAGGGCTTGAGCGATGAGGATATAGCTGATGTCGCCGCCTATTATTCATCGATCAAGGTCACCGTTCAGGTTCCGCCATGAGACCAGCTCGCAGAATGTTCGCCGCCTGGCTACGCCACCGAGCGATCACGGGTTCCATCCGCCGCTGCCGTACTGACGGGTAATGATCTCGAGTAGATGACCGTTCGGGTCCTCGAAATAAACGCCGCGGCCGCCGTCGTGGCGATTGATCGCGCCCAGCTGCGTCCGGCCAGGATCAGCCCAGTACGGCAGATCCCGTTCACGAATCCTGCCGAAGATCTCGTCGAACTCGGCTTCGCTGACCAGGAAGGCGTAATGCTGCGGCCTGATTTCGCCTGAGGTATCCATGTAGTCGAGGTTGGCACCGTTTTCGGTGGTGACCATCTGGAAAGGCCCCCAGCGCCTTGGGGCGGGAAGGCCAAGCATTTCCGCCAGGAATTTTGCCGACGCCTCGCTGTCGCGGGCCGGCAGTATTGTATGGTTGAAATCGATAGCCATGCCATCACTCCCTTCGATCCTCGCACGTCGTTGTTCCGCGACTGAAGCGATGCTGCACGAGATGGGGTTGATGGCCATGATGCTCAAGCCGGCGTGGCAACCTGCCCGATGACCTGCACGGGCTCAGCTTCATGAATACGGACGATGATCATTTCGCCGCTCTCCGGCACCTCGCCGGTCAAACCGGTGATGTTGACCTGATGCGTGACAAGCACGGCAGCCCAGCCGAAACGCTGTGCGCGGAGCCAGGCCAGAAGGGCAGCGGTGCGCACTTCTGCGGCCGAACTGTCGCCAAAGAACGAATTCAGCAGCTCAAGAGGCACGACGTCGCCGATCCCGAGCAGGCGAGCGGTATCGAGGCAGCGACACCACTGGCTCGAATAGACGGCTGCCGACGAGATGCCATTCGCACGGAACAGGTCGCCGATCGCGCGGGCCTGCGCACGACCTTGTTCCGACAGATTCCGCTGGGTGCTGCAATCACCGAGCCTGAAGCCAGGCGGATCGCCGGAGCCCGGGGCCGCGGCATGGCGCAGAAGCGCAATGGCTTCTCCGGATCGCAGGGCTGCCCAGAGTGGCCCGGAGGCTTGGGCTGTGCCGAAGGCAGCCGCTCCGAGCGACAGGACAAGAAGTTGCCGACGTCCAATTCGCATCTTGCTTCTCACCTTATCCGATTAGCAGCTTGGCGCGGACCAGCACTTCATTCCGCAAGTAGCGAGATAAATGTTGGTGTCGGCGATTTCAGCACCGATCAGGAGCTGGAAAGAGTCCAGCCGCGAGACAGGCCTCGCGTCAGCTTCCGCGATACCCTCCACATCAGCAAGGCGGCGGCCAGGCTGTAGACGCCCATCAAGGCCAGTTGCAGCGAGTAGTCGACGCCGGCGTCGATCAGGTATCCGGTGATGCCGGGGCCCATCGCCGAGGCCAGAACCATCACGGCCACCACAACCGAGCGGATCGCGCCGAGATGCGCGGTGCCGTAGATCTCCGGCCACATGGCGCCCTCCAGGGTCGAGGAGAAGCCGTAGCTGATGCCAAGCAGCGCCATGAAGACGAAGATGGCGAAAGGCGCCGTCAGATAGGCAGCCGCGAAGCATGCCAGCGCCAGCGGCAGAAGGAATAGAGGCAGCAGCTGGACCGCCGAGAAGCGGTCGATCAGCCACCCGGCCAGAAGCGCAAAACCCATCGTCGTGGCGGACAGGACGGCGAAGCCGCTGGCGAAAAGTTGCAGCGGCCAGCCCCGGAGCTCGGTTAGATAGACCTGGTGAAAGAAGATGGTCGTGCCGACGAAGGCGGGAGCCAGAACCCCCAGGCAGATGGCGTAGAACGTCGGATCGCGCAGGACTTCAGTCCGCGTCCAGTGCTTCACTGCGCGTTGCGCCCTCGGCTGGGCCTCGCTCTGCGGATTGCGTTCCTTCCGGACCAGCGCACAAACCAGAGGCAAGGCCACGACCAGGATGAAGGCTGCGCAGACGAACCAGCTTCCCCGCCAGCCGACGAGGCCGGCCACGAGGACGAACAGGAAAGGCAGCAGAGCGCCGCCGACATGGAAGCCAAGCGTGACGACCGAGACGGCGCGGCCCCGGTTCGCGGCGAACCAGCGGCCAGTCGCCGTCAGAGCCGTCTGGGTCATCATCCCCTGGCCAAAAAGGCGCAGCAAATAGAGCGCAAGGAGCAGCGTTGGCAGCGACCCGGCGAACCCCATCGCAATGCTGGCGCAGGCAAGCATGAGCATCGTCGCGATCGCCATGGTCACTGTCGAATACCGGTCCAGCGGCCGCCCCAGGAACGGCAGGGTCGCCGCGCTAAGCAGCGTTGCCAGCATGTAAAGCCCGCCGAACTCGCCATGACTCAACCCGAACGTCTCGCGGATACCGCCGTTCGACAAGGCGATGAAGAAGGTCTGCCCGAAGGACGAGACGAGGGTCAGCAAAAAGGCGCCCGCGAGCCAGCGGACATTGTTGACGACGAATGCACTGAAGGACTGCATGATCCCTTTGTTTCTCGATAGAGTGCGCGCTTCCTGTTCGTCTTTATCGGCCTCCGCTGCCGGAGGATATCGGCCAGTTCCGCTTTGATCAGAGGCCTGGCTTCACGTTCGAGCCGGCCGAACTTCCATGCCGATTACCAACCAGCCAGTCCGACTTCGGCGTCCTCGCCACTCTGCTTGCGAGTGAAGTCAGTCGGACGCCGTTGCGCTCTGAGGTCAGGCACTCAAAGGCATCATGCCCCTCGCTCAAGCTCAGGTTCGCTATCGTCTCCTTCTCCCCCTCTCGGATTGTATTTGCGGACACCGTCGAATGAGAATGCTTTCGATGGAAGCCGGTCATTCGGTGGATGTCGGCCGAACCGGAACAATGGTATCCTGCAGGAAGCATTCGGGGAGGCGACTGCATTGACCGAGAGCTTGGAAGTCGAAGGGGCGAGAGGTTGGTCGAATCTGCTGATCGCGGCAGAAAGCGGCGATGCGGGGGCCGTTCGAGCGGAATTGGCGGCCGGCGCCAATATCAACGAGGCGGACGGCGGCGGCTGGTCAGCCCTTCATCTCGCAGCCCTCAATGCCCGCACCGCGGCGGTCGAGGCGTTGATCGAACACCCAGCAATCGATGTGAATTCCAGAAACAAATGGAAGAGCACGCCTTTGAGCCTTGCTTCGGCCAAGGGCCACTACGCCTCTATTTTAGCCCTCGTGAAACATCCCGAAATAGAGATTAATGCAAGAGCCGACTACTACGGCAGAACGGCCCTTATTGAAGCGGCAAAGAACGGGCATCTGGATGTCGTCAAGGTGCTTGTCGAGAATGGCGCCGACGTGAATCTTACTGACAAGACCGGAAGAAACAACGCGCTTATCGAGGCTATCAAGGGACGGCACTACGAGGTCGCGGGATACCTGCTTGATTCCCGGAAAATGAACTTTCTCAACAAGGATATGAGACTGAACGCCCTGATCTGGGCTGGAAGCTGCCATAACCCTCAACTCATCGAAAAGCTGGAAGTCTCGATTCATACTTTCTTCGAAGGCAAGTGAAGGTCCCGCTTCCGCCGCGGTGACCATGTCCGCGGCCCTTGCACTGGCCGAATGTCTTCGATCGCCGCAGACCGCCTGTGGAACCCCCCTTCCAAAATCATTCAACCAATCGGTTGACAATTCGAAAGCGTGCCTCTATATTCAACTACATGGTTGAATTAGAGACACCCCAGATCGACGCGGTTTTTCACGCGCTTGGCGACGCCACCCGCCGGCACATGCTTCGCGACCTCGCCGGCAGCGAGCGAACGGTGAGCCAGTTGGCGGAACCTTTCGCCATGTCGTTGGCGGCCGCCTCCAAGCACATCAAGACGCTGGAGAATGCAGGGCTTATTCGTCGCGAGGTGAGGGGCCGCACACATATTTGCCGCCTCGAACCCGGACCGCTGGCCAGCGCCCACCAATGGCTCGGCTTCTACGAGCGGTTCTGGACCAACCGTCTCGACGTCCTCGAGCGTCTGCTTCGCGAGCAGGACGCACGCAAAGCCCCGGGTGATTCCTGGGCCCAGGATGATTCCAGGAAATCGCCCGCCTCAAAAGAAGGAGACGACCAATGAACCAGATGAAAACCATCGAAGCCTATGGCGAGCTGACCGAGCCCGCGACGTTCACCATCCAGCGGCTTTTGCCCGGCCCGATCGAGCGGGTCTGGGCCTATCTCACCGAGAGCGACCTGCGCCGGCAGTGGATGGCTGCTGGCCAGATGGAAATGAAGGCCGGCACGTCGTTCGAGTTGATCTGGCGTAACGACGAACTGACCGATCCGCCCGGCCAGCGCCCCGCGGGCTTTCCCGAAGAGCATCGGATGGAGGGCCGGATCACCGAGCTCGATCAACCTTACAAGCTCGCCATTACCTGGGGAAACACCGGCGGGGTTTCCTTCTTGCTGGAGCCGAAGGGCAATGATGTGCTGCTCACCGTCATCCATCGCCGGCTGCCGGAACGCGCAATCCAGCTCAACGTCACCGCCGGCTGGCACATGCACCTCGACATGCTGGCCGCCCGCCTCGCCGGAAAGACGCCGACCTCGTTCTGGGATGGCTGGAGCCGCCTGCGGGCAGAATACGACCGCCGTCTGCCGGCCTGACACGATCGCGCCGGCTGAAGTCACCGCCCAGCCTCCACCGGCATCCGCCCGTGGAGGCTCGCACACCAGCAACGAACCGACGATAAAACGTGCTTGCATTTCGCAAGCCTGATGGAGGACGTCATGCGCAAATTGATCGCCGGAATGAAGGTTTCCGTCGACGGCAAGATGGAGGGACCCGAGGGTTACGCGGAATGGGTCGAGGCGTGGTCGGAGGAGTATGGGCTGATGCCGCAAATCGATGCCTGCCTGCTCGGGAGCATCATGTACGCCGGCTACGAGCGCTACTGGAGCGCGATCCAGAATGAGCCGGACAAGCCGTTGCC
Source organism: Mesorhizobium sp. WSM4815 (assembly GCF_055811575.1). NCBI lineage: Bacteria > Pseudomonadati > Pseudomonadota > Alphaproteobacteria > Hyphomicrobiales > Phyllobacteriaceae > Mesorhizobium > Mesorhizobium sp. WSM4815. Next base: position 13,702 of record NZ_JBVVQS010000084.1, on the reverse strand, counting down.
GATGACCGGCAAATTGCCGACGCCGGAGGAGCTCGAATGGGCCCGCTTTGCCGAACATACCCCGCATTATGTGCTGTCGAACACGACGAATTCGGCGGCCTGGCCAAAGACCCGCTTCGTGCGGAGCCTCGAAGACATCGCTGGCCTCAAGCAGCAGCCGGGCAAGGATATCTATCTCATGGGCGGTGCGCGAATGACCGCGAGCCTCATCGATGCCGGGCTGGTGGATGAACTGCGGCTTATCCTCTATCCGCTGCTCGTCGGCGAAGGGAAGGCGCTGTTTGGAGCAACGCAAAATCGTCGCGGGCTTGAACTGCGGAAGGTTCAGCACCTCACAGATGGGCGCGTGAGCCTGGTCTATGGGATCGGCTAACGCAGCCGGTCTTCGCAGATTTCGCAGCGCTGCCTGGCTGAAATTTTTTTCTGAAAAGCACTTCGCCGGTCAGAGGGAAACCGATAGCCCACCGTCAACGGCCAGCACATGGCCGTTGACGTAGGCGGCAGCGTCTGAGGCGAGAAACACCACGGCTCCGCCGAGTTCCTCAGGCTGGGCCCAGCGGCCCGCCGGGGTTCGTGCCTCGACCCATTTGGTGAAGGCCTCGTCGCTCATAAGTGCGGTGTTGAGCTCGGTAGCGAAATAGCCGGGGGCGATCGCGTTGATGGTGATGCCGTGACGGCCCAGTTCAGCGGCGGTCGAGCGTGTCAGCCCGTGCAGGCCCGCCTTTGCCGCCACATAGGCGTGAATAGTGGGACGGCCAAGGATCGCCGCAACCGATCCGGTGTTTATTATGCGCCCGAACTTGTTTGGCAGCATCAGGCGCACCGCGTCGCGTATCATCCGGAAGCAAGCCGAAAGATTGACGGCAATCACATGGTCGAAATCCTCGTCCTGCCATTCGACCAACGGACTTCGATGCTGAATGCCGGCGTTGTTGACCAGAATATCGAGGCGGCCGTGGCGTTCGACGATCCCTTCCAGCGACGCCCTCGAGATCGCCGCGTCGGTGACATCGAACGGCAGGGCTTCGGCACCGATCCTTTCGGCCGCCGCGGACAGCGCCGCCGGATCGCGGGCGTTGACGATCACCGTCGCGCCGTTTTCCGCAAGTGCCTTGGCCATGGCGAAGCCGAGGCCACGCGAAGCACCGGTGACCAACGCGACACGGCCGTTGAGCGAGAACAATTCCGTCATTGATATCCCCTAGGAAAAGGGCGGGCTATGAAAAGGGCGGGAGTTTCCTCCCGCCCAATGAGGCTATTTGGAGCGCTATTTGGCGATGCAGGTATCCGCTGTCTCCGGCGTGCAAATGTCAAGGCCGGTATAGGTCGGGTCGGCCGGTGGAGCCTTGGCGTCCTTCATGTCCTTCAGCGCCATCATCGTCTTGTAGCCCATTTCGAACGGCCGCTGGCCGACCTGGCCGAGCGAGAACCCTTCCTTCATCTGGTCGATCTGTACGGGAAGCGTATCGGCGACGACCAGGGCCAGGGCCTTCGAGGCGATCTTTTCCTTGTACGGCGCGACGGCGGCGCGATTGGCATCGGGGATGAACTGCGGGAAGCCGCCGGTTGGGATGAACGCGTCGAGGTTCGGGTTTTTCGCCATGATGTCCTCGAACTGCTGCACCGAGCGCGGGAAGTCGTCGTCGGTGTAGAGTGGGCAGCCCTCGATTTCGGTCCAGCCGTTCTGTCCGGTCAGGCGGTCGCCCGGTGAGGCAGCCGATTTGGTCCCCGAAAGCGTGTCGCGAATGCCCTGCATGCGCTCATTGTGGTTGGCTGCCGCCGCGCCGCCCGACTGGATACAGATCGTGCCGCCCTTGGGCTTGATCTGCATGGCGAGCTTGGCGAGGTTCGTGCCGATCTCATAATTGTGCGTGCCGATATAGGCGACGCGCAGGTCCTTGTTCTCGGGCAGCAGATCGGAGTCCCAGGTGAGGACCGGAATGCCGGCGTCCTTGGCGGCCTGCAGCGCAACCGCCATGGCCGCAGCGTTCGATGGCGACACGGCGATACCGTCCACCCTCTTGGCCACGAGGTCCTGCACGATCTGTACCTGCTCGTCGCCTCCGCCATGCTCGCCGGGGCCGATATACATGCACTCCAGGGCACCATTCGATTCGGCTTCGGCCTTCTTGCAGCCGTCGCGTGCCTGGTCGAAGAAAGGATTGTTCATGTTCTTCGGCACCAGGGCGAAGGTATATTTCGCCTCGGCACCGGAAACGGCGAGCACCATGGCGCCAAGCGCGACAGCCGCCGTCAGCAGATGTTTCTTCATGTGAAGTTCTCCTCCTTGGTGTGATGTCCCGCAGGCCTCCCGCCGGCGGGTTTCTAGCGGCTTTTTTTGGGCATCAGGACTGCCAGCGACGCGGCGAGGATCGATTTGCCGCCGGTTTGCATGCCCAAAAGAACCGCAAGAACGATGAAGGCGCCGACGAAGGCACCCTGCCAGTTTGAATCGATGCCGGCCATCAGCAGCGCATTCCTGATCACTTCGAGGAACGCCGAACCGATGACGGCACCGAAGGCCGTGCCGGCGCCGCCCATCAGGCTGGCGCCGCCAATCACTGTCGCCGCAATGACGCGCAGCTCATAGCCCTGGCCCATCGCATTGATGGCCGAGCCGTTGTAGCCGAGCAGCAGGAGCGAGGCGATCGAGGCGGTGAAGGCCGAGAAAAGGTAGGCCTGGAACTTAATCCAGTCGACCGGAACGCCGGTGAGCCGCGCCGCCTCCTCATTGCCGCCGATGGCGAACAGATGCCGGGCCCAGGCAGTGAAATTGAACACGAAGCCGACAATCAGCGCCAGGATCACCATGGTCCAGAACTGCGACGACAGTTCCGGGATCCAGTGCGGCGCCCAGTCCTCGGGTCCATGCCGCGGCCATTTCGCTTGGCCGATCGCCTTCACGATCGGAGCATCGGGGCCGAACTGATAGAGCATCTGGTTGGCCGAGAACACCACCGCCAGCGAGCGCGCGACGGACAGCATGCCGAGGGTGACGACAAAGGACGGCATCCCGACATAGGCGACAAAAAATCCGTTGACCGCGCCGCAGGCCAAGCCGGAAAAGAGGCCCATGGCGAAGGCGACATACCAGGGATAATGCCAAGTGAGGAACAGGCCGGCGACGATGACCACGAGGCCCATGATCGAGCCGACCGACAGATCGATGCCACCGGTGATGATGACGACCGTCATGCCGAGCGCCATGATGCCGAAAGGCGCAAGATTGCGCGTCACATTGGCGACGTTTTCGGAGGTGCCGAAGCTCGGCTCCATCGCCGTCATCAAGATGACCAGTGCGATCAGCGCGATCGTCACCCAGAAGGGCTGACTTGAGATCACGCGTTGGAACGCTGTCTGTTCCTTGGTCGCGACGAAGTCCGACATGGCCGGCTGGCCGGCTTTCTCGGCTGACTCCTGAACCATAACCGGCTCCTGAACACTATTCGCCACGGATGGCCCCCGTTATCAGTCCTGTGATTTCCTCGGGTGATGTGTTGCCGGTGTCCTTGTCGGCAACCTTGGAACCTCGCCTGAGCACGATGATGCGATCTGCGACGGCAAAAACGTCAGGCATGCGGTGGCTGATCAGCATGACGCCGACGCCCTGCGCTTTCAGGCGCCGGATCAATTCGAGCACTTCCGCCACCTGGCGCACCGAGATGGCGGCGGTCGGCTCGTCCATCAACACCAGCTTGGCGTTTGAAAGCCGGGTTCGCGCAATGGCTACCGCCTGGCGCTGCCCGCCGGACATCTTCTTGACCAGATCGCGCGGCCTGGTTTCCGATTTGAGTTCCCTGAACAGCGCTGCCGAGCGGTCGATCATCGCCTGCTTGTCAAGCACTCTGATCGGCCAGAAACCTTTCTTGATCTCGCGGCCCAGGAAGACGTTCTGCGCCGCCGTCAGATTGTCGGCGAGCGCCAGGTCCTGATAGACGACTTCGATCCCCTTGGCGCGGGCCTGGACAGGTTTATGGAAATGGCAAACCTCGCCGTCCACGACAATTTCGCCGTCGCTCGGCGGGAAGTTGCCAGCCACGGTCTTGACCACGGTGGACTTGCCGGCGCCGTTGTCCCCCATCAGACCCACGACTTCGCCTCGCTCCACCTGGAAGCTGACGTCGCTCAGGGCCTGGATGGCCCCGAAATTCTTCGAAACGTGGCGAACCTCAAGCACCGGCATCGCGGTCCTCCCCGGACAACTTTTGCCAATCTTGTCCCGGACTTATGCAAGATAGCTAATCAGCGAAATGTATTCGACACAATCCTTATTCGAAGGAGACCGGCATCCGTTGTTGGAGGGGGGCAGGTGGACCCTGGAGCATCGAGAAGAATAGGACTTGCGAAGTTGTAGGATGACCGTATGATCTGACCCGATGATCACGGATCGCCCCGCTCAACGCGAAGCTTCCGGCGCAATTGCTGAGCTGCCTGCGCAGTTGGCGGGTGATGCGCTGATAGACGGCCAGTCGCCCCAGGCGGAGCGCTACCTCATCGATTGGGGCCGCGACAGGTGCGGAAGTGCCCGCTTCATCGTGCGTCCAGGATCGGTGGAAGACGTCCAGGCGTTTGTGAGATGGTGCTCGCAGAGCGGTATCGCCATCGTCGTGCAGGGTGGCAATACCGGACTTGCCGGTGGCGCCATTCCAGACAATTCGGACTACGCAGTGCTGTCGCTTGAGCGTCTCAATCGGATACGCCGCGTCGACCCGCTCGACTTCACGCTGCAAGCGGACGCCGGGGCCGTGCTGCAGGACGTCAAGGACGCCGCTGAAGCATCCGAGATGACCTTCCCGCTCGCGCTTGGCGCACAGGGATCGTGCACGATCGGCGGCAATGTCGCGACCAATGCCGGCGGCCTCAATGTGCTGCGCTACGGCATGACGCGTGACCTGGTGCTCGGGCTTGAGGCGGTCCTGCCGGACGGCACCCTTTGGAACGGCATGAACGGGCTGCGCAAGGACAATCGCGGCTACAGCCTGAAGCAATTGATGATCGGCTCGGAAGGGACGCTGGGAGTCGTCACCGGCGTCGAGGTAAGGCTCTCGCCCCGGCCGACGCAGGTCGAGACCGCCTATGTCGGACTGGGCAGCTTCCGCCAGGCGTGCGAGCTGTTCCGGATGGCAAGGCATCTCTGCTCCGACCTTCTCAGCGCGTTTGAGGTCATCGGCGAGGAGTGCCTGCCGCTGGTCCATCTCATCGATCCGAACCTGCGCTCGCCGTTGACGCAAGAATGTCCGGTTCACGCGATCGTCGAACTCGCCTGTGGGCCAGGGATAGATGCCGGCGGCCTTCTTGAAATTATGCTGGCGCGCGCGCTTGAGACCGACCTGATCAAGGACGGCGTCGTCGCGCAAAGCCGCTCCCAGGCTGCCACATTCTGGGCCATCCGTGAGGGCCTGGTCGAGGGGCAGGCGCGGCGCGGCTTTCATGTCCGCACCGATCTCTCGGTTCGTCTCAGCCAGGTGCCGACGTTGATCGAGCAAGCACGCGCGTGCATTGTGCGCGACTGGCCTGGCTGGGCATCCCTGACCTATGGCCATGCGGGCGACGGCAACATCCATTTCAACGTGCTGCCTCCGATAGATTGCGAGCCCGGCGAAGCGAGAACCGTGGGGCAGGCGGTTTTGGCCCGGCTCTACGAGCTGGTCGGAGCGCTCGGCGGCTCGTTCAGTGCCGAACATGGCGTCGGTCGCAGCCGCAGTCACGTGTTCTGGGCCGGCCTGTCGCAACGCGAACGGCAGCTTCATACCGCGATCAAGGCAGCCTTCGATCCGGCAGGCCTGTTCAATCCCGCGTGTCTCATGCCTGGTCCGGGCGATTTGTAGGGGAAAGCCGCATGAAGCAGCGTTCGTCCATCATCGGCAGCGTGGAGGCGCTTCCGCATCGCGTCGCTTCGCATCTGAGCCGCGAGATCGAGGGCGGCGACATCATCCCGGGAGCCCGGCTCCCCACCGAAAGCCAGCTCGCCGACAAGTTCGGCGTCAGCCGCAATGTTGTCAGGGAAGCGATCGCGCAGCTTCGCGCCGATGGCATGATCGAGGCGCGTCAGGGCGTAGGCGCATTCGTCATGGCGCCGGAACAGCGGACCGCCATCCGGATCGACCGTGAGGCGCTGAAAGACCAGCGCAACATGGAGCAGCTCTTCGAGCTGCGCAGCATCCTGGAGACCGAGTCCGCCACGCTGGCCGCGGCGCGCTGTACATCCGATGATCTTGACGCAATCAAGGCTGCGCTGGACCGCATGGGCGGCGAGGAGCGCTGGGAGGATGGCAGCATCGAGGCCGATCTGCTTTTCCATCGGGCGATCGCCCGGGCGACCGGCAATAGTTACATCTACACCTTCATTTCCTTCGTCTGCGAGCAGATCCGCCAGTCGATCCACTATGCCCGCCTCACCAACCCGCTCCACGACCTGGTCGAGGTCAATGTCGCCGAGCACGTGCGGATCTACGACGCGCTCGCCGCGCATGATCCGCAGGCGGCCGGCGAGGCGATGCGCCGGCACATCGAAGGCGCCGCATCGCGCGTAGGCGTCGAGCTCACCGCGATCAATCGAGGCAAATGACCATGTCGCTCGCGCAGACCAAGGCAATCACCGATATCTGCCTGCTTGTAGAGGATATCGACCGCACCATCGACTTCTACACGCAGAAGCTTGGCTACCGGATCAGACGCCGCGCCGAGGGCTTTGTCGATTTTCATTCCGAGCGCGTGACGCTCGCTGCATGGCAATTGGACCACATCAATCGCCACTGCGGCGTCTCGAATGTCCGCTCACCGAAGCAGGCGCACAAGGCATGCGTCGCCATGGAACTCGAAAGCGCCGGCGAGGTCGACCGGCTCTACGCCGAACTGTCGGACAAGGGCGTGCCGTTCGTCGGGCCGCCCGGCGACTATGTCTGGAACGCGCGCTGCGCCTACTTCCACGATCCGGACGGGACGCTGTGGGAACTCTATGCCTGGACCGGCGCCGGACCGGGCGACTATCACGACACGCAAGTGTGATTGGATCGCGACGGCCTCGCAAGAAAGGGCCGCGCCGCATGCAAGCAGTCCAACAAAGGAGCAAGAAGATGAGTGGGAACGCATCGCAGTGGAATCGCAGATCGATCCTGAAGGCCGGCGCCGCCGGCCTGGCGGCTTTCGGGCCGGGACTTCAGCTGTTCGGCGCCAGCGCCTCGGCAGCCGCCAAGCTCGTCGTCCAGTATGACTGGCTGATGTCGAACGGCCAGATCGGCGACGTCGCAGCCGTCGCCAATGGCTACTTCAGCGAAGCTGGGCTTGAAGTGGAGTTCAGCCCCGGCGGGCCGAACGCCGCCACCGTGCCGCCAGTGGTGTCCGGTGCCGCTCAGCTCGGCCAATTCTCGGAATCGCCTCAACTCTATGCCGCGCGGGCGAGCGGCGTTCCGGTGAGGATAATCGCCTGCGGCTATCGCACCGGGCCCTATGCGCTGACGTCGAAACCGGCGAAGCCGATCCGGTCGGTTGCGGATCTGAAGGGGATGCGGATCGGCACGCAGCCGACCGCGCGCTTTGCCATCGACGCGATGCTCGCGAAGAACAAGATCGACCCTTCCGAGGTCACCATCGTCAATGTCGGGTTCGATAAGGCGCCGCTGGTTCGTGGCGACGTCGATGCGATCGGCGGCTGGATCACCAACACGCAGGCGCTCAGCGTCGTCGGTAACGATCGCATCGATCTGCTGTTGTCGGAGCTCGGCCTGGCGTCCTATGCCAATGTCTATTTCGCGACCGACAGCGCCATCGAATCCGATTCCGAGACCCTGGCTAAATTCATCGGCGCGGTCGCCAAGGGGTGGGGCTGGGTCCATGCCAATCCCGAGCAGGCGGTCGACAAGCTCGTCGCTGCCTATCCCGAGATCGACGCAGGCTGGGAAAAGAAGACGATCCCCCTGGTGCTGAAACTGTCGTTCGACGACAACACGAAAAAGGAGGGATGGGGCACGTTCGATCCTGCCTCGATCGAGAGCCAGATCGCGCTGCTTGACCAGATTGGCCAGTATCCGAACGGCAGGCCGAAGGCCGAGGACGTTTATACGACCAAGGTTCTCGAACTCAGTGCGGCTGAACGGCCGAAGCTCGGCGCGCCTGCCTTTTGATGGCCGCGCCGGCCATCGAAACCTCCGGCCTCGGCGTCGGCTATCCCGGCCGGCGCTCGCCCGTGACGGTGATCTCCGGTCTTGACCTGACAGTCGAGGCCGGGACGTTCCTGTCGATCCTCGGCCCTTCGGGATGCGGAAAGTCGACGTTTCTGCGGGTTGTCGCCGATCTTCTGGCGCCGCTCGCGGGCACGATACGCGTGATGGGCGAAACGCCGTCGGCTGTGCGCTCCGGCCGCGGCGTCGGTTTTGTCTTCCAGGACTCGACCCTTTTGCCGTGGCGCACGGCGCGCGAGAATGTGCGGCTGCCGATCCAGGTCGGCCGCCGCAGCCTGTCGCGCATGATAGACGACCGGTCCGACGAGCTGCTCGAACTCGTCGGCCTGTCGGCGCTCAGCGAGCGCCTGCCGCATCAGCTTTCCGGCGGACAGCGCCAAAGGCTGGCGATCGCCCGGGCGCTGCTTGGCGAGCCACGTCTGCTTCTGATGGACGAACCGTTTGGCGCGCTTGACGAGATCACCCGCGATCGCCTCAACGACGAACTGCTGAACCTTTGGCGGCGGACCGGAACGACCGTGCTGTTCGTCACGCATTCCATTGCCGAAGCCGTCTATCTCGGGCAGCGCGTGATCGTGCTTGCCGCCCATCCCGGACGGATCGTCGCCGACCACGACCTTCGTCCGCTGAAGGGGCCGGACAACAGATGCTCGCGCGAGGATCCGGCGATCGTCGCGGCAATGGCCAGGATGCGCTCCGCCCTCGGAGCGGCGTCGTGAACCAGGGCGCGCTTTCGCCATTCGCACAGGCTGCGCTGCCGATCCTCGGCGCCGGCTCGCTTATTCTCGCATGGCAATTCCTGCTGCCGCTCGCCGGCGTGCCCGCTTACATCGTTCCGACGCCGACCGCGATAGCGGGCGTGTTTGCCGGGAACGGATCGCTTCTCCTGTCGAACCTCTGGCCGACGGCCATCGAGGCGCTCTCCGGCTTCGTGCTCGGCAACCTCGCCGCAGTGCTGCTGGCGGTCGTCTTCGTTCACAGCCGTACGCTGCAGACGGCCTATTTTCCGGTCGTGCTGTTCTTCAATACGATCCCGGTGCTGGCGCTGGCCCCGGTCGTCATCCTCATCTTCGGCCTCGGCATGCTGCCCAAGATCGTGATCGCGGCGGTGATCTGTTTCTTCCCAACGCTCATCAACATGATCCGGGGTCTGGAATCGGCGAGCCCCAGCGAGCACGAGCTGTTCCGCGTGCTGTCGGCGACGCGCTGGGAAGTATTCTGGCGCCTGCGCTTGCCGCGCGCGCTGCCAATGCTTTTCGCTTCGCTGCGGATCGCCTCGGCAACCGCGGTGATCGGCGCGATCGTCGGCGAATGGATCGGCTCCGACAAAGGTCTCGGCGCGCTGATCATCCAGGCGACCTTCAACTACCAGTCCGACCGGCTCTACGCCGCCATCGTGCTCTCATCGCTGTTGTCGATCGGGTTCTTCATGACGGTCGTTGCCGCTGAGCGGTGGTCGGTTCGATACCGTTAGAGGCGGCTGAACGCGTCGGCGACGGACGTAGCATCATTTGTTCCCGCGAAGGCAGGGCGCCTCCTTGAGAGCCGCCCTGTTGCTTGTGTTTCTGGCGGTGATTAGAGCTTTCCCGCTGCGAGCAGTTCGCGGGTCCGCTTCAGCGTCGACAGCAGGGCGGTCTTGTAGCCGTTTTCGCTGGCGAACTGAGCCTGCTCGGCCTGCTCCTCGCGACCGTTTGGCTCTTTGCCGTGCAGGCCAATGTAGCAGTAGAAGCGAAGCTGCAGTGCGCCTTCTCCATCTTCGAACAGTTCGTTGACAATCGCTCCCTCGCGCGGACCGGATGCCTGGAAGAAGGTGACCTTGCTTTCCGGCTCGAGTGTGACGATTTCGCGCAGGTCGTGGCCACCGATCGTGGCCTCACGCACGAAGTGGGTAGCGCTTTCCTCCACAACGTCGCAACGGGTGCAGAGACCCGTGACAAGGAACAAGCGGGCGTCGCGTGCTTTCAGCTCGAGACCCTTCCACACTTGAGCGCGCGTCAATGCGACTTCGCCTTCCGGGTTCACCGGAACTGTGGCAGTTGAATAAATCATGATGACAGTCCTTGTGATCAGACAGGGGCTGCGCTTCCGTCAGGCGGAGGCAGCGGTTTCCGAGGCGAAGGCTCGATATGGGCGCAGTGGACGTCCGAGCAGGGCAGTCAGGCGCTCGACGTCGCCGGCCCCAGGCAGCATCCCGTCGGTGAAGAAGCGCTCGCCCATCAGACGCATGTCGTAGGCCATCCAAGCGGGCACGAACTGCTTGAGATTTTGCTCAAAATCCTCGGTATTGTCGCCGCCGTAGTTGATCGGGCGGGCGAGCACGTCTGACCAGATGGCGGCGATATCCGCCCCAGTCAGTGTCTCTGGACCGACGAGGTTGATCCAGTCGATCGCAAGCGGCTCTGCGGCCTGTTCACGGCGCAGCAGCTCAAGGGCGGCGATCTCGGCGATATCACGGACGTCGATCATGGCGAGACCCTTGTCGCCGATCGGCATTGTGTAGGTGCCATAGCCGGTGATGACGTCTTTGATCATCAGATCGTTCTGGATGAAGTAAGCTGGGCGCAAGATCGTAGCCTTGAAGTCCATCTGCTCGATCATTCGCTCGACGCCGAACTTGCCAGCGAAATGGGGCACGTTCACGTAGCCGTCAGCGTGGATCACCGACAGATATACGATCCGCTCGATACCGGCCGATCGGGCGACGTTCAGCGCGACCAAAGCTTGGGTGAATTCGTCCGGAACTACGGCGTTCAAAAGGAACAGAGTGGAAACTCCAGACATGGCTTTGCGCAGCGAATCGACATCGAGAAAGTCGCCTTGCACGACGGATACGCCTGCCGGGAAGTTGGCTTTTGACGGATCGCGGACGAGAGCACGTACATCAGCGCCGCGCTTGACGAGGTGTTCGACGACTTGGCGGCCAATATTGCCTGTGGCCCCGGTAACGAGAATGGTCATGAAATTTCTCCTGTTGGGTTGCTTGACACGGCCAATATGTGTGGCTCACTGAGCGTCCAACAGGCTGAAATTTTAGACGCACCGTCTCGCTGGTGGAACACACATGGATCTTCTTGCCCTCGCCGATTTTAATCTCGTTGCCCGGCACGGTGGTTTCGGCAAAGCGGCAAGGGCCACCGGCCGGCCTAAGGCGACCCTGTCCCGGCGCGTTGGAGAATTGGAAAGCAGCCTTGATCTGCGCCTGTTTGAACGGGGTGCGCGTAGCCTGAAGCTCACCGAAGAAGGACGGGCGCTCTTCGAGCGGACAGGGGCGCTGCTTGCCGAACTGGACGAGACCGCTTCGGCGATTGCCTCGGGCGGTCAGAGACCCAGGGGCAGATTACGGATTAGCGCACCTTTGCTTTTTTCTCAGACCGCAATGGGGAGGATTGCTGCGGGGTTTGCCCTTAAATATCCGGAGGTGAGGCTGGAGGTTACGACTGAGGATCGGCCTGTTGACATGATCGAGGAAGGCTACGATCTGGTAATCCGAGTCAATCCAGATCCCGACGAAAGCCTGGTTGGACGGGCGTTTCTCCGCGACCGCCTGGTCGTAGTGGCGAGCCCTGACCTTCCTCGCGCGAGCGGTGGACTCGCCGCTCCTGGCGTCGCGCGCTGGGCGGGCGATCGGCAAACATGGCACGTGAAGACACAAGGTGGCCGGTCAACAATTGCAATCGAGCCTGTCCTCGCTTTGTCGATGCTCATCATGGTCCGGGATGCGGTGCGAGCCGGCGTCGGTGCAGCACGTCTTCCCATTTCGTTGGTGGCCCACGACTTGGCTGACGGCACGCTGGTACTATGGGGGGATATCGACGGCCCCGAGATCGCTTTATGGGCGCTCTACCCATCTCGGCGGCTACTCAGCGCGCGAGTGTCGGCGTTCTTGAATTTTCTAAAACAGGCCTTCCCAAATGGGACGCCGGACGAACTAGCCGCCTATATTGGCAGGTGATGACCGAACCCGCGTTCGGGCGTAGAGAGTCTTATGCAACAAAAAAACGAAAACTGAGAAGCGCTTTGCCAGCGTCATGGATGAACTCACGTCCCATGCCAGCCTGCTTAGCAAAATGTGCTGGAACTATGGCCTGTCTTCCGATGCACTTTGTCAACAGAACCTAGGGGTGAAAGTCTGACGCTTGGTGCCGGTGGACGGCAAGAACCGACCCGTTGACGACCTTGGGCGTTGCAGACTTGAACCTCCAAATCGAGGTCGGGAACCTGACCTTCAGCGCAAGAGCATTCGGGAGTGCGCTCGCGTAAGGTAATTCACCACATTTGGCGGCACCCGCAGATGCTTTTTCGTGTTATAATGGGCTTGCAACGCGCGTAATCTCGACCTCGGCAATATGGCAGAGGTCGAAAGCTATTGCCTTGGCACAGGAAGCTTTCGCCCCAGCACTTGATCGCCTCCGAAACGCTGGGTGTGCTGCTTTCCCTGACTGACCCCGGGGCGAGGAGATTGTCCATGTCCACGAGTAGTGTTGACCGCCCGCTGCAGCCGGGCGACCGGGCACCGAATGTTGTGCTCAATGCGATCTCACGCGAAGGCAAGATCGCGCTCGATGATTTTCGAGGCCGTAGCCCGTTGTTGATCGGTTTGTTCCGAGGCCTGCACTGTCCGTTCTGCCGGCGCCATGTCGCGGCGATGGCGCAACTCAAGCCGGCCCTGCGTGAGAAAGGCGTCGAATGCCTGGCTGTGGTCAATACGCCGGTCGAGCGGGCGCGGCTGTATTTCCGTTACCACCCGGCACCCGATCTTCTCGCCGCATCCGACCCGGAGCGAGCCTCGCACCGTGCTTTCGGCTTGCGCGAGGTCGGGATGGACACGGTAATGGCGATACCGTTCCATCTCCCGGGCGAGTTGCCCGAGCCTATGAACGTCATGGCAATGAATGAATTTCTTAACAAGAAGGAAGGATATGAGATTACGGAAGTCGATCAGCAGGCGATGGCTTCCAGCCAGGCGCAGCTTGTCGGTCAGTTCCTAATCGACCGGGCGGGCATCGTACGCTGGAACTTCACTGAAGTTCTGGAGGATGGCCTCAACACCTTCAGAGCGCTGAATCCCGAGGAATTGATGTCGGCAGCTTCCCAAGTTGCACATTAATAGGCTGCGGAAATGGGCTGCTGAAAAACTCGCTCGACGGCCACCGTCCCGTGGTGATTCTTTGGATTTAACAATCATCGAAATGCTCAGCGCAGGAGGCTAAGGTCTGCCCGTGGGCTTCGTAGCGATTTCGATTCAACGGTCTGCGGACCGCCCCGACGCTAGAGTGAGCAAGCCGCATAGGCGGGGCGACGTCCGCTCCTTGCCGCAATCACGTCGTTCCGACAGGCGCGCATACGGCAAGTTCCACCCTGAGCTGCCCTACGCGTCGGGTAGCAAGCGTCAGGCTTTCACCTGTATGGGGCGATGAGTGTCAAGCTTGATCTTGCTTCGTTTCCTCATCTCCTTGTTCGGCCAGTTGGTGACCATCTCCTCGTCCCGACCTTGGCTTCGAACTGGCCGCCGCGCGCAGTGG
>NZ_JBVVQS010000083.1:124683-124806 GCF_055811575.1 Mesorhizobium sp. WSM4815 | reverse complement strand
GCGGTAAGGGACCGGCTCGTGTCAAAAGATTGCGACATGGGGCGCCTCCTTCTGATGGTGGTTTTGACAGCGCCGAACGATGCCACACCCTCGCCGCTCGCCCCATAGCATCCACTAGCCTGA
>NZ_JBVVQS010000083.1:0-124583 GCF_055811575.1 Mesorhizobium sp. WSM4815 | reverse complement strand
TCCGCGCTTGGCTTCAGGCATCGAGATCGATCAAGGCGATGCCGAGTTCCGGACGTTTTCTGCGGCGCAGATGACCAACTAGCCTGATCCGCGCTTGGCTTCAGGCATCGAGATCGATCAAGGCGATGCCGAGTTCCGGACGTTTTCTGCGGCGCAGATGACCAGGCGTTTCCACCAATGTGACTTCGAGTGTCGGCCGAACAATGCCATCGAGCAGATGTCCGCCCTTCGTGCTGCCGTCGCGCAATCCGAGCACCGCATGGACGTGAAGGCTGGGCTTGCCGTCGTCGCCGATCGCAACGTCGCCGATCGCGCTGAGCACCTCGCACTGTTCCAGCACCGGGATTTTCCGATAAGTTTTTTCCTCGATGTCGAACCAGCCGACAGTCGCCTTTTCGAAGGCGCCGAGCGCGGTCAGCGAGGCACCACCAATATCGTGATCGACAGCGAAAGATGTGAGCGCCGCGAACGCTTCCTCTCCGGGATCAAGCACCACTACGAACATCCTTTGTCCGGCGCTTTCGGCGACGAGCTGCGATTTCATGATTTCACTCCAGACGCTGTGTCGGCTTTGCCTTGTCTTTCGATCGAGAGTTTGAACGGAAAGCTGGCTCGCGAGTTCCCAACAGGTTTGGCTTGGGTTTGAACATCGCAGCGCCGTTCGACTGTGGCGAAGATGCAGTGGCCGGAACAAGATTGCCCAGGAAGCATTGTTCCTCGCAGGCTATCTCAGAGGAGCGGACGTGGCGCCAACCGATATCATCGTCAGGCATGCGCCAACGCCGCGTGAGTTCTGGATTGGTCTTGGGCGTGCCTTTGCCGGAGCGTTGATCTTCGCCGTCCCGGTGCTGATGACCATGGAAGCCTGGGCGCTGGGCTTTCACCTTCACCCACTGCGGCTCGCCCTGTTCCTCGCTGTCACTCTGCCAATGCTGGTGCTGCTGCACAAGTACGGAGGCTTTCGCCAGACGGTGGCGCTCCGCGACCGCATCGCCGATGCTTTTGTGGCCATACTTGTGGCCGCTGTGGCGGCTACGGCGGTGTTTTTCATTTTCGGCATCGTGACCGTCGAAATGCCGCTACGGGAGGTGATTGGCAAAATTGCGGTGCAAATTGTCCCAGGCAGTCTCGGAGCATCCTTGGCACGCGCGCAACTCGGCCCGAGCTTGTTGGAGGAGGAGGACATTCCCGAGCCCGGCTACACCGGAGAGCTGTTCCTGATGGTGGTCGGAGCGCTGTTTCTTTCGGTGAACATCGCACCGACGGAAGAGGTCGTCCTCATCGCCTACAAGATGGAGCCCTGGCAGGAAATCGCCCTGGTGGTGGTCACCCTCGCTCTCATGCACGCCTTCGTCTATGAGTTCGAATTCCGCGGCTCGCACAGTCCCGAGCCGGGCGCCGGATTCGTCAGCATCTTCTTTCGCTATGCGATCGTCGGCTATGTCCTGGTAATGCTTGTGAACCTCTACATCTTGTGGACCTTCGGCAGGACCGATGGCGCCGGCTTTTCGGAGACACTCAGTGCAGTCGTGGTTCTGTCGTTTCCTGGCGCGCTCGGGGCGGCGGTTGCGAGGCTCATTCTGTGACAAGGAACCCGGCAAAAGGCGACAAGCAACAGAAGCAGCAATCCGATAACAAAGCAAAGACACGCAAACCCGGGACTTCGGTCACGGAGTGGGTCGTGGCGGGCATAAGCTCCGTAGTCCTGCTTGCCGTGCTCGGTTATCTTGTCGTCGATGGCGTGAGCACGCGCGATGGGACCGCCCGGATCGTTGTGGTGCCGCTCGCGGTCGCGGTCACCGAGGGGGGCTACGTGGTCGAGTTCGCCGCTGCAAACAGGGCGGGGAAATCAGTTGCTGCTGTCGAGATCAAAGGTGAGCTCCGCAACGGCGATGAGGTCGTCGAGGATAGCAGCGCTACGCTCGACTATGTCCCACAGAATTCCCAACGGAAGGGCGCGTTGATCTTTCGTCGCGATCCCGAGGCCTATGACCTGCGCCTCTTTGCCATTGGATATAGTGAACCCTGACCAGTCAAAACGCCATGGATGAAAGGGAACTCGGCGTGGATGACGCGGTCAACCGGCCACTGCTTCGCCCTGCTGTAAAAAGCGACATGGCTGCAGAGAACCAACACGGCCGGTGCCTCCGAGAATGATGTGCGTGGGCGATCCTTTCGCACCCTATTCCTCTCTATTCCTCCGGGGCGGTGGCAGGAGCCGTATAACGGCGACGCACCGCATCCAGAACGTGCTTGCGGCTTTCCTGCGCCGAGAGCATTTCGTCCTTTTCCGCCTCGGCGGTCTCGCGCGCCAGATCCTTGTCCCTGATCTGTCGGCGAAACCATTCGGAATAGTCGCCGGCGCGCAGGTGATGCTCCCAGGTTCTGTCGTCGATGCCCTCGGCAATCTGAGCGAAGATCATCAGGTTGTGGGCCCGGAGGTTCATCGCGTTGTCGGGACCTCTGAAATAGAAGCTGCCGGCCTCGTCGAGTTGACCTTCGGCATATTTGCGGCTGTGACGCTTGAGCGACTGGCGCGGCTCGATCGCTTTGACCATGGCAATTTTCTTGCGGGCTTGCGGCCGCCAGAACAGCACACGCTCGCCTTTTGGCGAGGGAATATCCTTTGGCGGCTTGGTGTCCGTCTCCTGACAAAAGGCCTTGATGACATTCTTGGCCTTAGGACCGAGCGCAATGACGGCAGTGACCAGACGCAGGGCGTCGGTCGAGATCGCTTCCGGATGAACGGTGATCAGGACAGTGCCCGGCAATTCCAACGACAGGATGGCGCGCGTGTCGTCGCGCTTCCTGGGCAGAAGATGATGCGCCTCGTCGATGACCAGCCAATGCGGCCTCGCCGTACGGTAGCGGAAATTGCCAAGACCGGGGAGCAGGTCGGCAAAGAAGCCTGGTCGCTCGTTGACCCGCAACGCCAGCCCGTTGACGACCACATTGGTGTCGGGCTTTTCGATCAGGTCGAGCACTTGTGCCTTTGTCGGTTCGCTTGAGGCATCGCCTACCCGGACGGCGCCTTCGAGGCCATCATAGTCGCCTTCCGGATCGAAAACGCAGAATTGGAATCCGTTCTCGACGAAGCGTTCCGTCAGCGCGGTGGCCAAGGTGGATTTGCCGATGCCGGAGCTTCCGGCGATCAGAACCGTGTCGGTCGGCGTCAGATAGACTTCGTCGCCGCCGACCGAACCGAGAAGGATGCCGTCACGGGCTTTTCGGACAAATTCCCGATCACGCTTTACCAGCTTTTCGATCAGTTCCTCGACGCCCTTTCCACGTGCGCCGCGCGTTACAAGATCCGCTGTATCCTTGACCGCCGCAAGGGCGTTCTCGACAGCGACGCTGCAGCCGCAGGCCCGCAGGAACGCATGATCGTTTTCAGCATCGCCAATACCGACCACATTGTGTGGCGACAGCTTGAGGTCCTCAAGTGCGGCTGCCAGCCCGGCTGCCTTGTTGATGCCGGTGGGCAGCACCATCACCGCGCCCTTGTTGAAGATGATTTCCAGCTCCAGCCCGAGTTCCTTGATGACCTCAAGAACTGTTGCCTGGTGTGGTTCCCAGGTCGCGACGATCGACCGTCCGACTGAAAGCGGCTTGACGCCGCGTTTCTTCAAACTGGCGACAAATTTCGGCGCCGGCGCCGGTGAGATCGCACGTTCTTCCTCGCTGGCAGGCGTGTAGATCAACGCCCCATTTTCGGCGACGACCTTGTCGAACACGCCGAGTTCGGGAAAAACCCGCTTGAGGTCGGGCAGTTCGCGGCCAGTGACGAGGATGAGCTTGCGGCCACTTTTCTTGAACCGTTCGAGGGCTGCAAGCGTCTTTTCGACTACGATCCCATCGTGCGCCAGCGTGCCGTCATAGTCCGTCGCCAAGGCAATGAAATACATCTGTCGACCATTTCATATCTGAGATCGCCGCTACCTCCGCCACAGGCGAGAGGTCCACGATGATCGAGGCAGTGCGGGCGACACGTTCTCAGTAGCCGCCGATGATCGGCAATATCTCGCCGGTGATGTAGCTTGAACAATGCGGCGAGGCGAGGAACACATAGGCCGGCGCGATTTCCTCCGGTTGCGCCGGCCGTTTCATCGGCGTGTCTGCGCCAAATTTCGAGACGTCGCCGGCTTGCTTGTCCGACGGGTTGAGCGGGGTCCACACCGGGCCTGGCGCCACGCAGTTCACCCGAATTCCCTTTTCGATGAGGTTGCCGGACAGCGCGCGCGTGAAGGCATGAATGCCGCCCTTGGTCATCGAATAGTCGACCAGCTGCTTCGAGCCCTCGATGCCGGTTATGGAGCCGCTGTTGATGATCGCCGAACCAGGCTTCATATGCGGAACGGCCTCCTGCGCCATGTGGAAATAGCCGTAGAGGTTGGTCTTCAGCGTCGTGTCGAAATGCTCCTCGGTCAGCTCACTGAAGTCGCTGGAATGGACCTGGAAAGCGGCGTTGTTGACCAGCACGTCGATCCGGCCAAATTCCTTCACCACCTTAGTCACAGCCTTGTGGCAGTGGTCGCGTTCGCTGACGTCGGCCTTGACCAGCGTGCAGCGCCGGCCCTCGGCTTCGACGGCCCTCTTCGTTTCTTCAGCATCCTTGTCCTCGCACAGATAGACGATCGCCACATCGGCGCCTTCGCGCGCATAGAGCACGGCCACGGCTCGGCCGATGCCGGAATCGCCGCCGGTGATGACGGCCACTTTGCCGTCCAGCTTTTTTGATCCGATATAGAATGGCGCGTCGTAAAGCGGCGCCGGCTCTATCGCCCATTCATGCCCTGGCTTCGGCTGGTGCTGCTCGGGAAAGGGCGGCTCGGGATATTTGCGTGCTCCGGCCTGCATGGCGCCTTGTTGCTTGCCGTTGCCCTTCGTTTTGTCCTTGGCGTCGATGCCGCGCTGGATGTGGCGTTGCTTGGCGGCCTCGCCGGCGATTTCCGATTTCCTCTGCATGGCTGTCTCCTTGGCTTGGAGAACGAACAACGCATGTCCGGCGAAAAAGTTTACGCGACGGCGTCATTCCTTCGGCAACGAATCCAAACGCCAGGAAATCGACGGCGTGTACTGCGCAACTGGCAACGAATGACGCGGCCGGACGTTTGGGCACAAGCGGTGTCCGAGAACCTGAAGGCGCGCTGGCCAAGCAGAAGGTATTCCGAGGCTGGTGACCTGACGATTTCCCGCTTGTCGGCCGTACAGGCGATCTTCTGGATCGCGCCAACGGAGAGGAAAATGGCTGAAGATCATGCCAAACCAACCGGGCCGGATCTGGTCGAGGGTATCGCGTTATCCGACCTTGCCGACGGCGGAAAGCTCCTCGGCCAATGCGGCGATGAGCCGGTGCTGCTGGTGCGCCGCGGGGCCGAGATCTTCGCCATCGGCGCGACATGCACACATTATGGCGGGCCGCTCGTCGACGGTCTTGTGGCGGAAGACACCGTCCGGTGTCCCTGGCATCACGCGTGTTTTGATTTGCGTACAGGCGAGGCCTTGCGCGCCCCTGCTTTCAGTCCACTCGCGTGCTGGTCGGTGGAACAACGAGATGATCGGATAGTCGTGGGCGAGAAACGCAATCGGACGGTGTCCAAGCCGCGCCCTGGCGGCTCCAGCCAGGCTCCCGAAAAAATCGTCATTGTCGGTGGCGGCGCCGCCGGTTTCGCGGCGGCAGAAACACTGCGGCGCGAACATTATCAAGGCAGCATTGTCATGCTCAGCAACGACGAAGCGCCGCCGGTTGATCGGCCCAATCTTTCCAAGGACTACCTCGCCGGCAAAGCACCGGAGGATTGGATTCCGCTGCGCCGAGAAAGCTTCTATTCGAAGAACGGCATCGACCTGCGCCTCAATGCGGATGTCGCCAGCATCGATGCACGTTCTGGCGAGGTTGTGCTCGCGGACGGGGCCCGGACTGCCTACGACCGGCTACTCCTGGCGACCGGAGCCGAACCGGTTCGCCTGACCATACAAGGCGCCGACCAGCCACATGTTCACACGCTGCGCTCGTTCGCAGACTGCAAGGCGATCATCGAGCGAGCCACGACTGCGCGCCGCGCCGTCGTGCTTGGCGCCAGTTTCATTGGCCTGGAGGTTGCCGCGGCGCTGCGGTCGCGCGCGATCGAAGTTCATGTCGTGGCGCCGGAAAAACGGCCCATGGAACGGATCATGGGTCCGCAAATGGCCGACTTCATCCGCGCCCTGCATGAGGAGAATGGTGTCGTATTCCATCTCGAGGACACCGCGGGCAGCATCGACGCCAGCGAGGTGAAACTCAGCGGTGGCGATACGTTGACGGCGGATCTCGTCGTCGCCGGCATCGGCGTGCGACCGCGGACAGGGCTAGCCGAAACGGCAGGGCTCACCCTTGATCGCGGTGTCGTGGTAAACGCCTTTTTGGAGACGAGCGCACCAGGCATCCTCGCGGCCGGCGACATTGCGCGGTGGCCGGATCCTCACAGTGGCGAGAACATTCGGGTCGAGCATTGGGTAGTTGCCGAGCGGCAGGGGCGAACCGCAGCCCTCAACATGCTCGGCCATCGCGAGAAATTTGTCGCCGTGCCGTTCTTCTGGAGCCAGCACTACGATGTTCCCATCAACTATGTCGGCCATGCCGCGCAATGGGACGAGATCGCGATCGATGGCGACATCGTTGCCAGGGATTGCCTGCTCCGCTTCAAGCGCGAAGGGCGCACGCTGGCTGTCGCTTCGATCTTCCGCGACATCGAAAGTCTGGCGGCCGAGGTGGAAATGGAGCGCCAGACGACCTAGCCCGGATATCTCAAGCGAAGCGCACGCTGTACGGCCGGTTCAGTCCCGGCGCGCAAGGATCCAGTCGGTCGCCGCCGCGAGATCTGCGACGGTTGCGGTCGGGCGCGGATCAAACCGTTTCTCGTCGCCCTGCCGGTATTTGCCGGTCCTCACCAGCAATGCGCCCGACAGTCCGGCGCTTAGCGCGCCAGCTATGTCGGCCTCGGCGTCGTCGCCGACCATGATCGCCTGGTCTGGCGGACAGTCCATGCTTGCCAGCGCCGACAGAAAGAATTCCGACGACGGCTTGCCGAGAACGGTTGCGCGTTTCAGCGAGGCAAATTCCAATGCCGCGACGAATGGCCCGGCATCGAGGCTGAGCTCGCCGTCGGCATCCCGAAACGTCCGGTTGGTGGCAAGGGCCAGCAATTCGGCCCCGGCGCTCAGCTCGTGGAACGCGTCATTCAACGCCGCATAGGTGAAGGCGTCTCCGGCATCGCCGACGATGACGGCGCGCTTGTCGCGATCCGGCAGTTCGCAAAAGTCCGGCGCAAGGCCGGGGTGAATCAGCAAATATGGCGCTCGGCCATTGCGAAGCAGCCAATCGCGTGCAGCGTGCGCCGGGGTGAAAACATCTGCCCTGGTAACGGTGAGTCCCATCGCCTGCAGACGTTCGAGAACGCTCTGTTTCGACGAGCGCGTGGTATTGCTTATGAAGCGTATGGCCAAGCCGGCCTGGCGCAAACGCGCGACGGCGTCGATCCCGCCTGGTATGGCGGTCTCGCCATTATAGATGACGCCTGCGAGGTCCAGCAGTACACCTCTTGTCATCGGTCCAGCATGACCACGAGTCCGTCAGGCGTCAAATCCGGAACAGGCCATGATTGTTCCCCTTGGATCACGGGGCAGGCACAGGCGATTAGCCGAGATCACTGCCACCATCCGGGGAGGGCCGTTCGTGCGGCTTGGGCCAGCGTCGCGATCGCCTCGTCGGGAACCGAGCTGTAGGGCCAGAGCAGTCGCGGGCCAAGCGGCGCCCAACCGCCGGCCGCCGCCATCGCTTTGTCGAGCGCCGCATCGCTGACGTCATAGCGAGCGCGAAAAGGCAGTACGTGGGTGGCGAGAAAGGCCTGGATGCGCGTCTCGACCTCGGCAGCGGCCGCCGCGTCGGTGCGGATCGTCTGCCACCACATTACCGCGCCCTTGGGGTTAAGACAGGCGACGTTGGAGTAGCTGCCATGCGCTCCCTGGGCAAATCCGGTCGCCAGCGTATGGCCGGGCACGAAGACCGAAAATCCCGGCAGTTCGCGGCGCATGTCGGCGTACCAGCCGGGGTCGCCGCCCGGCAGCTTGGCGCCGACCAGCGACGGCACCGCTGCACGCAGCCTGGCGATGGCTTCGAGCGTCAGGCGGCGCTTGGCATGCGGTGGGTTGTAGAGCACCAGCGGCATGTCGGGCGCGGCCTCGCACAGGCCGCCGACGAAGCGCATGACCTCGCCGTCGCTGGGCGGCCACCAGTCGGGCAAGGTGAATTGCACCGCCGCCGGGCGAAGCGCCGACACCCGCATCAGCCGCTCGCGCGCGACGCGCGGATTGGACTGGCTGATGCCGATCTGGAAGGGCAGGCGCGCGCGGCCGCCAATCGCAGCCACCAGGGCGCAAAGCCGGTCGAACTCGGGCTCGGTCTGGCAGTGGAATTCGCAGGCCGTGCCGTTGGAATAGATGCCGTCGACACCTGATGCGCAGAGCCGCGCGATCGTTTCCTCCGTCGCTTCCCAGTCGATTGCCCCGCGATCGTCGATGGCCAGCATCACCGCCCCCCAGACGCCGCGCGGCACGTGTGAGGGCAAGTGGCTCAAGTGGTCGTCGAAATCAGGGCGCACCGGCGATCTCGTGCTCGCGGCGCGTTTCGTTCGACGCAAAGGCGGCCTCGATGATGCCGATGATCTTGCGGCCATAGGCGCCGTCGACCGGCACCGGCTTGTCGTCGGCAATGGCATCGCGCATCGCGCTCCATTCGCGCACCAGCGCGGCAAGCATCCAGTTCGGCTCGAATGAGCCGGGCAGGTCGGCCCAGGCCGTGTCGCGGCCAAGCATCGTGCCGCGGCCCATGTCGATGCGCAGCGTTGCCTGCTCGCAGACCAGGTCCATGGCGTAGCCGGCCGCGCCATTGCGATAGCCGACGCTCTGCACCTGGCCGAGCCCGCCGCCGGCGAAGCGCAGTCCGAGCAGGGCGGTGTCGTCGGCTTCCTGGTCATGGGACATGGCGCCAAGCATGGCGCTCACCGACACGACGTCGTCATCCATGAGCCAGACCAGGCGGTCGAGCGCATGGATGCCGGCCGTCAACAGCATGCCGCCGCCGGTGGCCTTGCGCAGATGCCAGTCGCGGCGATTGTGCTCCATCCACAGCTTGATGATCCAGCTCGATCCGACGAGCGGCCGGCCGAGCGTTCCTTGCTCAAGCATCTGCCTGGCCGCCATGCAAGGCAGCGCGAAATGCATGAGATGGGCGACCATCAGCTTGACGCCAGCGGCGGCCACGGCGGCGTTGATCGCATCGCAGGCCGCCGCCGTCGGCGCCATCGGTTTTTCGAGCATGATATGCTTGCCGGCGTTCGCCGCGCCGATCGCCATTTCGGCATGCAGATGGTGAGGACTGGCGATGAGGACTGCCTCGACTTCCTTGTCGTCCAGCAGCTTGCGCCAGTCGGTGTAGCCGCGACCACCATGTTCGCTGGTGAAGGCGGCCAGGGCATCGTTGTTCCCGCGGCACGATGCGACGAGATGCAGGCCCTGCACCTGCTTGATTGCCCTTGCATGGGCGGCGCCGAAATCGCCCGCTCCGATAATACCTATTCCAATCATCGTCCTGCCTTTTCATACGCGGCGTCGATCAGCGACATCGCCGCAACATAGTCATCGATCGAAGTCGCCGGCGGCGCTTTTCGAGCCAGCCGGTCGAGCGTGTCGCTCATGCACAGGCGGTAGCGCGTCGCCGGCAATTCGATCGGCAATTCGATGATAGCGCCATCGTCGAGCGTCGCACAGAAGGCGCGCTCGCCATAGTCGATGAGGGTCGCATTCTCACTGACGATACGCCATTCGAAATCGCCGCCGGGGCGCATCGAAGCAAAAGTGTATCCGGCCTCGACGACGAACAACGCTCCGGCAGCGTCTTCCAGTACAAGCAGCGCATGGTCCTCGACCGGGGCGCGGTGAATGCGGTTCTCGATCGAAACGGTTTTTAGCCTGAGCGCGCCGGTTGCCAGGCCGAGCGCGGCATTGACGCCGTGTATGCCGAGGTTCCTCAGCGCGCCGCCGCCAACGATCGCCGGATCCACCACCCAGGCGACGCCGTCGGCCGCATAGCGCTGCGGCGGGCCATTGACCAGCCGGAACTGGCAATGAGCAATCGCACCGGCGCGGCCTTGGCTGCGCAGCCGTTCAAAGGCAGTGGCGGCCGGCCCAAAGCGGTTGGGCAGGGGAACGCTGACAAAGGCCTGGTGCTGCCTCGCCAGCTCGCTGAGCGCGGCTAACGCTGCGGTGCTGCTGGCCGCCGGCTTTTCCAGGATCAGCGGTATGCCGACTTCGATCACGGCACGGGCCCGCGCCGGCACCGTCGAAGGGTGTCCCATCAGCAGGATCGCGTCCGGCGGGCCGGAGAGGATTTTCGCAAAATCGGCGATGAACGGCAAATGATGGCGGGTTGCGAAGGCGCGCGCATGCTGCGCGTCCTCATCCCAGATGCCGGCAATCTCGGCGCCGCAAAAACGTGCAGCGTCGAGATGCATTTCGGCGTGCCAATGGCTTGAGCCGGCCAGGACGATCTTCATTCAGCGCGTAATCCTCTTGCTTGCAGGATATCCTACAAGTCGCTATGCTACAAGCATCGACCGCTTTGCGACGCGCCATCGGCCGCAATTGCAGCGGCGCTGGGAGAAAAATGCCGGAACCCAAGTTGAGCTCGGAACCCAAGTTGAACCCGGACCAAAAATCGATCGAACCGCTGGCCCGACCGCCGCTGCTTCACGTCAGCGTGCAGGAGAGCCTGAGGAAATATATCCAGAGCAACCAGCTCAAGGCGGGCGACCCCTTGCCTCCGGAGACCTTCCTGGCGCAGCGGCTCGGCGTCGGCCGCAACTCGGTGCGCGAAGCGATCAAGGCACTGGAGTCGATCGGCATTCTGGAGACGCGTCGCGGCATCGGCGTGTTCGTCAAGGAATTCTCGTTCAAGCCCTTGCTGGATAATCTGGCATACGGCCTGCAGGATTCGCTGCGCGACGTCGAGGAACTGCGCGAGATCCGCCGTGTCCTTGAAACCGGCCTGATCGCAAAAACCATCGAGATGATCAGCGCCGAAGACATCGCCGCGCTGCGCCAGCTGACCGAAAGCATGCGGCGGCGCGCCGAGCGCCAGGAGAGCTTTGCCGAAGAGGACCAGCAATTCCATCAGTTGCTGTTCCGCTGCCAGAACAATCACATGTTGAGCGCGCTGATCGACATCTTCTGGGTGGCGTTCAACAAGGCCTCGAATTTCACCAGCCTCGACAATCCGACGCCGCTGGCGACCTGGCGCGACCATCACGAGATCGTCGAGGCCGTCGCCGCCAAGGACGTCGACCGGGCGCGCGAGCGCCTCGACGACCACTACAGGGGTATTCAGCAAGTGATCGCCAAAAACCGGATTACCTGACCCAACGCCGAACTACCTGACAATGCCAAGGGAGGAAACCATGCGCATCAGAACTATAGCTCGTCATCTGGCCATCACCGGGCTGCTGCTCGGCGGCATTAGCCTTGCCACCAGCGTCCAGGCACAGGGCGCCAAGACCATCACCGGAGGCTTCGATGTCGGCCCCGGCGGCTTTCCCAAGAACTTCAATCCGTTGGCTGCGACCGGCGGCTTTACCTGGCTCAGCACCTATTTTGAACCGCTGGTCATCTACAACGCCGAACTGACCGAACTCGAAGGCGATCTGGCCAAGGACTACAAGGTCAGCGACGACAAGCTGACCTACACGTTCAACCTTGCCCAGGAGAGCTGGCACGACGGCAAGCCGTTCACATCCAAGGACGTCAAGTTCACGCTTGAGCTCGCCAGGAACAAGGCCTCCGGCAGCCTGTTTGCCGCGCGCCTCGGCGACATCGCGTCGGTCGACGCGCCGGACGATCGCACCGTGGTCGTCAAATTGTCGAAGCCCAACGGCTCCTTCCTGTCGATTCTCTCGCAGGTGATGATCCTGCCGGAGCATGCCCTGGCCGCGATGCCGCCGGAAACGCTGGCCACGAGCACCTGGTGGTCCACGACGCCGGTCGGCACCGGCCCCTTCAAGTTCAAGCGCTATGTCAGCGATCAATATGTCGAACTGGCCGCGGATGACGAGTATCGCGGCGGCAAGCCGAAGGTCGACGTGCTCATCAACCGATATTTCGAGAGCCCGGCGGCGGCCGTTGCGGCGCTGCGCGCCGGCGAAATCCAGTTCACCTATGTCGAGCCCGACGACGCGGTAACCTTCAAGAGCGACAGCAATTTCAAGCTGATCGAGGGCGCCTCCTATGTGGTCAACTACATCGGCCTCAACCAGAAGGTCGAGCTCTTTAAGGATGTTCGCGTGCGCCAGGCGATCATGTACGCGATCGATCGCAATGCCATCATCGAGAGCCTCTATGGCGGCGCGGCCAAACCGGCCAATTGCGGCTACGTCGCGCCGCACCTGCTTCCCGAAGGTCTCGAACCCTATGCCTATGATCCTGCCAAGGCCAAGGCTCTGCTTGCCGAGGCGGGCTGGGACAAGATCAACGGCGACAAGCCGATCACCTTGCTGACCTATTACGGCTCGCCGCAAGCCGCCAACGTGATGGCTGCCATCCAGTCGATGCTGGCCGAGGTCGGGATCAATGTGGTGCCGCGCGTCGTCGATACGCCGACTTATAACGGCATCGTCTACAAGGAAGGCACGCCGGACTGGAACGCGTTTGCGATGGTCTATGCCGGCCTGCAGAACGGTCCCAATCCGGCCGGCATCAGCCCGGGTCTCAACAAGTCCCAGATTCCGCCGGCAGGCTTCAACACCATGCGCATCGAGTTCGATGATCTCAGCGCCGCGTTGGACGCTGCGCTCGCCCAGACCGATCCGGCCAAGATCGATCAATCCTGGCAGCAAGTCTGCAAGGTGATGAACAAGGATCTGCCCTGGGCGACATTATGGGTGGCCAACCGCTATGGCGTAGCCTCCAACAAGCTGCGTGACTTTGTCTGGACGCCGGCGCCGGGCGGCGGTCCTTATGCGGCTCACCCGGAACGCTGGGACATCCAGTAAAACGGCTGGCGGGCCATTCCGGCCCGCCAATGATACGGGCCGGCACGATGCCGGCTCCGCTCACCATCGCCACGGACAGCCAATGCTGAGTTTCATTGCCCGCCGCAGCGCTACAGGACTGTTGATGCTGGTCGCCCTGAGCGTCCTCATCTTCATCCTTCTGCGGCTGGCGCCCGGCGATCCGATCGATGCCTATATCAATCCGTCCAGCCCGATGTCGGCTTCCGACCTCGAAGTCCTGCGCGACCGGCTTGGGCTCGACCAGCCGCTTCCCGTGCAATACCTCGCCTGGCTTCGCGCTGCGCTCGGCGGCGACTTCGGCTATTCGATCCAGCGCAGCGGCGTTGGCGTGCTGCCGCTGGTCATGGAGCGCATCGGCCCGACCGCGCTGTTGATGGGCACCGGCCTGGCCATCGCCATCGTGCTCGGCATTTCCGCCGGCATCTTCAGCGCCGTCCGCCGTAACACGCTGCCCGACATCGCGCTGTCGGTGGTTTCCTTCGTCGGCATCTCCAGCCCGGCGTTTCTGACGGCACTTCTGGGACTGTACTTTTTCTCGGTGCTGCTGCGCTGGGCACCATCAGGCGGCATGCAGACCGCCGGCGCGCCTTTTTCCGTAGCGGACGTGCTCGCGCACCTGGTCCTGCCCGCCTGCCTGCTGTCCATCGGACACGCCGCGCTGATCATGCGCTACATGCGCGCGTCGCTGCTGGAAGTGCTCAACCAGGACTATGTGCGGACCGCACGTGCCAAGGGCGTGCGCGAATTCTGGGTGATCATCAAGCATGCAACCCGCAATGCGCTTTTACCGGTCATCACCCTGATCGGGTCGACGGTCGGCATAGCGATCGGCGGCGCCATCTTCCTCGAAAGCGTGTTCAACTGGCCGGGCATGGGCCTGCTGCTGGTCAACGCCGTCGGCACAAGGGACTACCCGGTGATCATGGGCGCCACTCTGGTAATCGGCATCTGCGTCATTCTGGTCAATCTCCTGACCGATATCGTCTATGCCGTCGTCGACCCGCGCATCCAGGTGTCGTGATGACGATCACCGCACCAGATCCGACAATCGACCCGACAGCCGGGCCGCAAACCAAGGGACCGCTTCGCCGCGCGCTCGGCCGGTTCTTTGAAAATCGTGCGGCGCGCGCCGGTCTGCTTATCGTCATCCCCATTCTGCTGGCGGTCTCGACCTATTCCCTGTGGTGGCCGTTCAGCCCCAACGCCATCGATCTCAGGGCGATCAACAAGGGGCCGTCCGCCATTCATTGGCTAGGCAGCGACGGCGTCGGCCGCGACGTCATGGCCCGGCTGCTGCAAGGCGGACGGATCTCGCTGCTGGTCGCCGTCTGCTCGGTCGCCATCTCGATCGTCATCGGCTTCCTGGTCGGCGCTGTCGCCAGCTTCGGCGGGCGCCTTGTCGACGGCACGGTGATGCGCTTCGTCGACCTCGCCATGACGCTGCCGCCGGTGATCTTCCTGCTCGTGCTCGCTTCGATCGCCGGCACCGGCATCGCGCCGACCATCCTGGTGATCTCGCTGCTCTCCTGGCCGGTGCTGTCGCGCATGGTGCGCGCCCGGCTGCTCGAGCTGCGCGAGCGTGACTTCGTCGTCGCCGCCCGTGGCATGGGGGCGGGGCTGCCGCATCTCCTGTTCCGCCACGGCCTGCCGAACTGCATCGACATTCTTGTCGTCTACGCCACGCTGCAGATCGCCAATGCCATTCTGCTCGAAGCCGGCCTTTCCTTCCTCGGCCTCGGCATCGCACCGCCCGAAGCCAGTTGGGGCAACATGCTCAATCTCGCCCGCTCCACCGTGGTGCTCGAGCAATACCCCTGGCAATGGATGTTTCCCGGCGCCGTACTCGTGCTCACCGTGCTGGCCATCAACTTCATCGGCGATGGCCTGCGCGATGCATTCGACCCTCGTTCCGATCTCAACTGACCTGAAGGTTTTTG
Source organism: Mesorhizobium sp. WSM4815 (assembly GCF_055811575.1). NCBI lineage: Bacteria > Pseudomonadati > Pseudomonadota > Alphaproteobacteria > Hyphomicrobiales > Phyllobacteriaceae > Mesorhizobium > Mesorhizobium sp. WSM4815. Next base: position 109,546 of record NZ_JBVVQS010000083.1, on the reverse strand, counting down.
AAAAAATGCCCCTGTTTACCGGTGTCGTGCCACCCGTCGTCACCCCACTCCATTCCGATCTCAGGGTCGATTTTGCGTCGTTCACGCGGACCATCGAAAACCTGCTCGACGGCGGCGTTCACGGCCTGTTCGTGCTCGGCTCGACCAGCGAGGTGGTCTTCCATGACGAGGCCGGCCGCCGGGCCATCATCGAGCACGCCGTCAAGGTCAACAATGGCCGCGTTCCGATCTTCGCCGGGGTCATCGACCCGACAACCGATCGCGTCATCAACCACGCCCTAACAGCCAGATCGGCCGGCGCTGACGCAGTCGTGGTCACCGCGCCGTTCTATGCCCGCACCAGCCAGCCCGAGATCGGCGATCACTTCCGCTACATCAAGGACGCAGTCGACATCCCGATCATCGCCTACGACATCCCGGTCTGCGTCCATGTCAAGCTGGAGCGCCAGACCACCGTCGGCCTTGCCAGCGAGGGCGTTATCGCCGGCATCAAGGATTCCAGCGGTGACGACGGCAATCTGCGTTATGTGCTCAAGGGCATGGCCAACGACCCGAATTTTTTCGGCATGACCGGGTCCGAGATCCTGGTCGACAGCGTACTTGCCATGGGCGCGCATGGAGTCGTGCCGGGCCTCGCCAATGTCGACCCGCACGGCTACGTCAGGCTGTGGAACCTGATGCAGGCGGGTCAGCACGCCGAGGCCCGCCTGGAGCAGGAGCGGCTGTTGAAGCTGTTCGAGATCGTCTGGATCTCGCTCGGCAGGACGAGCGCCGGCTCGGCCGGGGTCGGCGCCTTCAAGACCGCGATGAGGAGCCTCGGCATCATCGCCTCCAACACCATGGCGCGGCCGCAACGCAGCCTGAACGACGAGGAAGCCGCAAAGGTCGATATCATCCTTCGCGACGTCGGCTTGCTGCGCTGACCGTGGACGCTCCGATCCTCTCGATTTCCGGTCTGCGGGCGGTGTTCCGTATCGCCGGACGCGACATCGCCGCCGTGCAGGACATCGACCTGGTGATAGGTTCGGGCGAGACGGTTGCGCTGGTCGGCGAGTCGGGATCGGGCAAGTCGGTCACCAGCCTGTCGATCATCGGCCTGCTGCCGAAGAAGGTCGGACGCATTGCCGAGGGCTCGATCGCGCTGCGGCGCAGGGACGGCACGGTGACCGAACTGACCGGCCTCGATCCCGAGTCGCTGCGCAAGGTGCGCGGCAACGACATCGGCATGGTGTTCCAGGAGCCGATGACCAGCCTCAATCCGGTCTACAGCATCGGCGAACAGATTGCCGAGCCGATCCGCATCCATCTCGGCAGATCGCACCGTGATGCGGCCACTGATGCCGTGCGGCTGCTGGCTCAGGTCGGAATTCCCGACCCTGATCGGCGGGCGCGGCAATACCCGCATGAGCTATCGGGAGGGATGCGCCAGCGCGCCACCATCGCCATGGCCTTGTCGTGCGATCCGACCTTGTTGATCGCCGACGAGCCGACCACCGCCCTCGACGTCACTATCCAGGCCCAGATTCTCGACCTGCTGGCCGCGCTGCAAGCGCAACGCGGCATGGGCATTCTATTCGTCACGCACAATCTCGGCGTCGTTGCCGAGATCGCCGACCGGGTCGCGGTGATGTATGCCGGGCGCATCGTGGAATCGGGTCCGGTGAGCCAGGTGTTCAACCGTCCGCGTCATCCCTACACCGCCGGGCTGATGCGTTCGGTGCCGCGACTTGGCCAAGCCACCACGCTGAAAGCAGCAGGAACGCCGCTGCCGACCATCGCCGGCAATGTTCCATCGCTTGCCTTGCTGCCCAAGGGCTGCTCTTTCGCGCCGCGTTGCGCCCTGGCTGTCGATGCCTGCCGCACTGCTGTACCGCCATTGTTCGCGGCGACGTCGACCCAGCAAAGCCGCTGTTTGCGCTGGGAGGATCTCTGACAGTGAACGCTCCCTTCCTTTCAGTCAGGAACCTGACCAAGCATTTTGCGCCGACGGCGTTCTCGCGCGGTCCTGTCGTCAGGGCGCTGGACGATATTTCCTTCGACATCGCGCGCGGCCAGGTGGTCGGCCTCGTCGGCGAATCCGGGTCGGGCAAGACCACGATCGGCCGCTCGGTGCTGCGTCTCATCGAGCCGACGTCCGGCGAAATAAGGTTTGACGGCGTCGATATCACCAAGCTGAGCGCCGGGCCTCTGGCTCGCCAGCGCCGCAAGATGCAGTATATTTTCCAGGATCCGTTCGCCAGCCTGTCGCCGCGCATGACCATCGGTCAGATCCTGACCGAAGGCCTCGATATTCAGGGCATCGGCAGCAGGCGCGAGCGGCGGGCGAAGGCTGAGAAGGCGCTTGCTGCTGTTGAGTTGCCAGTCGATGCCTATGATCGCTACGCCCACGAATTTTCGGGCGGGCAGCGCCAGCGCATCGGTATCGCCCGGGCGCTTACGCTCGAACCCGAATTCATCGTCGCCGACGAGCCGGTCTCTGCCCTCGATGTCTCCATTCAGGCGCAGATCATCAATCTTTTGCGCGACCTGCAGGTCCGGCTCGGCCTGACCATGCTGTTCATTTCGCATGACCTGGCCGTCGTCGAATATATCTGCGACACGGTGATCGTTCTCTACCTCGGCCGCATCATGGAAGTCGCGCCTGCTGCCGCGCTCTATGCCCGGCCGCAGCATCCCTATACGCGCGCGCTGCTCTCGGCCATTCCGTCGCTCGACCCGCTGGCCAGGCAAGGCCGGCAGGTGCTGAAGGGCGACATTCCAAGCCCGGCAAATCCGCCGACCGGGTGTGTTTTCCGAACCCGCTGCCCGGTTGCCCTCGACGCTTGCGCCGGCATCGTCCCGCCATTACGGGCAACAACGTCCGATGGCCATTTGAAGGCCTGCATTCGCGACGACATCGCTTGAGACAAGACCCGACAAGGCGATTTACTTCGCGTGCTGTCTGAGAGACTCTCCGAAGGAAGGCGAAGAACCGGCCGCCAGCTTGCTGCCCAGAAAAGCCCCCGCCAAGCTCAACCGCCTCAATCCCGAGAGATCGATTTCCGAAGCTTCTCGAAAACCAACAGCTTGCTTTTGCGCACGCCGTCTTCAAGCAGGCTTCCGTTTGCCAGGTGCGCGGCGATGGCGCTGGCCAGCGCGCAACCCGTCCCGCGCATCGATCCGCCAAGACGCGGCGCATCGAAGCGGATGGGCTCTTGATCGGCGCGCAGCAGGATGTCCGTCGATCGACACCCCGCGGCGTGGCCGCCCTTGATCAGCAGGGCCTGCAATCCGGCGGTGAGCAATTTCTGACCTTGTTGCAATACGCCGTCCTCGTCGATGGCCAGGTCTGAGCCGGCAAGGACAGCCAGTTCGATGAGGTTGGGTGTGACGAGACGGCAAAGCGGGATGAGTTCATGCTTCAGGACGCCGATAGCGCCTGTGTCCAGAAGCGGCCAACCCGAAGAAGAGACCAGCACCGGGTCGATGACTGCCGGTATCTGTGGGTTTTGGCGCAGCACATCCGCGACGGCGACGACGGTTTGCTCCGTCGCGAGCATGCCGATTTTGATCGCCCCGACCGCATTGGCTTGCAGCGCGGCACGCATCTGATCGGCCACCAGCCCGGGTTGCAAATTGTGGATTTGCGCGACGGCTTCATGCGTCTGCACCGTCACGGTGGTACTGGCAAGGCAGGTGCGCAAGTCGAGGGCGGAAATCGTCTCAATGTCGCGGGCTATGCCGGCGCCGCCGCTGGAGTCCGAGCCGCCGACGACAAGCACATGCGGTTCGCGCCTCAACGCCATCGGCTCGTCTTTTCGATCCACTGGCGCGTTCGCGCTTCCGGATCGGCATCCAATGTAATGTCGGTCACTACCGCGGCGCTGTCCGCACCGGCACCGAAGACGCCCTCGATCCGGTCGGGATTGAGGCCGCCAATCGCGACCAGAGGTGTCGGCGCGATCCGGCGCTTCCATTCGCCAAGCCGTTCGAGCCCCTGCGGCGCCCATTTCATCTGTTTCAGGATGGTCGGATAGACTGGGCCGAGCGCGATATAGTCCGGTCTGGCGGCAAGGGCTGTTTCGAGTTCGAGATGGTCGTGCGTGCTGAGGCCGAGACGGAGACCTGCAGCCCTGATCCGGGTAAGGTCCGCCGCTTGCAGATCTTCCTGTCCGAGATGAATGAAATCGCAGTCCTCCTCGATCGCCAGCCGCCAGAAGTCATTGATGATGAGCTGGCATTTGTATCGGGCGCACAAGGCCTTCGCCTTGCGGATCTCGGCGCGCAACGCAGCCTCGGCGAGGTTCTTGACGCGAAGCTGCACCAGCCTGACGCCGAGCGGCGCCAGCCTTTCAATCCAGGCGGCGCTATCGACGATCAGATAAAAAGGATCTAGTTTCATTGAAAGACTGCCCGGCCGATTGTCGGCGTCGATGGGACGGCGAGGTCGCGTGGCTCGAGCAGGCCCGAGCGATAGGCCTCACGGCCGGCATCGACCGCCTTGCCGAACGCGCGCGCCATGCCGATCGGATCGGCGGCCTTGGCCACTGCCGTGTTGAGCAGCACCGCGTCGAAGCCGAGTTCCATCACAAGAGCCGCGTGAGATGGGCGGCCGAGGCCCGCATCCACGATCAGCGGGATATCCGGGAAATGGCCGCGCATCGAGCGGAGCGCGGTGATATTTACCGGTCCAAGCGCAGAACCGATCGGCGCGCACCAGGGCATGAGCACCCTGCATCCGGCTTCCAGCAATCGCTCGGCGACGACGAGATCGTCCGTCGTGTAAGGAAATACAGCAAAGCCGTCGTCGCACAGGATTCGCGCGGCCTCGACCAAGCCGAAGACGTCAGGCTGCAGCGTGTCATGATTGCCGATCACCTCGAGCTTGATCCAGTTCGTGCCGAAGACCTCGCGCGCCATATTTGCGGTCGTGACGGCTTCCTTGACGGAGTGACAACCGGCGGTGTTGGGTAGGACATGCAGCCGCAGCGATTGGATAAGCGACCAGAATTTCTCGCCACCCTTGCCGCCGGCCATTTCGCGGCGCAATGAGACGGTCACCGCGGACGCGCAGGATGCCTTGACCGCATCGGCAAGAATGGCGGGCGAGGGGTACTGCGCGGTGCCGAGAAGCAGGCGCGACGGAAGCTTGGTTCCGTAAAGCTCGATCACGTCACTAACCTCCTTGCATGGGTGAGAGGATTTCGATCCGGTCGCCGTCCTTCAACTGGAGCAGCGCCCGCTCAGTCGCGTGCACAACCTCGCTGTTCACTGCCGTTGCAAGCCAGTTGCCTTCGTAGCCGAGCGCCGCGAGAAGCTCCGCCAGGGTGGCGGCGGTGATCTCATGCGCTTCGCCGTTGACCGTCAGTTTCATCAGCAAGTTCCAGCGGTTTGTCAGAATCGAAAACAAGGTCGGCCGCCCGACGCGCCATGGCGGGGGCCAGAAGGAAACCATGGCGGTAGAGCCCGTTGATCGCGACGCTCCTGCCATGCGCTTCGACGCGCGGCAGGTTGTCGGAAAACGCCGGTCGAATGCCGACGCCCGTCTCAACGATCGCGGCCTCGCCGAAGGCGGGATGAACCGAATAGGCGGCGTTCAGGAGTTCCATCATCGCCCGCACCGTGACCGGCTCCGTGGACAGACTCTCGACCATCGTTGCACCCGCCATGAAATGGTGGTCGGCGCGCGGCGCTAGATAGAGCGGCAAACGCGGGTGCAGCAGCCTGACCGGGCGCGACAGCGAGATGTCCGGTGTACGCAGGATCAGCATCTCGCCGCGAACGCCGCGAAGCCTTTCATCGCTGGACGCCATTCCCATGCAGTCGATCTCGCGGTCGAATCCCGTCATGTGCAGGGCGTCCATTCCGAAGCGGAACTCGACGCCGCTTCCGGCGAGTTTTTCATGCAGCGCCGCCATTGCACGGCGTGGGTCGAGATGGGCTTCGCCCGGGAAGAACAGCCCGCGACGGAAGCGGCCGGCGAGATCGGGTTCCAGGAGCGCGATTTCGTCTTCGTCGATCCGCCGATGACCCGACGTGCGGCTTGCAAACCGGTCGAGTTCGCCCGCATCCCGCGGCATTGCCAGAACGAGCGTTCCGGCCCGCGTGACATGACCCGGCAGGACAGCATCCCACCAGTCGGCGGCATCGCGTCCGAGATCCAGCACCGGCTGCTCGGCGCTTTCGCGCTCGCACCAGGGCGCCAGCATGCCGCCGGCCATCCATGATGCGTTGCCGCCAAGGCCATGCCGGGTCTCGGCAATGGTTACCGCAGCACCGCGGGCGGCGAGTTCGAAGGCGGCGGTGAGGCCGGCGACGCCGGCCCCTTTGACCAGCAGCCTCATGACGGCTCCGGCATCTTCGGCATGGGCGGTTCGCCGTCCACTGGCATGTAAAGATTGCCGCCCTCGCGGTACTTCGCGGCCATCGCCGCCATGCCCTCTTTCTGTGCCTCGGCCCGAATGTCGTGGGAGATGCGCATCGAGCAGAATTTCGGCCCGCACATCGAGCAGAAATGCGCCAGCTTGTGCGCCTCCCTCGGCAACGTCTCGTCGTGGAAGGAGCGCGCGGTTTCGGGGTCGAGCGACAGGTTGAACTGGTCTTCCCAGCGAAACTCGAAGCGTGCGCGGGAAAGGGCGTCATCCCTGACCTTCGCCGTCGGATGTCCCTTGGCGAGGTCGGCGGCGTGCGCGGCTATCTTGTAGGTGATGACGCCCGTCTTGACGTCGTTGCGGTCCGGGAGACCGAGATGCTCCTTGGGCGTGACATAGCAGAGCATCGCCGTGCCGTACCAGCCGATCATCGCCGCGCCGATGCCTGAGGTGATGTGGTCGTAGCCGGGTGCGATGTCGGTGGTCAGCGGCCCAAGCGTGTAGAAGGGCGCCTCGCCGCAGACTTCGAGCTGCCTGTCCATGTTCTCCTTGATCTTGTGCATCGGAACATGGCCCGGCCCCTCGATCATGACCTGGCAATCCTTGGCCCAGGCGACCTTTGTCAACTCGCCGAGCGTTTCCAGTTCGGCGAACTGCGCCGCGTCGTTGGCGTCGGCGATCGAGCCGGGACGAAGGCCATCGCCGAGCGAGAACGACACGTCGTAAGCGCGGCAGATGTCGCAGATTTCCTCGAAATGCTCGTAGAGGAAGCTTTCGCGGTGATGATGCAGGCACCACTTGGCCATGATGGAGCCGCCGCGCGACACGATGCCGGTGACCCGGTCGACCGACAGCGGGATGTAGTGCAGCCGCACACCGGCATGGATGGTGAAATAGTCGACGCCCTGTTCGGCCTGTTCGATCAGCGTATCGCGGTAGATTTCCCAGGTCAGGTCCTCGGCGATCCCTCCGACCTTCTCAAGCGCCTGGTAGAGCGGCACGGTTCCGATCGGCACAGGCGAATTGCGGACGATCCATTCGCGGATGTTGTGGATGTTGCGACCGGTCGACAGGTCCATGACGGTGTCGGCTCCCCAGCGGATCGCCCAGACCATTTTTTCGACCTCTTCGGCCATCGACGAGGTGACGGCTGAATTGCCGATATTGGCATTGATCTTGACCAGGAAATTGCGGCCGATGATCATCGGCTCGCTCTCCGGGTGGTTGATGTTGGAGGGAATGATAGCCCGTCCGCGCGCTATCTCGTCGCGCACGAATTCCGGCGTGACGAAGTCCGGGATCGCCGCGCCGAAAGAGTTGCCGTCGCGCTGCATCCCGCCGCGTAAGCTCTCGCGGCCGAGATTCTCGCGAATGGCGACGAACTCCATTTCGGGGGTGATGATCCCGGCGCGCGCATAGGCAAGCTGCGTCACCGCTTTGCCCGTTTTTGCCTTTAGCGGCCGGTGGCGCACGGGAAATTCCGGCGTCAGGCGCTCACCTGACGCGAAGCCGTTGTCCTCCGGCCTGACACTGCGGCCATCGTGGAATTCGACGTCGCCGCGCGCCGTAACCCATTCATGGCGAAACCTGGCGAGGCCCTTTTCGATGCTGGTTTCGACAGTCGGGTCTGTATAGGGGCCGGACGGATCGTAAACGGTGACAGGCGGTTCGCCTGCCGTAGGGTGGACGGCGATTTCCCGCATCGGCACTTTGATGTGCGGATAGAGGACGCCGGACTTGTGGATTTTCCGTGAGGCAGGCAGCGGTCCCGTTGAGACCGCTGGGGTTAGGGCATTCATATTGAGGCTCCTTTGCTCATGCATTGGAGACCCAGTTCTGTGCCGGAAGGATGAAAAGACGCTCTGGTTGGCCTGCTTACAGGTTTTCGGGCATGGACTCCCGCAAAGCGCTTGCACCGTCCCTACGCCAGTATGAACTGGATCAGGTTCAACGGGTCACTGCGCCGCGAAAGCCAGCAGTATCTCAGCCCCTTGCCGGGACCCCCCTGGTGAATGGGTCAAATTGAGCGGGCGATCGCCATTTTGTCAAGCGCATTCGGTCCATCAATCGGCAACGCTAGCTGGGCGCGCACGGACAATCGAGGCCGATATCCAGGGAACTATTGAGCCTGCGTAAGCCATTTGGGCCTGGGCACAGCCTGCAGCAGGCTTTGCGTATAGTCGTGGCGAGGCGCCCCGAACAGCGCCGCGGTTTGGCCTTCCTCGACAATCCGTCCGTCTTTCATGACCATGATCCGGTCGGCAAAATGACGCACGATCGGCAGGTCGTGGGTGATGAAAATATAGGAGAGGCCGAGCCTCGTCCTGAGGTCGGCCAAAAGGTCGATCACCTGCGCCTGGATAGAGACGTCGAGCGCCGAAACCGCCTCGTCGCAGACGATCAGTTCCGGCTCGCTGGCAAGTGCGCGCGCAATGGCGATGCGCTGTCGCTGGCCGCCGGAAAACTGGTGCGGGTAGCGCTCGGCGTGCTCCGGCAACAGCCCCACCAATTCCAGGAGCTCTGCCACGCGAGCCTTCCACCTCTCCTTCGGCAGGATATCGCGGTGGATCACCCAGGGTTCGGAAATGATGGCGTAAACGCGCATGCGCGGATTCATCGATCCGTATGGGTCCTGGAAGATCATCTGGACCTTGCGCCGAAACGCCATAAGGCGCGTCCCATTCATGTCGAAGATGTTCTCACCGGCAAAGACCGCGCTACCGGCGTTTGGCGCGTTCAGCCCCAGCAGCATGCGCGCGACGCTCGATTTGCCGGAGCCAGACTCGCCGACGATGCCGAGCGTTTCTCCTCTCCTGACCTCGAAGCTTATGTCGTCCACCGCCTTGAACGTCCGCTTGCTGCTAAAAGCTCCGGAAGCAAGCTCATAGTGCTTGGTGAGATGTTCCACCTTGAGCAGCGTCTCGCCGGCGATCGCCGTCGAACGCCTGTTCGGCGCCTCCGCTGCGTTGCCGTGGGGCAGGGCGGCGATGAGGCGGCGGGTATAGGCGTGCTGCGGATTGCTGAAGACCTCCCTGGCGATGCCCGTCTCGACGACCATGCCGCCGTTCATGACAATAATCCGGTCCGCCATGGACGCGGCGACTTCGAGGTCGTGGGTGATCATGATCAACGCCATGCCGGTTTCGCGCTGGAGATCGCGCAGCAGATCGAGGATCTGCGCTTGCACGCTGACGTCCAGGGCAGTCGTCGGCTCATCGGCGATCAGGATGTCCGGTTTCAACGCGATCGCCATGGCAATCATCACGCGCTGGCGTTGTCCGCCCGAGAACTGATGCGGATAGAAGTCGACGCGGTTTTGCGGCTCTGGAATGCCGACCCGCCGAAGCAGTTCTATCGTCTTGGCGCGTGCGCCCTTGCCGGCTGCCGCACCGTGGCTCTCAAAGACCTCCTCGATCTGGCGCCCCACCGTGTAGACCGGGTTCAAATAGGCGAGCGGATCCTGAAAGATCATCGCAATCCTGCGGCCGTTGATGCTTCGGCGCGCCTCGGCGCCGAGGCCTGACAGTTCGACGCCGTCGAAGAAGCAGGAGCCGGCCACGATATCGCCTGGCGGGCAGTCGACGAGATCCATCACCGTGCTGGTGCTGACGCTCTTTCCCGAACCGCTTTCGCCGAGGATCACCAGCGTCTCGCCACGGCTGACGTGGAAAGAGACATCGCCGACGGCGCGTACCGGCTGATCATCCGAAAGAAAATCGACGGTCAGGCCCTCGACCTTGAGAATGGTCGCGTTGCTCATCGGGCAGCTTTTCGCAATGTCTGAAGGCGCCAGCGTTGCTGCGGATCGGCAACGGTGCGCGCCCAGTTCGAGAGGATGTTGAGCGACAGCGTCGTCAGCATGATTGCAAGGCCCGGCCAGAATGCGATCCACCAGGCGGTGGCGAGATAGCCGCGGCCGTTTGCCACCATCGCGCCCCAGGTGAAGTCGGGTGGCTGAATGCCGAGGCCAAGGAAACTCAACGCCGATTCCGACAAAATGACGGTCGCGAAGTCAATGGCTGAAATCGTCACCAATGTCGGCAGGACCAGGGGGGCGATGTGCCGGATGATGATCCGGGCCGGCTTCGCGCCCATGGCTCGCGCCGCGCTGACGAACATGCGCTCGCGCAGCTCCAGCACTTCCGCGCGCGCCGTTCTGAGGTAGATCGGCATGCGCGTGACGGCGAGAACGATCACCAGGTTGGTGATGCTCGGACCCAGCGTGTAGAGCACGATAAGCGCCAGCAGCAGCGAGGGAAAGCTCATGACGACATCGGCCAGGCGCAGGATGAGATGGCTGTACCAGCGCTCCGAATAGCCCGCTATCAGGCCCAGCGTTCCACCGACCAGCATTGACGCGAACACCGCCGCCGCGGCAATGCCGAACGTGTTCTGCGCGCCGACAATCAGCCTGGCCAGGATCGGCCGGCCGAGGGTGTCGGCGCCAAGGACGTAGATCCAGCCGCTGGCCAGCGAGAACGGGGCGAGGTTGCGCTGGCGCAGCCCGAGCCGCGATGCGGCGTCGCCCACCAGCCACGGGCCAAGGACCGCCGCGATGACGACGATCGCCAGGAAAATAGCAGCGGCGAGCGCAAGCCTGTCGCGCTTCAAATAGGCGAAAAGCACGCGACCGCTGCCTGGAACGGCCGCCGGCTTGATGTCGGGGGTGATGATCGTCATGGCTCAGTACCGGATGCGCGGATCGAGAACCGCGTAGAGCAGGTCGATTGCGATGTTGAGGATGAAGATGGCGGTTGCCGTCACCAGAATGGTCGACTGGACGACGGCAAAATCGCGCTGGATGATCGAATCGATCATCAGCTTGCCGATGCCGGGCCAGCCGAATATCGACTCCACGACGACGGCGCCGTTGACGAGGCTGGTCGCCAGGTCGCCGGCGACCGTGACGACCGGCAGCAGCGAGTTGCGAAGCGCATGCCCGAAGATGATCTTCTGCCGCGGCAGGCCCTTGGCCCTTGCGGTCTTGATGTATGGAGAGGCAAGCGCCGACAGCATGGTTCCGCGCACGACCTGCACCAGGAGACCGAAAGGGCGAAGCATCAGCACGAAGGTCGGCATGATCCAGTGCGCCCAGCTGCCGGTGCCCGATGTCGGCAAAACTCCGAGCCCCACGGCGAAGACAAGGATGCCGACGATGGCGACCCAGAAATCCGGCGCGCTTGCGCCGGCCAGCGAGACGAGGCTGGCGATACGGTCGAAGATGCTGCCCGGCCGCGCGGCCGCCAGAGAGCCGACAAGGATTGCCAAGGCGGTCGACAGCGTGATCGCGACGACGGCCAGCTTCAGTGTTTCCGGGAACGCCTCAAGCGCGACCTGCATCGCCGAGCGGTTCTGGCGCAGCGATTCACCGAAATCCAGCTGCAGCAGATCGCGCAGATATCCCAGAAACTGCCAATGGATCGGCTGATCGAGGCCGTTCAACCGCGCGAACGCGGCCCGAGCTTCCGCAGTCGAGTCCAGAGGCAGGTACAAGGCGGAAGGATCGCCGGTGAGCCGTGTCAGGAAAAAAACCAAGGTCAAAAGACCGATGACCGACAGGATGCTGTGCGACGCCCGGCGTCCAAGATAGATTATCATTTCGGATGCCCTTCGGCGGATATCGACGGAGGCAACGGGTCGGGGGCGCAGGGCGACGACCGCCTGGCGCCCCCGTATCGCTCAGTCTTTGATGGCGATATTGGCCAGCGGTATTTCGCTGTTGGTGGTGATATCGGGCTTCCATTCCAGCCTGGTGCCAACCCGGGTGTAGCCGATCATGTGGAACATCGGGATGTCCGCCACCACTTCGTTGCGGGCCTTGCCGAAAATCGCCTTGAAGCTGTTGGTGCGGGCATCGCCGGTCGCCGCCAGCGCCTCGTCTATCTGCTTGTCGAATGCCGGATCGGCCAAGGTCGAGTAGCTGCCACTCGATCGATAGAAGATCGGCACCGTGAAGGCCGCATCGCCCTTGTTGTTGTCATGCATCATCTGCAGGAGATTGGGGCCGCGCTCCGCCGGGAACGGCTTTTGCAGATAGCGCAGCCAGTCGGCGACATCGAGCATGGTAAGCTTGACGTTGAGGCCGGCGTCCTGCCACATCGTCATCATCGCCTCCATCGCTTCGGCGCCGTTCGGATAGATGCCGTTTCGCCCGATGAGCTTGATCTCGGTGTCGACCGCGACACCCGCCGCGCGCGCCTCTTCGATGAGCTTTTTCGCCTCTTCCGGATCATACGACCAAGGCTCGAGCGCATCGTCATGGCCGTTGATCCCGGAGACGACCATCTGCGACGCACGCTTGACGTCGTCGCCGAACAGCTGCGCAAGGCCTTCCCAGTCGATCGCCAGGTTGAGCGCCTTGCGCACGCGCAGGTCGTCGAGCGGCGGCTCGGCGGCATCGATGCGGATGGCAGTGGTTTCGGAGTTCAGGTAGGCGAAATCCGTCTCCGGATTACTGGCGTCCTGGATGGCAATCGACGGTGTCAGGTCGGCTTCCCCGGTCTCCACCATGGCGGCTCGAATCGAGGATTCGGGTCGCCAGACATAGGTTGCCTTGGTGATCTGCGGCTTGTTGCCCCAATAGCCGTCGAACGCGTCCAGCACCACGGTCTGCGGGGAAAAGGTCGACAGCGTGAACGGGCCGGTGCCGACCGGATCGTTCACCGCCTGGTCGACCGGCGTCTTCGGCGAGACGATCATGACCACGCTCAACAGCGTCGGCATGATGGGCTCGGGCCTGTCCGACTTTATTTCGACGGTCAGCTTGTCGACCGGCGTCAGCGTCAGTTTGGCATCGCCGAATTTCGCAATGTTGCTGCAGGTAAGCTTGCCGCTGATCATCCGGTTGATGGAGAAGACGACCGCATCCGCATTGAGTTCGGTTCCGTCCTGGAATTTGACGCCATCGCGAAGCTTGATCCGCCAGGTGGTCGGGTCCACGCTGGTCCACTCCGTCGCCAGTTTCGGCTGGGGCTGTCCGCTGACCGGATCGATGACGGTCAACGATTCAACCACGTTTTGGCTGAGTATCTGGCCGACATTGGTGATGATGGTGCCGCAGGGCTCCAGATTGGCCGGCTGCTCCGGCAGGACGATACGGATCTCCTGCGCCGCTTCCTGTGCAACGGCCGATGGCGCGGCAGCGGTCATCAATACGACAGCTGCAATCGCATGAATGCTTCTGTTCATGTCACTCCTCCCTTGATCTTCCATTTGGGATCTTCCGTTTTGGCTGTCGCACGAGACGATCCTCCTCATCCCGTTCGGCCGACGATTTGCCGATCTCGCGGCGGCTAGGCGGCGATCTTCTCGATCAGTCCGCGCAGCACGTCTTTCTCCTGCGGCTTCAGATCCGTCAGCGGCGGCCGAAGCGGGCCGGGTGTCCGTCCGATGAGCTCGACGCCGGCCTTGATGATCGACACCGGATAACCTTGCTCGCGATCGCGCAAAGCCGCGAAGGGGAAGAAGAAGCTGTGCAGGATTTCTTCCATCACAGCGCGATCACCTGTCCGCATCGCCCTGTAGAAGCGCTGGGCCAATTCCGGCACGAAGTTGAAGACCGCGGAGGAATAAGTCGTCACGCCGGCGCCGTTGAAGCCCTCGGCGAACAGCTCATGCGTGGGCATGCCACCGATGTAGCAGAGCCGATCGCCGAGCTTTGCAGTGACGTGGCGGACAAGATCTATCTTGCCTGTGCCGTCCTTGAACCCGATGAGGTTTGGGCACGCGTCAGCAAGGCGGGCGACGGTGTCGGCATTGGCGACCGAGTTCGCACGGTTGTAGATGATGACGCCGAGGCCGGTGGACTGGCACACGGCTTGGACATGCCGAAAAATCCCTTCTTGCGAGGCCTCCATCAGATAGTGGGGCAGAAGCAGGAGACCGTCGGCTCCCGCAGCCTCGGCGCGGCGGGCGATTTCCGTGGCGAGCGCCGTGCCGTAGCCGCAGCCGGCGATGATCGGCACGTCTCCCGAGGCATCCTTGGCCGCGCGGGTAACGTCGGCGACCTCTTCCGGCGACAGAGAGAAGAATTCACCGGTGCCGCCGGCCGCGAACAGGGCAGCGGCACCGAACCCCGACAGCCATTCGACATGCGCGCGATAGCTTTCGAGATTGAGGCTGAAATCCTCGTTGAAATGCGTGACCGGAAACGACAGCAGCCCTGAAGCGACACGCGACTTGATTTCATCTGGCGACAAAGGAACTCATCCCACAAATTAATATGATGTCATCTATATTCATATGATGAGTATCCTGGCGAGTCAACCGCCGCTGTTGTCCTGATTTGTCGGGCGCCGGACGGTCAGGGCGCGATAGCGCTTTATCCCGGTCACCAAATGGCGGCGCATCGCCTCACGCGCCTTATCCGGGTCGCGGGCGAGGATCGCATCGGCGATTTCCCTGTGCTCCTGCAGAATCGGATGGTCGCGATTGGGCAAGGGGTCGACGCCGCCCATCATCGTCTTGAACTTCACCCGCGGGATCATCCGCCGGCCGACATGTTCGAGGAAGGCCTTGAACCTGGCGTTGTTGGTTGCGGCGGCAATCGCCATGTGGAACTGGAAGTCGGCATCGTCCGTGGGTTGCCCTTGCGCCATGAGGTCGGCGAACCTTTCGACCTGGGCCTCGATTTCGGCCTCTTGCGCCGGCGAACTGCGGGCGGCGGCAAGGCCGGCTGCCTCGACTTCGATGCCGATGCGCAGCTCGAGCTCTTCGATGATGTCCGAGATCTTGTTCGTTTCGTCAGTGAACAGCTTCAATCCCTCGTCGACGGGTTTCGGGCCGAGAACGAAGACGCCGGCGCCTTGCCGCGATTCCACCAGCCCATCGGCACGAAGCGCGGCGATGGCCTCCCGGACCACGGTGCGGCTGAACCCGAACCGGTCGATCAGCGCGGGTTCTGTCGGCAATTTATCGCCAGGCGCATAAAAGCCGGCTTCGATCTGGCCGCGCAGGGCGTCGGCAACCTGAGAGACGAACGACCGCCGGGACGTTCGATGTTCGGCCTGCTGCATGGGTCCTCCCAACTTTGCCGGATCTGAGGATCCATACCCCCAGTGCGGGCCAAAAGCGAGGTCATCATATGAAAATTCGTCATTCGATGTCTCGAACTTCTTAATGTCATCATATGGCTTCTGTGCTCAGTGTCGGCCATCAGTTCGCCCGTCGTGCTGGGCACGGCGATCAGCGAAATCCACGCAGTAGCAGCTTTCAGGCTGCGGCCGGCAGGTGATCGCGGACCCACCTGACGATCTGTCCCGCCGTCATTGCGCCGGATGTGCGCGCAACCTCCCGTCCGCCGTGGAAGATGATCATGGTCGGGATGCCGCGGATGCCGAGCCTGGCTGTAACGGCCTGCTCGTTGTCGGAATTGAGCTTGATCAGTCGAACATGCGGCTCCAGTTCGCTGGCTGCCGCTTCATAGGCCGGCGCCATCATCTTGCACGGGCCGCACCATGGTGCCCATATGTCGACGACGACGGGGAGGCTGCTTCGCGTGACCTGGCGATCGAAACTCTGTGCATCGACGTCTGCAGGATGACCCGAGAACAGCCTGGAGCCGCACTTTCCGCATTTCGCGTCCCCGGCATCGCCTCCCGGCGGCAGGCGATTGACCCCGCCGCATTTGCCACAAACCACCAGTTTTTCCTGCGTCATTCCCATTTACCCGTCTTTATGCGCGTCGATCGTCGCCGTCACGATGCGGTCTTGAGTGGAGGATTCTGCGCAAAAGCGGCCGCGTCCGAAACCTTGGCCAATTCTGCGGCGATATCGGCGAGCTTTCGATCGGCGTCGACCTTGCGCCAGTTGGACGGGGGAGCCTTTCGCTGCAATTGCCGCGACAAGATATCGACTGTGGCATCAGAAGGACCGCCACTGCGCTCGCTCACCCGCTGCCAAAGAACGAGCGGATCCGCCTCCAGCCAGAATCCGGCGAAAGCAACGTCTCTGCCGTTTGCAGCTTTCTCGATGCGGTCGCGATCGGCCGGCCGGTCAAAGACGGCATCGGCGACCACCGAACCGCCTTCGGCAAGGATCAAGTCGGCGCGCCATGCCATTTCGCGGTAGACGCGGTCCGACACGTCAGGTCGATAAGCCCTGTCCGGCAGCTTCGTCTCGGCCGGCACCCCATGCAGGGCTTTGCGGATGCGGTCGCTTTCGACAATGCGTGCGCCGGGCGGCGCGCCAACATGTGCGGCGAGTGCCTCGGCAACGGCCGTTTTGCCGGAACCGCTCAAGCCGCCGATGGCGATCAGCCGAGGAGGCTTTTCCTCGAGAAGTGTTCGGGCAAGCTCGAAATAGGATCTGGCCTCGGCAAGCAGCCCGCTGGAATCGTCACCGCTTTCCTCGATCTGGGTTGCGGTGACATGCGCGCGCACCGCGGCCCGCACTGCCATGAAAAACGGCAGGAGGATGAAGCCGTCCTCGTCGTCTGCTTCGTCGAGATAGCGGTTCATCACCAGGTTGGCGAGTTCCGGAAAGCCGCGATGCCAGAGGTCCATCAGCAGGAAAGCCAGATCGTAAAGCACATCGATGCTGGCGATCTGGTCGTTGAATTCGATGCAATCGAAGAGGCGGGGCTCGCCGTCGAAGAGACAGATGTTGCGCAGATGCAGGTCGCCATGGCATCGCCGAATCTTGCCTGCCGTCTCCCGCCGGTCGAGCAACTCGCAATGACGGGCGAGGGCGGTGCGAAAAATCCCGTTGAACGCCTTTATCTCGGCTTGCTCGAAAACATGGCTGGTGGCAAAGCCGGCTTCGTTGATGGCAAGCACGCCTGCCAGGTTCGAGGAGCCGCTGCCCTTGTGGACCTCCGGCGCACCGCGATGATAACGCACGATCATGCGCGCGACATCCGTCATCAGCGCAGGCGTCAGTTCGCCACCGACTGCCATTCGGTCGAGCAGCTTCGACTGATCGAAGCGGACCATCTCGATCGCCGCATCGACCAGTTTGCCGCTTCCGTCGAAGGCCAGCTCGCCGCCGGCCTCGCGGGTGACGCGCCGCACCTCCAGATAGAGGCCGGGGGCAGTCCTGGAGTTGAGATCGACCTCCTTCTCGCAAGCGGCGAGCCGCAGCGCCGGGGTCGAGAAGTCGACATAGGGCAGCTTGACCGCTCGCTTGATCTTGTAGGCGCGCTGGCCAACCAGAAATATCCGCGAGATATGGGTCTCGATCGCCTCGACCGGTCCGCTCTCGCCATATGCGGCAGGGTCCATCAACATCGCGGCCACGGATTGCTGATCCTCGACGATCATCGGATGCCTCTTTGTTTTGTACCCAACCTGGGGAAGCCAGCGAGCGTGGTCGCTGAAATTCCACGCCATCAGGCCCTTGCTGCTACAGCGCCTGGATATAACCAGCCAGGTCACGAATGCGTTCCGTGATGCTGCTGCTCCGGTGTTCGGGGCGTATTCTTGGCGTCCTCCAGCGGCCTGAAACCTGTTGGCGTCGGCCCGTGGGCATGTTGATACGGATCAAATGATGACCGGCGGCGTTCTTGACTCAGCGCTAGCAGCGCGCCGAGCCGTCTCGCTGTTGTTGCAACGACGATTGGGCTTTGGGGCAAAATCGGGAGCAGCCGCCATGGCTTTCAGGACGATACTTGCCGTTACGGGACCGCACGAGGGAGACGGTGATCTCAAGCCTGCCGCCGACCTGTGCAACGAGATCGGCGCCTATCTTGCTGTTCTGGTCGTTGCCGTAGCTGCGCCGCCACCAGTCGGGGAGTATGCCGCGGTCGTTTCAGAAGCCTGGCTCGACGAGCGTCGGGCCGTCGAGGATCTGTTGAAGAAGCGGACTGCTGACCTGTCGGCTTTTCTCGCCGGCAGCGTGCTTTCGGCCGATGTCTCCAGCGAATATCCGGAAGCCGGCTGGGCCGACGACACCATCGGCCGCCGTGCCCGCTATGCCGACATTACGGTCATTGGACCGGAGCTGCTCGCCAACGAAACGCTGAAAAGCAAAGCGATCGAAGGCGCATTGTTTTCTTCGGGAAAGCCCTTGCTGCTCATCCCCGCGGGGGCGCAGCCGACCCTGAAGCCGAAACGCGTGCTGATTGCATGGGACGCCCGTCTGGAGGCATCGCGTGCCGTCCGCGAATCCCTCGGCCTGCTGCCAGGCGCCGATGAGGTGCACCTCGTCATGGTCGATCCGGTGGAGGACGAGTACCGCCACGGGGCCGAACCCGGAGCCGACGCCGCCGCCTATCTCGCGCGGCATGGCGTGAATGTCACGGTCGACCGGCTGCCCAGCCTGGACCATTCAGTCGTCGACGTGCTTCGCCGGCACGCGCTCGACATCGCCGCCGACCTGATGGTGATGGGCGCTTACGGTCATTCCCGGTTGCGCGAGCGCATCTTCGGTGGCGTCACCGTCTCGATGCTTGAAGACCCGTCGATGCCGATCCTTATGGCGCGTTAGCCGCCGGCGCCCCTCATTGGCATCCCTTTTAAGCCCCAAGGGACACTGTTGCCGCCCATCTAGCCGTCTCATCGGTATCGGCGGAGCCGCGAATCTGTGGTAAGCCGCCGCTCAACCAACCAAAGGACGACACCTGTGAGCGAACCGACCATAGCCGAGGCGACCGAAAGTATCTATGCATCGCTGCGGGCGGACAATGCCGACCTCGACGCGCATATCGCGACGCTTAAGGCGGCGATGACACGAGAAGGGATAAAACAAGCGGTGTTCGATCCGACCAGGCTGGCGCAGAACAACCGTTCGGGCCGCAAGCTGATGCAGGCTTATTTTCGGCAGCGCGGCGTGAGCGTGAGGTTTTCGGCCTAGTAGGGCGCAGCCTGAGGCGCCACGGCCCGCCGGCAACCATTGTGGTCCAGGATCCGCCGGGGAGTTCAGGCAAGTCCGCTTTTGGCTTCTGTAGGCCGACATGCGGCTTCCGGCCCCGCCGACGTCAAAGTTCCTAGGAAATCGGCCGACAAATGGTCAATCCAATCACCTGCGCCGGCTGCCGAGCACATCGGCGACCGACTCGCCGCTTCTGGCCTTCGGATTTGACCGGCTATCGCATGAATCCGCTGCTTTGAGCGCTTCGGCGCGGTAAGCCTTGTCTAACGCTCCGATCCGTCGAACCGACGCGAAGAACCGTGGATAGTCGCCCGAACACAAATCGAACAAGCGGAGAAACGTCGCCACCTGATCGCCGTAGACGGAAGTCGCGGCGAGCTTCGCGTTGTTAATCAGAGAATCGAACCAGACATCGTATCCCTGGTATCCACGCCAGCGACTGTCGCGCATCTCTCGGTAGCGCATCCGCAGCCGTTCGATCGCGGCCATCTTCGCGGCCCGCTTCTGCTCAGAGGTAGCGCTGCCGTCATAGACATGGCTTAGCTCGTCCCGGGTCTGCGACACCAGCGCAAGAAATTGAGCTCTGCGCCTCCGGTCGGCTTTGTAACGGCGCAACTCGCCGGTATCACCAGCCGCGCGCAGCCATTTTCTCACGCCGGTTGTTTCGACGGCGACAGCGAATGCCTCGTTGAATGCGGAATCGTCCTTCACATAGACGCGTTGGTGGGCCAGCTCATGGAAAACTAGCCCCGCAAGATACGTTTCATCTTGGCTGAGCATCGTACTTAGCAGCGGGTCACTTGACCAGCCAAGCGTCGAATATGCAGTGATGCCCGTCACATAGACGTCCAGGCCCTGTCTCTGAAGTTCGACAGCGGTTTCAATCGCAGACCTTTTGGAGAAGTATCCTCGGTACGGAACGCATCCGAACACCGGAAAGCACCATGTTCGTGGCGTCAGCGAGAATTCCGGCGCGGCGAAGACGGCCCATGTCACCGCGTCCCGACCAACGTTAACATAGCTGCGGTAGCTATTGTTGTCCGGCAGCGCTAGTTCATCTATCGCAAACTGTCGGATGGCGCTCGCCGATTCCATTCGAGCGCGTAGTGTCCCAGGGATCGAAGGATCGTCGATCAGCTCTTCGACATCCTGGCGCGCCGCCATGATCTCCACGTGACCCTTCAAGGATTGTGCGTAGTAAGAAATGCTGGTGCAACCGGCCACGCCGGACATCACGATCGTCGCAGCAACCGAACGAAAAAATGCACGCATCACGGTTGCCCACGGCATTTGCTCACACGTCCGGATAGGGCAAACGTCGCAACTACGCCCGGTCCCAAACAGTGGCTCCAATTCGGTTGATATCCTGGGATGAGGGTTTAGGTTAGACGTTCGTCTTCGGCAAGATTGTCACAATGTGATCATTCGCTGCCAAATTGCCGAATGTCCGCTATAAGCCGGACACGGCGGCATGCGAACTATCCGCCTAGGAGGTCTTTTTCTCCTGGAGCTTCCGGTCGCATCCGGCCCACCGCTGTTGGTCCGCAATGCGCCGATGTCAGCCGTAGAGATGAACTCGTCTCTGCCTGGGAAGCAGACATCGCCGGCGACGGCACCGGAGGTCACGGTTGCGCCAGCAGCGGACATATGCTCTGGACGCAGCGAAAGTCGCAATTCGGACCCCTTGCGGGACCTACGGAAAGCTGCTCCGAGAGCGGAGGCGGTTGAGTCATGATCGCGCGTCCCGGCTCGCCAAGCACGTGAAGTCGATCGAGCGGGTCGGCGGCATCGAGTCCTGGAACCTCCAGACCATAAACAAGGCTTTCGGACCGCCTCGAGCGCTTCTGAAGCCAGCAGATCCGCTACCGCCGAATGTATGGGCGCGGGAAGATCGACCTGCTTCAGGCCCGACTGATAGGTGCCTTCTGATGGCAAACTGCAGCACAATTGCGTCAGATTCAGCATTGCAGGCGATCTCACACCTCCAGATGCGCCTGCCCGAAGGCACCTCGTGGCGCAGGAGGCCAGCGTCAAACCCACAATGCCGATTGAAGCGCTTAAACGTGGGAGATGCGTCGGAGTGATCTCCAATGCGACTGACTTAGGCGACAATCATGTCGTGTCGATCAGGAATCGCTCAAGCCGGGTGCGGATTTCTTCTCGCCAAGCTGCTTGTTGAAGGCGATCTTCCGCCTACATGCTGTCAGAAAAGACCTCCCACACTAGGACAGAAGGCGCCCGTCCATCCTCCGCCTCAGGCGGAGCAGGTCATCGCAACCGTAGGAGAGACCGATGCAAGAGTCCCTCGTCGTCCGCCGCGAGACGCACATCCCGGCGCCGCCCGCCGCGGTGTTCGCCCTCCTGACCGATCCGGAGAAGATCCTGCGCTGGATGGGAACGGAGGCTGAGGTCGAGCCGCAGCCTGGCGGGCTCTATCTCGTCAATGTCACTGGGGCTCGCTGCGCTCGCGGCTCCTTCCGCGAGGTGGTGCCGGTGCACCGCCTGGCCTACAGCTTTGGCTGGGACGGCAGCGAGGTGGTGCCGCCGGGGTCGAGCCTGATCGAGGTCGACCTGATCGAGCAGCCGGACGGAACGCTGCTGCGCCTGACCCACACCGGCCTGCCTAACGCCGAGCAATGCGCCGGCCATGCGGAAGGCTGGGCCCATTACCTCGGCCGGCTGGCCGAGGTTGCGGCCGGGCGTGAACCGGGGCCGGACCCCTGGCATGGCAGGGACTGACTCTTTCCGCTCGTCGCTCGCAGGGGTGTCGAAGGCTGCCTCATCGAGGATTGGACCGTGAGTCTGGAGGATGGCGTCTATGTAAAGGAGTAGTTGTGCCGGCGGCAGTCCCATGGCCTCGCCCTGAATGTCACCTCTCCCTTAAGTACGCCCTTAACGACGTCCCGTCCTGTCCCGTTGAGGGCGTCCTCACGTGACAACATGACAGGCAGAAGCGCCATCCCGCGGCGCGGATGACAGGCTAGTGGCCGCGGTGGCATAATCGCGGCATGGATCTGCCCGCGCCCCTCGCCTGGTTGTTGGACGAGGCCGGCTCTTCGCCCGGCTCTGACTGGTTCCTGGCCGAGCTCGGCGGCCGGCTGCTGGCCGACGGCCTGCCGTTGGCCGGGGGCGCTCTGACGGTCGCGGTGCCGCATCCGATCATCGCCCGCCGCACCTGGCTGTGGCAGGCGGAGACCGGGGCGGTGATCGAGGCGCTGGGCTTCGCCGGCGGCCCGCTCAACCAAGCCGGGCGCGACTGGCTGGCCGAGCTTGGCCCTGTGCAGGAGGACACGATCGGCCCGGAGCCGGACAGTCCGGTGCTGGGCTGGGCAGGGACCCGGCCATTCGGCCCCGCCGAGGCCGGCCGGCTGCGCCAGGCCGCGCGCTTCGCCGCAGCGCCCTTAGCCGCCCTGACCGCGCGGGCGGCGCTGGCAGCGCTGCTCGAGGCCTATCTTGGCAGGCGCAGTGCCGCCCGGGTGCAGGCCGGCGCGCTGCGCCGCGGCACCGGGGAGACCATCCGCGCCGCGCTGCTCTGTGCCGATCTGCGTGACTTCACCGCCCTGTCCGAGGCGACGGAGCCCGCAGCGATGATCACCGCCCTCGACGCTTGGTTCGACCGCGTCGCCGGGGCGGTGCATGCTTTCGGGGGCGAGGTGCTGAAGTTCATCGGCGACGGTGTGCTGGCGATTTTCCCGGTCACGGGCGCCCCGGCCGAGGCCTGCGAGGCGGCGCTGCGGGCTGTTGTCGCCGCCCGCGCCGGCATGGCCCATCTCGATGCGGTGCGGCAGACGGAGGGGCTGCCGCCGCTGCCCTTCGGCGCGGCACTGCATCTCGGTGAGATGCTGTGGGGCAATATCGGCGCGGCCGACCGGCTGGACTTCACTGCCATCGGCCCTGCGGTCAACCTGGTCAGCCGGCTCGAAGGGCTATGCAGGCCCCTTGGTCGCAGCGTGCTCATCTCGGGCGCGGTCGCGGCGGAGACGACAACGGCTTTGATCCCTTTGGGCGAGCACTTATTGCGCGGTATCGCTGATCCCTGCGCGGTCTTCACCCCGCCGGAGGATTGAGCCCCGCGGGCCGGGGTCCGGGCAAGGGTACCAAATGCGTGACTAATACAAGCGGGAGCCGGTACGTCTGTGCAGGCAATCGGCTTTGCAGCCACGAGCGGCGACGGACTGAGCTGATCATGTCGCCTCATGTGCTCCGGCCAATAGCAGCACGTAGGTTGCCTTTTCAAGCTTCCTTACCGCTCGCTCAGATTTGTCTATCTGACAACGAACGTCAGCTGTCATACATTCCGGACGTTCGCTGCGATGCCACGAACGTCCGCAGGGGGTCACGTCACGGCGTTACTCGCACCGACGTGAAGGTTAGCTATTGAAGATCCGAGGGCCAAAGCTGCCAGTCCGCTTGCGGCCCCAAAATGACCATGAACGCCGAGGTTTGGTGGAAAACGGAACGTCCGCTGTCGGCCACCCTTCAGCAAATTTCCACCACATCCCAGAACTAACGATCGCTTCATCGGGATTGGCTGATAGCTTCGGCACGTCTTGGCATGCATGACTGCGGGAGGATGCCCCTTGAGAATGAGATATCTGCTAGCAGCCTCAATCGTTGTGGCGATCATCCTGACGCTCAGCTGGGAATGGCGGGAGCCCCATCACTTCGAGGATGAGGTCATGCGAGCCGCGCTGGCGGAGGAAGTTCGCCGGGACGACACCCGTTGCCCGCTCAGCAGCAAAGCTGTGGAGCAGGCTCGGCCATGGGTTCTTGCAGCCTGCGCGGCAGGCGGGCTCGGCTGGCATGAGGCAGCGGCGAAATATGGCGACGATGCAGCCAGAGTGTTCCTCGTCTATGGCGAGGATGCGGATTTCGTGGAGGTTTTCGACCGTCTCGGCCATCCGGTCGTGCCGGTGATTGCTTACTTCGTGAAGAATGGATCGTCGCAGTACTTGTTGCAGGAAACCATCGGTCAGGGCCTCTCGAGCCTGTGGGACGACCGGCAGGTGGGATTCGGCCTCGCCGAGATTTCGCCGGAGCAATATGGGCTTATTGCCATTCGCGAGCTCAAGGATCGCGGGCATGAGATGCTGTCGGAGTTCGAGATCGTTGACGGAACAGCAGTCCGCAGACAGTTCACCCGCACGCTGCTTGGTGCGAAGAACATAGTCCTGGGCGGCGTTTCCGACCTGGAAGGGGTGATCACCCGCGGCGAGCGGCTTCCGACCTGGGACGAGATGGGTTGGGCGGCCTTCGATGCGGCAATCGTCGTCGGGGGCATGGGCGCCGCAGCCAAGGCATTGCGGGTTGCGAGGGCACCGGTGGCCGCAGCTGGTCGCGGAACTGTGCGGATCGCACATCTGAGGGCAGCAGGCAAAGGTGCGTTCCTATCGCTTTCCGCCGTCGGTACCGCAGCCGGTGTCGCCGCCGTCGTCGCACTTCCCTATGTGGCGATCACGCGACCTCACCTTCTGACAAACGCGGCCGGTTGGATAGCCGAACAAGCAGGTCTCCCGGCCTGGCTCGGCGCCTTTGCGGCCTACTTCATACTCTGTCTTGTCCTGGCTTCTCTGCTGAGGATGGTTCTGGCGCCGCTGGCCTGGACGCTGCGAACGCTGAGCAAGATCGTTGGACGACTCGCCGGTGCCGGCGGTGTCCGATCCGCGGCAGCCTAAATCCCGCGCACAGCGCCAATGGCAGGTTACAAATGGTGGAATGTTAACGCTTCAGTCATTGAAGTCGCGATGTTGAATGCCTTCAGGTTTTAGGGGAGATTAAGCCGATGATAAAAGCGGATACTCCGTTCGCCCTTATGCTGGAGATGCACGCCGTGATCTTAGGCGTTCCAGGGCTTATTCTGCTGGCATCAGCCGCAATCGTTGCATTGATACGCCCTTGGCGCTTTCGCCCCGAGTGAAGTCATTCGACAACTATCGCCGATTGAACACGTTTGGCGCGAAGCAGACATAGTTTAGATGGCGCGGCCTCAGATTCTGCAAAATCGCGAGTGGTTTGGTATGCGTCTGCCAGCTCCATCGAGCGGCCAAGATGCTTTTCCATCTTTTCAGTGGGGATATCTGTGGGGCAGGCATAATTCGGGATGCCTAACCCATTGTTTTTTCTGGTCGGAGTGGCAGGATTTGAACCTGCGACCCCATCGTCCCGAACGATGTGCGCTACCAGGCTGCGCTACACTCCGTGACCAGACCGCGGGCTTATAGCCGCCGTACTTCGTTCCTGCAAGCGCCAATGGCAGCGCTTCTGTCGCATTTCTTGCCGTTTCGCCTTAACGTCATACAGGTTTCAGTTCCCTGCGGGATAAACACCGCTTAAGGGCTCGTGTTATAGGCATGGCCACCTGCGTTGAAACCACTCTGATTCCAGCCGCTTGGAGTTGCTGTCTTGTCCCTGAAGATTGTTAGCGAAGCCCTTCCCAACACTTTCGAGTTTGAAACCTCGGCGCTGATCAAGGCGTCCGGCTTTCGTGAGTATGATGCGCGCTGGTGGTTCGGCCATCCGGGCGCTGCCGAGCCGCCGGAACTCAACCTGATCGGTGTCCAGACGCTCGGCATGGGGCTCGGCACGCTGATCCGGCGCCTGGGCGCCGGACCGGATATCGTGACCGGGCATGATTTCCGTTCCTATTCGCTGGCGATCAAGCTGGCGCTGGTTTCCGGGCTGATGGCCGCCGGGGCGCGGGTTAGGGATATCGGGCTGGCGCTGTCGCCGATGGCTTATTTCGCCCAGTTCGCGCTCGACACGCCGTCTGTCGCCATGGTCACCGCCTCGCACAACGAGAACGGCTGGAGCGGCGTCAAGATGGGGGCGGCGCGGCCCTTGACCTTCGGTCCGGAGGAAATGAGCGCATTGAAGGCGATCGTGCTTGCCGGCGACTTCGACCTGGTCGGCGGCGGCTCCTATGACTTCGTTGCGGATTTCCGCAAGACCTATCTCGACGACCTGACCCGCGACAAGCGCATAGCGAGAAAGCTCAAGGTGGTCGCCGCCTGCGGCAACGGCACTGCCGGCGCTTTTGCACCTGAAGCGCTGGAACGGATCGGCTGCGAGGTGATCCCGCTCGATGTCGAGCTCGATCATAGGTTTCCGAATTACAACCCCAATCCCGAAGACATGAAGATGCTGCACGCGATCCGCGACAAGGTGCTGGAGACAGGAGCAGACGTCGGGCTTGGCTTCGACGGCGATGGCGACCGCTGCGGCGTGGTCGACAATGAAGGCAACGAGATCTTCGCCGACAAGGTCGGCGTCATGCTCGCGCGCGACATTGCGCGCCTGCATCCAGGCTCGACCTTCGTCGTCGACGTCAAGTCGACCGGATTGTTCAATACCGACGCCGCGCTGCGCGCCGATGGCGCCGTCACCGACTACTGGAAGACCGGCCACTCCTACATAAAACGGCGCGTGGCCGAGCTTGGCGCCATCGCCGGTTTCGAGAAATCCGGTCATTTCTTCTTCAACCCGCCGATCGGGCGCGGTTATGATGATGGTCTGATCACAGCCATCGCCATCTGCGAGATGCTGGATCGCAGCCCGACAAGCAGCATGGCCGATCTCTACCGCGACCTGCCGCTGACCTTCGGCACGCCGACCATGTCGCCGCACTGCGCCGACGAGCTGAAATATGGCGTGGTCGAGCGGGTCGTTTCCGACTTTCAGACCATGAAGCATGACGGCGCCATCTTCGCCGGGCAGAAGATCGCCGAGCTGATCACCGTCAATGGCGTTCGCGTCGTTGCCGAGGACGGCACTTGGGGCCTGGTGCGGGCGTCGTCGAACAAGCCGGAGCTTGTCGTCGTGGTGGAGAGCCCGGTGTCGTCGGAGCGGCGCCGTCAGATGTTCGAAGCCGTCGATGCGGTGCTGCGCCGCAGCCCCGAAGTCGGCGCCTACAACCAGACGTTCTAAGTTCTCTGGCTAAGGTCTCTGGTCGGCGGCGCCGGTGAGCCTCAATAGGGGCTCGCGACGTCGCCGGTCTCGACATAGACCGACTTCAACTGCGAATAGAGTGCCAACGCGGCAAGCGAGTTTTCTCGCCCGATTCCCGACTGCTTGAAGCCGCCGAAGGGAATTTCGACGGGCGTCAGGTTGTAGGCGTTGATCCAGCAGGTGCCGGCCTGCAGCTCGGCGATGACGCGGTGGGCGCGCGGCAGGTCGCGCGTGAACACGCCGGCGGCAAGGCCAAATTCGGTATCATTGGCGCGGTCGATCACCTCGTCCTCACCGTCGAATTTCAGCACGCTCATGACAGGCCCGAAAATCTCCTCGCGCGCGATGCGCATGGTGTCGGTGACGCCGGTGAAGACCGTCGGCTCGACGAAGAAGCCACCCTGGAAATCTTGCAGCGAAGGTACATTGCCGCCGCAGGCGAGCACAGCGCCATCCTGCTTGCCGGCCTCGATATAGCCGATGACCTTTTCATGCTGCGCCTTGGAGACCAGCGGTCCCATCTGCGTTTCCTGGTCGAGCGGATCGCCGATACGGATTTTCTTGGTCCGTTCGACCAGTCGTTCGACGAAATGGTCGTGGATGCCCTTCTGCACGAAGACCCGCGTGCCGTTGGAGCAGATCTGGCCGGTCGAATAGAAATTGCCGAGCATGGCGCCGCCGATGGCGTTTTCGAGGTCGGCATCGTCGAAGACGATCAGCGGCGACTTGCCGCCAAGTTCCATGGTGGCGTGCTTCATCTTCGAGCCGGCGAGCGACAGCACCTTGCGGCCGGTCGGCACCGAGCCGGTCACCGAAACCTTGGCGACGACATCGTGCCCGACGAGACCGGCGCCGACATCGCCATAGCCCTGCACGACGTTGAACAGCCCGTCGGGCAGGCCGGCCTCGGTATAGATTTCGGCGAGCGCCAGCGCCGACAGCGGCGTGTTCTCCGACGGCTTGAACACCATGGCGTTGCCCATGGCGAGTGCCGGCGCCGATTTCCAGCCGGCGATCTGGATCGGGTAGTTCCAGGCGCCGATGCCGACGCAGACGCCCAGCGCCTCGCGCCTTGTATAGGCAAAGGCGCCGCCGAGATCGACGGACTCGCCATTATAGGCAGCGACCGCGCCGCCGAAATATTCGAGGCAGTCGGCTGCCGATGGCGCGTCCGCCACCAGCGTCTCCTGGATCGCCTTGCCGGTATCCAGCGTCTCGATGCGCGCCAGGTCGGCGTTGCGCACGCGCAATATGTCGGCGGCGCGGCGCAGGATGCGCCCGCGCTCGACCGGCTTCAGCCGCGCCCAGGCCGGTTGTGCTGCACGCGCTGCTTCGATCGCCAGTTCAAGCACGTTCGGCGTCGCCGAACGCAGCATCGCGATGGTCTCGCCGGTTGCCGGATAGATGACCGGCAGCGGCGCACCCTGCTCATCGTCGATGTAGCGTCCGTTGACATAGTGCGATGCCTTTGGCTGGGCGCGCATGGGACCTTCTCCAAACTGTCTTTCGATGGGACCGGCGGGCGGGCACCGCCGGATCATGGCTTATCGCATCGGCTCGAAAATCGGAATCGATTTTCGGAAAGCACGATGCGAGGACTAAAAAAGCGATAGAGCGCTTGTGCGTCCGAATCGACGCACGTCGTTCTATCGATCCGACACCTGCCAGCGCGGATTGATCCATGGTTCCTGGTTGGACGGCGCCAGCGGCGTGCGGCCGAGAATGTGGTCGGCGGCCTTTTCGCCGGTCATGATCGACGGCGCGTTCAGATTGCCGTTAGTGACGCGCGGGAAGATCGAAGAATCGGCGATCCGCAGCCCGTCGACGCCGATGACACGGCATTCCGGATCGACGACGCTCATCGCATCATCCTTGCGGCCCATCTTGCAAGTGCCGCAGGGGTGGTAGGCGCTTTCGGCGTGATCGCGGATGAAGGCATCGAGATCGTCGTCCGACTGCACCTGCGACCCCGGCGAGATCTCCTTGCCGCGATAGGGGTCGAAGGCCGACTGGCCGAAGATCTCGCGCGTCAGCCGGATGCAATGGCGGAACTCGATCCAGTCGTCCGGATGCGACATGTAGTTGAAGCGGATCACCGGCTTCGATCCGGGATCGGGCGAGCGCAGCGTGACCGAACCGCGCGACTTCGATCGCATCGGCCCGACATGCGCCTGGAAACCGTGCGCTTTCGCCGCCGCCTTGCCGTCATAGCGGACCGCCGCCGGGATGAAGTGATACTGGATGTCGGGATAGTCGACGCCGGCGCGCGAGCGCACGAAGGCGGCCGCCTCGAAATGGTTGGTTGCGCCGAGGCCCGATTTGAAGAACAGCCATTGCGCGCCGATCAGCGCCTTGGAGAACGGGTTCAGCACCGAATTCAGCGTGATCGGCTGCGTCGATTCCTGCTGGATGTAGAGTTCCATATGGTCCTGCAGGTTGCGGCCGACGCCGGGCCGGTCGGCGATCACCGGAATGCCGTATTCCCTCAGATGTTGGGCCGGGCCGATGCCGGACAGCATCAGGATCTTGGGCGAATTGATCGAGGAGGCGGCAACGATCACTTCACGTCGCGCCTTGATCACCTGAATCCGTCTGCGCACTTCGATCTCAACACCGGTGGCGCGTTGATTCTCGATGATCACCCGTCGGGCGAAGCCCTTGACCAGGCTTACATTTTTCCGCCTCAGCGCCGGCCTGAGATAGGCACTCGCCGCCGACCAGCGGCGGCCGCCGCGAATGGTCTGCTCCATCGGACCAAAGCCTTCCTGCTTCGCGCCGTTGTAGTCGTCGGTCAGCTCGAAGCCGGCCTGACGGCCTGCCTCGACGAAGGCGCCGTAGAGTGGATTCGTCCTTGAGCCGCGCTGCACCGTCAGCGGGCCGCCGTGGCCGCGCCAGCCATTCTCGCCGCCGTTGGCGTCCTCCATGCGCTTGAAGTAGGGGAGCACGTCGGCAAACCCCCAGCCAGCCGCGCCCTGTTCTGCCCAATGGTCGAAATCGCGGGCGTGACCGCGTACATAGACCATGCCGTTGATCGAGGACGAGCCGCCGATGACCTTGCCGCGCGGCGTCGCCAGCACACGGCCGCCGAGATGCGGCTCCGGCTCGCTGGCAAAACCCCAGTCGTAGAGGCTCATATTGAGCGGGATCGACAGCGCCGACGGCATCTGGATCAGCGGCCCGATGTCGCTGCCGCCAAATTCGATGACGATCACCGAATATTTGCCATCCTCCGACAGCCGGTAGGCCATGGCCGAGCCGGCCGAGCCGGCGCCGATGATGACGAAATCCGCCTCAAGACCGTCTGTCATCATTCGCCTCGTGGAAAGCGCTTCTGCTCTTCGAGCAGGTCGAGGTTCATGTGGTTGCGCATGTAACGTTCCGAGGCCTTCTGCAGCGGCTGGAATTCCCAGGGGTAATGCGTGCCGTTGCGCAGCGCCGGATAGACCACCCAGCGGCGCGCCTGGCTGGCGCGCACGGCGGCATCGAAGGCAGCCATGTCCCAGCGCGCCCGGACCTTGCCGGTGAAAGAAGCCACCAAAGCCGCGTGCGCCGGGTCGGCGGCGAGGTTGGTCAATTCCCGCGGATCCGATTCAAGATCAAACAGTTGCGGCGGATCGATCTCGCAATGGATGAATTTGTAGCGGCCCTCGCGGATCGCCACCATCGGCGCGTTGGAGCCTTCGGCCGCATATTCCATCAGCACAGGTTCAGCGCGCGTCTTGCCGTCGAGCAGCGGCAGCAGCGACTGGCCGTCGGTCCATGGCGCAATCGCGCTCATGTCGATGCCGGCGAGGTCGCAAAGCGTCGGCACGACGTCGAGATTGGAAACCGGCGCGTCGATCAGGATGGCCGAAATGTCTTTTCCGGCGATCATCAGCGGCACCCGCGCCGAGCCCTCGAAGAAGCACATCTTGAACCACAGGCCGCGCTCGCCGAGCATGTCGCCGTGATCGGAGCAGAACAGGATGATCGTGTCGTCGAGCATTCGCGTGCGCTCGAGCACCGACAGCAGTTCGCCGACCTTGTCGTCGAGATAGGAGATGCTGGCGAAATAGCCGCGCCGCGCGCGGCGGATCTGCTCGCCGGTGATGTCGAAACTGTCATAGTCGCTGGCGCGGTAAAGCCGCTGCGAATGCGGATCCTGTTCGTCATAGGGGATGAAGCCGACTTCCGGCTCGAGCGCCGGGCAATCCTCGTAGAGATCCCAGTAGCGCCGGCGCGCGACATAGGGGTCGTGCGGATGGGTGAAGGAGACGGTCAGGCACCACGGCCGGCGCGCGGCATCGTCCGAGACGCGGGCGAAATCATAAAGCTTCTGCACCGCGTGAAAAGCGACTTCGTCGTCATATTCCATCTGGTTGGTGATCTCGGCGACACCGGCGCCGGCCACCGAACCGAGATTGTGATACCACCAGTCGATCCGCTCGCCGGGCTTGCGATAATCCGGCGTCCAACCGAAATCGGCCGGATAAATGTCAGTGGTCAGCCGCTCCTCGAAGCCATGCAACTGATCCGGCCCGACGAAATGCATCTTCCCGGACAGGCAGGTGTGGTAGCCGGCGGTACGCAGATGATGCGCATAGGTCGGGATCGACGAGGCGAATTCGGCGGCATTGTCATAGACCTCGGTGCGCGACGGCAACTGGCCGCTCATGAACGCCGCACGGCCCGGCGCGCAGAGCGGCGAGGCGGTGTAATTGTTCTTGAAGCGCGCCGAACGAGCCGCCAGCGCCTTCAGATGCGGCGCATGCAGGAAGTCCGCCGGCCCATCCGGGACCAATGTGCCGTTGAGTTGATCGACCATGACGATCAGAAAATTGGGTCGCTTCGACGTCACTGCGCGCTCCGCTGGCCGAGTTTCGTTTCGAGATAGTCCTCGATCAGCGCGATCGCGGTCGCGGCATTGGGCACGCCGTCCTTCAGCGCGCGCCTGATGTAGAGCCCGTCGATCAGCGCCGCTGTCGCCTCGGCGACACGGTCGGCTTCGCTTCTCGGCAGGATGCCAGTCAGCCCGCTCAACAGATTGGAATGCAGGCGTCGCGCATAGACCTTGAGCAGCCGGCGCAGCGCTGGCGATTTTTGCGCCTCGACATAGAAGGCGAGCCAGGCGGCTATCGTTTCCGGCTGGAACTGGGCGTCGGAGAAATTGACCGCGACCACCGCCGAAACGCGCTGGCGTGGCGTGCTGGCCGATCGAAGCGCGCGCCGCATGTCGGCGGTCAACTCGGCCAGGATGTGCCGCATCGTCGCCAGCAAAAGTTCGTCCTTGGCGCCGAAATAGTGATGGGCGAGCGCCGAGGACACCCCGGCGCGCCCGGCGATTTCCGACATCGTCACATCAAGCGAACCGCGCTCGCCGATCGCCGAGATCGTCGCGTCGATCAGCGCCCTGCGGCGCAGCGGCTCCATTCCGATTTTCGGCATCTTTGCTCCGGTCCGTTGCGGCAAGATTATTTTTTATTGACGGATCAATCAACAAAAATCCGACGCGATTGTGTGGCAAATGTCAGCTGCCGTGACCAGATATCAAGATCAAGTCGTTGTGTGGTTCTGGCCCCTTTACGAAGTCGCTGGGACGGTTCATTCTTGAACAATGTTGATAGCGCGCCGCGACATCGCGTAGCCCGGCCTGCAGGGATGGAGATAATCATGACAGCATGCATCGTCGGCTGGGCGCATTCGCGCTTCGGCAAGCTCGAAGGCGAGACGCTGGAGGGCCTGATCACCAAGGTGGCTAGCGAGGCGCTCGATCATGCCGGCATCGGTCCGGACGAGGTCGACGAGATCGTGCTCGGCCACTTCAATGCCGGCTTTTCCGCACAGGATTTCACCGCAAGCCTGGTCCTGCAGGCCGACGACCGGCTTCGCTTCAAGCCGGCGACGCGGGTCGAGAACGCCTGCGCCACCGGCTCGGCGGCGGTCAGGCAAGGCATCCGCGCCATCGACGCCAATGCGGCGCGTATCGTGCTGGTGGTCGGCGCCGAGCAGATGACGACGACATCAGGTCCGGAAATCGGCAAGAATCTTCTCAAGGCCTCGTATCTGCCCGAGGAGGGCGACACGCCGGCAGGCTTCGCCGGCGTTTTCGGCCAGATCGCGCAAGCCTATTTCCAACGCTATGGCGACCAGTCGGACGCGCTGGGGATGATCGCCGCCAAGAACCACAGGAACGGCGTCGACAATCCCTACGCGCAGATGCGCAAGGATTTCGGCTATGAGTTCTGCCGGCACGAGAGCGAGAAGAACCCCTTCGTCGCCGGTCCCCTGAAGCGTACCGACTGCTCGCTGGTCTCGGACGGCGCCGCTGCCCTGGTGCTTGCCGACACGGCGACGGCATTGAAGATGCGCCGCGCCGTCGCTTTCCGCGCCAACGAGCATGTGCAGGATTTCCTGCCGATGTCGAAGCGTGACATCCTGGCATTCGAGGGTTGCGAGCAGGCGTGGAATCAGGCGCTGAACAAGGCCGGTGTGACGCTCGACGATCTGTCCTTCGTCGAGACGCATGACTGCTTCACCATCGCCGAGCTGATCGAATATGAGGCGATGGGCCTGGCCAAACCGGGCGAGGGCGCAAAACTGGCGCTCGACGGCGAGACGGCGAAGGACGGCCGGCTGCCGGTCAATCCGTCAGGCGGGCTGAAGGCCAAGGGCCATCCGATCGGCGCCACCGGCGTGTCGATGCATGTGCTGAGCGCCATGCAGCTCGTCGGCGAGGCCGGCGGCATCCAGGTGCCCGGAGCAAAGCTCGGCGGCATCTTCAATATGGGCGGTGCCGCGGTTGCCAACTATGTTTCCATTCTCGATCGGATCAGATAAAAACCGCCCGCATTACAGCGCCGCGCGCCCTTCCGGGCGCGCAAAGGACGCTGTAACACTTTGATTTTACGCATGATCCTTTTCGAAAATCGAATCCGATTTTCGAGGTCGTGCGTTAGCGGGGAATTCATGACAAATCCGGTTCTGGTCGAAGTTTTGCGCGGCACGGTGGTCGAGAGCGCGCATCGTGGCGCCATTGCGGTCTTCGATGCCGATGGCAAGCCGGTCTGGGAAATCGGTGATACGGCTCGCCCGGTGTTCCCGCGCTCGGCGGTCAAGGCGATCCAGGCGCTGCCGCTGGTCGAAAGCGGCGCCGCCGATGCGTACGGTTTCGGCGACCGCGAACTGGCGCTGGCCTGCGCTTCGCATTCCGGCGAGCCGGCGCATGTCGAACTGGCGCGGGCGATGCTGGCCAAGGCCGGGCTGGACGTGGCGGCACTGGAATGCGGCGCGCATTGGCCGTCGAGCCATGACGCGACCGTTGCGCTGGCCAGCACCGGCAATTTGCCAAACGCGCTGCACAACAATTGTTCCGGCAAGCATGCGGGCTTCCTCTGCACCTGCGTCCACGCCGGCGTCGCCCATCGCGGCTACGTCAAATCCGGCCATGCCTCGCAGGAGATGGTGCGCGATGCGATGCAAGCGGTGACCGGTGCCGCCCATGATGTCGATCATTGCGGCACCGACGGCTGCTCGATCCCGACCTATGCCGTGCCGCTGCGCAGCTTCGCCCTCGGCTTTGCCCGCATGGCGACCGGTGCCGGCTTTGAACCCGTGCGCGCCAAGGCCGCAAAGCGGCTGCTTTCCGCCTGCATGGCCGAGCCATTTCTGGTCGCCGGCACGGGCAGGGCTGATGTTGCGCTGATGCAGGCCGCGTCAGGCCGGATTTTTGTGAAGGTTGGGGCCGAAGGCGTCTATTGTGCGGCACTTCCCGAGCTTGGCCTTGGCATTGCACTGAAATGCGATGATGGCGCCGGCCGCGCCGCTGAAGTCACGGTCGCGGCCGTGCTGGCCAGGTTTTTGCACGCCGACAAGGCGCTGGCGGCGATGCTGATCGAAGAGGCACATCCGCCCATAGAAAGCCGGATCGGCGCCAAGGTCGGCTCACTCCGCCCCACTGCTGCGCTGAGCTGAGGACGGGCATTCAGCTCGCATGATTGCGTCCGACGGTCAGTTGCGCAAAGCCACACAAATTCCCAGCGTCCTGCCGTCGCGCCGCAGGAATCGTGTCACGCCGGATCGGCAGATCCGGTTTTCCGGCAATAGCTTGTGGAGTCGCCACGCGAGGCATAAGCTCGACTGATGAGCAGAGCCTTCACGCGCGAAGAAGATAGCGAAA
Organism: Mesorhizobium sp. WSM4815; assembly: GCF_055811575.1. NCBI lineage: Bacteria > Pseudomonadati > Pseudomonadota > Alphaproteobacteria > Hyphomicrobiales > Phyllobacteriaceae > Mesorhizobium > Mesorhizobium sp. WSM4815. The sequence goes on along the minus strand of NZ_JBVVQS010000083.1, from coordinate 74,290 downwards.
ACGCCATCGCCGGCATCGGCGAGCGGCCGATCAGCCACCATCGCAATCTGGTGACGCAACGCGGCCTGGCGCTGATGGACGCCGAACTGGCTGCCCTGCGCGACGATCTGGGCAGAGCGGAAAAGAGGGCCGACCGCGAGCGCATCGCGCTCATCTCGCGTGACCTGCGCTACTGGACCGCGCGGCGTGAAAGCGCCGAGCTTTCCGTGCCGGAACCGGGCAGCGACCTGGTTCGCTTCGGCATGGGCGTCACGCTGGAAGGCGATGACGGCAGGAAGGTGCACTGGAAGATCGTCGGCGAGGATGAGGCTGATCCGGCCAAGGGGACGATTTCCCATGTTTCACCGATGGCCTTGGCCTTGTTCGGCAAGAAGGTCGGCGAAATTGCCGTGGTGAACGGCAAGGAGTGGGAAATCGTCAAGCTCTCCGACAATTAGCCCTCGACCTTGACAACATGGTCGCGGAAGAACGCCGCAGCACCCACCTCGTCGATTTCGCCGGCGGCGACGCCCATGACGAACTCATAGATCGTGCCGTTGTCGGCCGTCAGCGCATAGCCGTTGACAATCAGGAACGCGCCGGCGGCGACGATGGCCGTGCGCTTGTTGCCGTCGACAAAGGCGTAATTTCTGGCGATGCCGAAGATATAGCCCGCGGCCAGATCCTCGATCGATGGATCACCATAGTTGGCCTTGTTCTCGGCTCGGGCGAGCGCCGATTCGAGGGCATTCTCATCCCTCAAACCGTGCGCGCCGCCGTGCCGACGCAACTGCTCGGCGTGCATGGCTTCGACCGCACGCCGGCTCAGGAACTCCCAGCTCATTCGGCGAGCTTCTGAAGCGCGACTTTGTATTTGTCCATGACTTGGCGAGCGGCTTCCATCTGCCGCTCGAAGCTGTCGTCCACTGGCCGAAGGGCGATGCCCTTGCTCGTTTCGACGATCTCAAGCTGATCGCCGGCCTTCAGATTCAGGTGATCGAGAATTTCCTTGGGCAGGATCACGCCTTCGGAATTGCCGATTTTGCGAATGGTCGTGTTCATGGATTCAACCCTTGTTGCAACGCCAATTATAACTCAAATTGTCGGTCGTTGCAACATGGATTATAACAAGTTCAGCCGGCCTACAGCAGCCTATCCATCAGCCGCTCCGCCGCTTCCGGGATGACGGTGCCTGGCGGGAAGATTTCCACAGCACCCGCCTGCCGTACCGCCTCATGATCTTGCGGCGGGATGACGCCGCCGGCGACGATCAGCATATCGTCGCGGCCAAGCTTCTTCAGCGCGTCCCTGAGTTCGGGAATGAGCGTCAAATGACCCGCGGCCAGCGACGAGGCGCCAATGATATGCACGTCGTGCTCGACGCCAAGCCTGGCGATCTCGTCCGGCGTCTGGAACATCGGCCCGACGGTGACGTCGAAGCCTAGATCGGCAAAGGCGGTGGCGATCACTTTCTGGCCGCGATCGTGGCCATCCTGTCCCATCTTGGCGACGAGAATGCGTGGCTTGCCGCCGGACTTCTCCTCGAACGCGACGATCTTGTCCTGCAGCCGATCGACCGCCGGATTGTCGCCGAGCGCCTTGCGATAGACGCCGGAGATCGTCTGGACGGAGGCGACATGGCGGCCAAAAACCTTTTCCAGCGCCAGTGAAATCTCGCCGACCGTGGCGTTGGCGCGTGCGGCGCGAATGGCGAACTCCAGCAGATTTTCGCCGCTCTCCGCAGCCCGGCTCAGCGCACTCAGTGCGCTCTCGACGTCGCCGACGTCGCGCGTGCCTTTCAGCCGCTGCAGTTTCGACAATTGCCGGGCCCTGACTTCGGCGTTGTCGATCTTCAGCACGTCGACTTTGATATCCGTCTCGGGACGATGGGCGTTGACGCCGACCAGGATCTGCTCGCCGGAATCGATCCGCGCCTGCGTGCGCGCGGCCGCCTCTTCGATGCGCAGCTTCGGTATGTTTTTTTCGGTTGCGGCGGCCATGCCGCCCAGGCTCTCGACCTCTTCGATATGGGCAAGCGCGCGCGCCGCCAGGTCATGCGTCAGCCGTTCGAGATAGGCAGAGCCGCCCCACGGGTCGATGATGCGGGTGGTGCCGGATTCCTTTTGCAGGATGAGCTGCGTGTTGCGGGCGATGCGGGCCGAATGGTCGGTCGGCAGCGCCATCGCCTCGTCGAAGGCGTTGGTGTGCAGCGATTGTGTATGACCCTGCGTCGCCGCCATCGCCTCGATCATGGTGCGAATGATGTTGTTGTAAGGGTCCTGCGCCGTTAGCGACCAGCCCGAAGTCTGGCAATGGGTGCGTAGCGACAGCGAGCGCTCGTCCTTCGGCGAGAAGTTCTTCAGCATCAGGGTCGACCACAAAAGGCGGGCTGCCCTCAGCTTGGCGACCTCCATGAAGAAGTTCATGCCGATCGCCCAGAAGAAGGACAGGCGCGGCGCAAAACGGTCGATATCGAGACCCGCCGCGACACCGGCGCGGGCATATTCGATTCCATCGGCGATGGTGTAGGCGAGCTCGAGGTCGGCGGTCGCCCCTGCCTCCTGCATGTGATAGCCGGAGATCGAAATCGAATTGAACTTCGGCATGTGCTGCGACGTATAGGAGAAGATGTCCGACACGATCCGCATCGAAGGTTTTGGCGGATAGATGTAGGTGTTGCGCACCATGAACTCTTTCAGAATGTCGTTCTGAATGGTCCCGGCGAGGTCCTTTTGCGCAACGCCCTGTTCTTCCGCGGCGACGATGTAGAGCGCCATGATCGGCAGCACCGCGCCGTTCATGGTCATCGACACCGTCATCTCGTCAAGCGGGATGCCGTCGAAGAGCTGGCGCATGTCGAGGATGGAATCGATGGCGACGCCTGCCATGCCGACATCACCGGCAACGCGCGGATGATCGCTGTCGTAGCCGCGATGCGTGGCAAGGTCGAAAGCGACCGACAGTCCCTTTTGGCCGGCCGCGAGGTTGCGCCGGTAAAAGGCGTTCGACTCTTCCGCCGTCGAGAAGCCGGCATATTGCCTGATCGTCCACGGCTGCTGGACATACATGGTCGGGTAGGGGCCGCGCACGAATGGCGGCAGGCCCGGATAGGTGTCGAGATGCGGCAACCCCTTGAGGTCGCCCTGGTTGTACAGATGCTTGATGGCCAGTCCTTCCGGGGTCATCCGCTGGCCCTTGACCTCGATCGGCGCCCGGCGCGGCGCCGACCAGCCGATCTGGCTGAAATCCGGAATCATGATGCTGCTCCGATCGATTGATCGATACGGATCGGAAACAGCGGCTCGCACACCGCGACGCCCTCGGTGACCGAGGGCCGCCGCTCCGCCGCCAGGGTTTCGACCGGACGTTCGATCTTCGACGGGTGAAGCGTCGTGCCGATGATGGCCCGGTCGCCCGCCTGATAGGCGGCATTGCGGCGGGCGGCGGCCGCCTGAACCCGTTTCTGGATGTGTCCTTGCTGCAGGCTGGACAGCACGCCGCCTTCCGCCTCGATCCGCTGGAATTCTTCCCACGCAGCTTCACAGAGTTCGCCAGTCAGCGCTTCAACGGCGCCCGAACCGCAAGCAGGGTCGGCGACATGATCGATATGGCTTTCGTTGGCCATGATCAGTTGCGTATTGCGGGCAACACGGCGGGCAAAGCCCGCCGGCAGGCCATGCGCGATCGTATGAGGCAGGATGGAGACCGAGTCCGCCCCGCCGGCTGCCGCGGCAAAAGCGGCGATCGTGGTGCGCAGGATGTTCGTCTCCGGGTCCGCCGAAGTCATCATGCGGAACGATGTCTCGGCATGAATGTTGGCGGTGGCGGCGGAGATCGAGCATGCCTCCTGGACCCGCGCCCACAGCCTGCGCAGGGCCCTGACCTTGGCCATCGATACGAACTGGTCCTGGTCGACGCTCAGCGCAAAGCCGATATGGGGCGCCGCATAGACAAGCGGCTGGCGCGCCTCCTCAAACATCCGGAGATAGGAGACCGCCGAAGCCATCATGGTGCCCAGCTCCTGCGCTTCGGTGGCACCGGCATTGTGGAAGACGCGTCCGTCTGCCTCCAGCAGGACCCCGGGCACGCCCATTGAGAAAAAGTGCGCCAGGGACTGCGGCATCGACGCCTGCAAGGCCTCGATCGACATCCGCAACCGGCCGGTTCCGGCAAAGATCGCCGCCGGGTCGATGCCGAAGGACAGGTTGAGCTTTGCCGGGTCCGACCGGCGCTTGCTCAAGAACGCAACCAGCCAGTCGGCCACGGCGCGGCTCCAGGGATGCGCGTCGATGCGGACCTGGATGCGGTTGAGCGGCACGCCGTCCAGCACGGTCTCCAGCGCCTCGGCAGTCCTCGGCAGGCCGTAGCCGAACGCATTCGGCGCGCCTTCGAAGACAAGCGACAATCCGGTGGCGCCCTGTGCGACGTCCTTCAGGGCCTGGGCTTTGGCGCGGCCGACATCCGGATCGTCGATACGCTGGCTGACGATCCACGACGATCCGGGGTTTGCCCGTGCGAGAGGCTCGGCGGTGACCGAACGATCATAGAGCGGCTCGATGCGGATGCCATCGTCCGTATGGGAAACGAGCTTTTCCTCGAAGGATCCGCCGGCCAGGGCTTTTTCCGCAAGGGCCAGCCACCGCTGCCGGTCAGGGTTCGGAAGTTCGGCATCGTGGTTCAAGGCACCGGCCATCCGCTCTCCTCGTCTTCTCGGCCGATAGGCCTGGAACGTCAGTCTACGGTTCCCCGTCGCATATCACAATGCAACACGCGCCCTGCGACGGTGAACCGTCAACCGATTGCCAAACATGCGCAAAATCCGCAAGCTCCAAAAAGCCCAATTTCGACCATGGCCATTGTCGCTGCGCAATGGCGTCATTATACCTGCGGCGAGCCCCGCTACTTTCAATAGATCAGGGCATTCAACACTTCAGGTTGCGGAGACCCGACACATGGCTGACGACACCAGTATTTTCATCGGAGCCAGCCGAAAGCCTGATGACAGCTACCAGCGCGCCGAAAACCTGCTGCTTCAGTATGGCAATCGTCATGGCCTGGTCACCGGCGCGACCGGCACCGGCAAGACCGTGAGCTTGCAGATTTTGGCGGAAGGTTTCTCCAATGCCGGCGTGCCGGTCTTCTGCGCCGACATCAAGGGCGACCTGTCCGGTATCGCCATGATGGGCGCGGCACAGGATTTTCTGGTCAAGCGCGCCGAGCAGGTCAAGCTCGATCCCTATGATTTCCAGGAATTTCCGGTCATATTCTGGGATCTTTTCGGCGAGCAGGGCCATCCGATCCGCGCCACCGTCTCGGAAATGGGGCCGCTGCTGCTGTCGCGGCTTATGAACCTGTCCGAGGCGCAGGAAGGCATCATGAACATCGCCTTCCGCATCGCCGACGAGGAAGGCTTGTTGCTGCTGGACCTGAAGGACCTGCAAGCGCTTCTTGCCAACATCGCCGAACGCGCCGAAGAAATCGGCGCTCGCTATGGCAATGTGACGAAACCTTCGGTTGGCGCAATCCAGCGCACGCTGCTGGTTCTGGAGCAGCAGGGCGCGACGAATTTCTTCGGCGAACCGGCATTGCGGATCGCCGACATCATGCGCACCACCCGCGACGGGCGCGGCGCGATCAGCGTGCTGGCCGCCGACAAGCTGATGATGAATCCCCGGCTCTATGCGACATTCCTGTTGTGGCTGATGTCGGAACTGTTCGAGGAGCTGCCCGAAGTCGGCGATCCCGACAAGCCAAAGCTGGTCTTTTTCTTCGACGAGGCGCACCTTCTGTTCGATGACGCGCCGAAAGTGCTGATCGACCGCGTCGAGCAGGTGGTCCGCCTGATCCGTTCGAAGGGCGTCGGCGTCTACTTCGTCACCCAGAATCCGCTGGATATCCCCGAAACCGTTCTGGCCCAGCTCGGCAACCGGGTGCAGCACGCCCTGCGCGCCTACACGCCACGGGAGCAGAAGGCCGTGAGGACCGCCGCCGAGACGTTCAGGCCCAATCCCGACTTCGACTGTGCTACCGTGATCACGCAGCTCGGCACCGGCGAGGCGCTGGTCTCGACGCTGGAGGCCAAAGGTGTTCCGTCCATGGTCCAGCGGACGCTGGTTCGCCCGCCGTCGTCGCGACTTGGCCCGATCACGCCTGACGAGCGCCGCACGCTGATCACCGAGAGCCCGGTTGCGGGGCAGTACGATCAGACCGTCGATCGCGAATCGGCTTTCGAGATGCTGCAGAAAAAAGCCAAGGATGCCTTGGACGCGGAGGCACAGCAGCAGGAGAGCGGCGGCTCGCGCTGGACCATTCCAGGCTTCGGCAATGATGATCCCGCCCCCCAGCCCACCGGCGGCAGGCGAGCACCGGCGCCGCGAGCGTCCAATCGCCAGACGGTGGCGGAGGCGGCGATCAAATCGGTGGTTCGCTCGGTCGGCACGTCGGTTGGACGGGCGATCGTGCGCGGCATCCTCGGCAGCCTGGCCAGGGGGCGGCGCTGAAAGCACCGCATCGGATCCAAAACCGGGCACCGGTTTTGCGAGAATCCGATGCTCGGGGAAAAGCATCGGACCGAAAAGTGGCGGCGCCGAAAGTCCGCCGCTCCAGCGCCTTCGACCAGCTCAGAAGATCGGTTCCGAGATCGCCCTTGCCGGGCCGAGCAGGATCGATCCTTCCGGGACGCCCGCATCGATTGGAATGGCTTTGCGGTCTGCCGTGGCAACCAGTTCCTGACCGACACCGGAGGTAACGATCACCGGCGTCTTGTTGGGCACACGGTCATAAAGATCGATAATGTCCTGATTTATCAAGCGAACGCAGCCAGATGACACTGATTTGCCTATGGAAAACCACTCCGGCGAGCCGTGCAGGCGGTACAGCGTGTCCTCGTTGCCCTCGAAGAGATACAGCGCCCGCGCTCCGAGCGGATTGGTGAGCCCGCCGGGCATGCCGCCATTCTCGGCGCTGTATTTTGCGTACTCGGGCTTGCGGGCGATCATTTCGGCCGGCGGCGTCCATTTCGGCCACTTCTGCTTCCACTGGACGACGGCATCGCCAGACCATTCGAAACCGGCGCGACCCAGCCCGACCCCATAACGAATGGCTTGTCCGCCCGGACGCACGAAATAGAGGTGGTGGCCGGCCGTATCGACGACGATGGTGCCGGGCGCCTGGCCGGTCGGATCGGGAACGATCTGACGCAGAAATTGCTCGTCGATTTTCTCGTAGGGTATGCCCGGCAGCTCGAACCCATTGTCGCTGACCGGACCGTACATTGTTGCATAGTCCATGAGCGGCGGCTCGACGTTGGCAGGCGGCGGCGGCTCGACAGGCCGGCCTGCCGTCGTGGTGCAGGCGGAAACCGCAATCGAGGCGGCGCCGAGCGCAGCGGCGTTGAGAAAGCCGCGACGGCTCAGGCGATAGGAGTCGATTTCGGTTGTGAACATCGTTGCCTTTTTTAAGTCTCATATCGAAACAGAACATGAATACGCCAATCAGTACGGCGCGCCAGCCCTACCAATGCCTGGCGCGATAGGCGGTTCCGATTCTGGCCTGAGGGTGAACAAACAAAGGCAAAGCTGTGACGGTTCAGCCCCTGTTGCGCCGAGGCAACAGGCCTGCAGCGCCGCGCGTCAGCAAAGGACGCTGTCGCAGTTTTATTTTGCCTACGATCCTTTCCAAGAATCGATTCCGATTTAGGGTCATGTGTCAGCCTGCGGCGAGCAGGCCTTCGAGCGAGGGCAGGATCAGGGCCGGCGGAAAGTCCCGGTATTCCTCGGGCTGGTCGGAGCGGTTGATCCAGACTGTCCGGAACCCGAATTTGGTGGCGCCGGCGACGTCCCAGCGGTTGGATGACTGAAACGACACCGCACCCGGATAGAGACGCCAGCCTGTCGTGACCATGTCGTAGACCGACGGATCGGCCTTGAAGCGCTTGACGGCCTCGACGGAATAGATGTCGTCCAGAACCTGGTCGAGCGCGGCCGATTTGACCGCCGCTTCCAGCATTTCAGGCGAGCCGTTGGATAGAATCGCCAGCTTGGCGCCAGATGCTTTGAGCGCCTTGAGCACGGCCGGCACCTCCGGATAGCAGTCCAGCCGCCAATAGGCGTCGAGCAGCTTGGCCCTCAGTCCCTTGTCCGCGGAGGGAACCTTTCGCAAGGCGAAATCCAGCGCCTGTTCGGTGAGTTGCCAGAAATCGGCGTAGGCGCCCATCAGCGTCCTCACCCAGGAATATTCCAGTTGTTTGGCGCGCCAGATCTCCGACAGGAGCTGGCCATCCGGTCCGATCTGGTCGGCATGACGGCGGACGGCTGCGTGCACGTCGAACAGCGTTCCGTAAGCGTCGAAAACGTAAGCCGCATGTTGCATGGTAACAGTTTTGCGGCGAGGCAAGGCCGGGCGCAAGCACGGATTGCAATTTCGCATGCCGCTGGCCTTAACAAATCTCAGCCATATCAGTTGACGGCAGACGCCAAAGCATCTTCCAATGGCGAGACAGGACAGCTCTGAAACGCGGAACCAAGCGATGACACTGGCGGCTGCGGCGCAATCCGCGACATGGACCTTCGTGGATGACGACTGGTATGAAGGCAACGTCGCCATTCTGGGGCCGCGCAGCCATGCCATGTGGCTCGGCACCAGCGTGTTCGATGGCGCCCGCTGGTTCGAGGGCGTCGCCCCCGACCTCGACCGCCACGCCGCGAGGGTGAACGCCTCGGCGATCGCGCTTGGTCTCAAACCATCCATGAGCGCCGAAAAGATCGTCGGGCTGACCTGGGACGGGCTGAAGAAGTTCGACGGCAAGACGGCGGTCTACATAAGGCCGATGTACTGGGCCGAGCATGGTGGCTATATGGGCGTGCCGGCCGATCCGGCCTCGACCCGTTTCTGCCTTTGCCTCTATGAATCGCCGATGATCCCGCCGTCGGGCTTTTCGGTCACCGTCTCGCCGTTCCGGCGCCCGACCATCGAGACCATGCCGACCAACGCCAAGGCCGGCTGCCTTTATCCCAACAACGGTCGTGCCATCCTCGAAGCCAAGATGCGCGGCTTCGACAACGCCCTGGTGCTCGACATGCTGGGCAATGTCGCCGAGACCGGAACCTCGAACATTTTCCTGGTCAAGGATGGCCATGTCCTGACGCCGGCGCCGAATGGCACGTTCCTGTCCGGCATCACCCGCTCGCGGACGATGACGCTGCTTGACGAGTATGGCTTCAAGACCATCGAAAAGGCGCTGTCGGTGCGCGAATTCCTCGAAGCGGACGAGATATTCTCGACCGGAAACCACTCGAAACTCGTGCCGGTCACCCGCATCGAGGATCGCAGTCTCCAGCCCGGGCCTGTAGCGAAAAAGGCGCGCGAACTCTATTGGGAGTGGGCGCATTCGACTTCGGCCGGCTGACTGGCTAAAAAGCGAACCGGCGCTTCGTTCCGGAGTTGCTCCACACCAATCCAGACCTATGTTAGTCCGGTATCGACACCGGATTTTTTCCACGAGGAGTACGACCGATGGCTTTTGAATTGCCCGCCTTGCCCTATGACTACGAGGCATTGCAGCCTTACATGTCGAAGGAGACGCTGGAGTATCACCACGACAAGCACCACAAGGCCTATGTCGACAACGGCAACAAGCTGGCTGCCGAAGCCGGGCTCGGCGATTTGTCGGTCGAAGAGGTTGTGAAACAATCCTTCGGCAAGAACCCCGGGCTCTTCAACAATGCCGGCCAGCACTACAATCACATCCACTTCTGGCAGTGGATGAAGAAGGGCGGCGGCGGCAACAAATTGCCGGGCGCGCTGCAAAAGGCGTTTGACAGCGATCTTGGCGGTTACGACAAGTTCAAGGCCGATTTCATCGCCGCCGGCACCACCCAGTTCGGTTCGGGCTGGGCCTGGGTTTCGGTCAAGGACGGCAAGCTGGCGATCTCGAAGACCCCGAACGGCGAGAACCCGCTGGTCCATGGCGCGACCCCGATCCTGGGTGTCGATGTCTGGGAGCACTCCTATTACATCGACTATCGCAACGCCCGGCCGAAATATCTCGAAGCCTTCGTCGACAGTCTGATCAACTGGGACCATGTCCTCGAGCTCTACGAAAAGGCGTAGGCCTGACTGAGTTGCAGAAGAGCCCCGGCAAAACCGGGGCTTTTCTCTATGTGCCAAATGATCGGCCGCGCTTTTCCAACGACCGTCGCGAAAAAATTTACACAAGCGTGAGGCGAATTTCCGGAATTTTCAAGCCAGTTTTGCCGTTATCGATCAGTCGGGCCTTCACCCGAAACATCTTCACCATGGAGCCAGTTGAATGAGAAAGCTTATCCTCGCCATCTCGATGCTCGCCTTCGCCGGTTCGGCGGCGTTTGCCGATCCGATCCAGGAGCGGCAGGCCATTATGAAGGAACGTGGAAAGATCGCCGGCCAATTGTCGAAAGTCGTCAAGGGCGAGACCCCTTATGACGCAGCGGCCGTGCTGGCGGCGTTGAAGGCGCTGGAGGCAAACGCCGAGAAGTTCCATGCAAACGTCGACACTCTTTTCCCGGCTGGCAGCGACACCGGCGACACCACAGCTGCCCCAAAAATCTGGGACGATATGGCCGGCTTCAAGGCGGTGGAAGAAAAATATCTCGCCGACGTCAAGGCTGCGGCGGCCGCCGCTCCTGCCGACGTCGATGCCTTCAAGGCGGGGTTCAACACCATAGGCGGCGATTGCGGCACCTGCCACAAGACATACAGGATTAAGAAGGGCTGATAGCGGGCGATGCGCCTGCTGAAAAAACTCGTCGGCGCCGCCCTCGTTCTGGGCGTCGCCGGCGCGGTTGCCGGCTGGTTCCTGTCGGCGCCGGTCAGGCTCGACAGCGAGGCCCTGGCGCAGCTCGGCCCCGGCGATGCCGCCAGGGGCAAGCGCATTTTTTATGCCGGCGGCTGCACGTCCTGTCATGCGAAGCCAGGCTCGCAAGGCGACGTCCGCCTTCAACTGGCCGGCGGTCTCGAACTCAAGACGCCGTTCGGCATCTTCGTGCCACCGAACATCTCGCAGGATACCTCGGACGGTATCGGCGGCTGGTCGGTCGAAGACCTCGCCAACGCCATGCTGAAGGGCGTGTCGCCGAGCGGCGAGCACTTCTATCCGGCGTTTCCCTATGCGTCCTACGCACGCATGAAGCCGGCTGACATTGCCGATCTCCATGCCTTCCTGAAAACGCTTCCGGCGGTGGCGGGCAAGGCGCCGCCCAATTCGCTGGGGTTCCCATTCAACATCCGTCGCGGCATCGGGCTGTGGAAACGTCTCTATTTGAGTGACCAGCCGGTGGTTTCCTTCCCCGATGGCACGCCGGATCCGGTGATGGCCGGCCGTTACCTGGTCGAAGGGCCCGGCCATTGCGGCGAATGCCACACGCCGCGCGATTTTGCTGGCGGCACCAGGAAGAGCGAGTGGCTGGCCGGAGCCACCGCTGCCGAAGGCAGCGGCATCGTGCCGAACATCACTTCGGGCGAAGGCGGGCTCGGTGACTGGTCGGAGGCCGACATAGCCTACTTTCTGGAGACCGGCTTCACCCCGGATTTCGATTCCGTCAGTGGCGCCATGGTCGACGTGCAGAGAAACATGGCCGAGTTGGCACCGAACGACCGTGCGGCGATCGCGGCCTATCTGAAGGCCATCCCGCCGCACCCCAACGGCTATCCCCCACGCAAGCCGGCGAATTAGCACCTGTCAGCCGGCTGGCTCTGGCCCATACTCAGGCCGGCCAGCTTTCATCAGGTCGAGGATCTTTTCAAGCCGGGCGACGACATCGCTGGTTTCCAGAAGCTGCTGCTTCTGTTCGATACTGATCGACAGCAGCGGCGCGAGCGTATCGGCTAGGACACCGGGATCGCCGATGGAGGGCAGGCCGAGTCGCGCCTTGGCCCTTCGTGGAAGCGAGGAAAAATCGATGTTGGCATAGCTCTGATATGTATCGAGAACCGCGCTCGAACGTGCTACCGCCTCCGCCGATTGGCGACGCTGCTCTTCGACTGGCGCGACCTCCGCCGCCAGAAAGTCGGCGTTGACCAGGTGAAGGATCGCGGCTCGCTGGAGGCCGGAGACCGAGACCTTGAGTACCCCATCCACCTGCGTCTGGCAGTTTATCACGCTAGCCGTGACACCCACCGGATAGAGAGAAGCAAGGTCGCCGGGATCCTCGTCGGTCGCGTGCCTCTGTGCGACCACAAGAACGCGGCGGTCGCCTGCCATCGCGTGCTCCACAGCGCGCCGCGTTTTGTCGCGGCCCACGAAGACCGGAACAGTCATTTGCGGAAAGAGCACGAAATCCCGCATTGGAAAAATCGGCAGATCCGCGCCGGAGGACGGGGGCGGGCTGGCCTCGGGCGCCGGGTTTCTGGGCCCAGCTCCGACTGGTTGGCTCGCCTGAATCCTTGCAGCCAATACGTTCCAGTCGCGCAAGCCGAGGACCCTAGCAATGAGTTCGAGGCTTTCGCTGTGGGACAGCGAAACGGATTTGGCGCTCAGCGCTTCGGACAGCGTTTGCGCCATGGCTTTTGCATCGCGGAAATCGCGCATGGAATCATCCTTTGCTTCGAAGAACGGAAGACGTCAGAGCTTGCGTTACTGACCCGTTCGTTCGGGCAAAGGGAGCCTGAAGTGGCTCGATACATTCACCTTACCCGGGAGGGCGCAAGCAGCAGGTTGTATCCACCTGTTTGGAAGGTGCGCTGAAGGTCCGTTGTTGTCAATCCTGCCCGCGCTGCATTCCACGCTCCCGATTTACAAGTGGCGGTCGCCGAGGAAATCGAAGCCGGTTTCAAAGAAATGATTGTAGTTGCAGGTCATTTCCTCGCCGGGCGCGATGTCGCGCAGTGCATAAGTCTCGTCGGGCGAGGCGACGTCGCAATTCGGGTCATCGGCATGGTTCATAAAGCGGGCGTCGTCGGCTTCGAAGACGACGAAGTTCGGGTCGCGCCGATCGGGATAGGAATAGCGATCGAGATAGGCTCTGACCGGCCCGGTTTCGCGCTCATAGACCTCGACAGGGATGCGCCGGTCGTAATTGGGATGGAGCTTCCAGACCAGTGTGCCGCGGGGAATGTGGTTCTTGGCAAAGACACCAATGCCCTGGATGGGCGATTTGTCGAGATAGACGTCGACGAGCAACATTGCGGACCCTTGCCGTGACTGGATGATTTTTGGGTGGCGCGGCTGCGAGAAGCCGCGCATTGGCTAGCGCGCAGCTATGGCAATTGCGAGCGGAAAATCGACATGGCCTGACCCGTGGTGCGCAAGATCAAGCTCCTACAGCGCCGTCTGTGCGTCCAAAAGGGTCGGCGGCGCTGTGGTGGCAAGGTCGGCCTTGCCCGCCACCTTCAGCGCAAACGCATAGGTGAAGGCGATTTCCTCGAGCCTGGAAAACCGGCCGGATGCGCCGGCATGACCGGAGTCCATATTGATCTTGAACAGCACCGGATTGTCGCCGGTCTTGCGGTCGCGCAGCCGCGCCACCCACTTGGCCGGCTCCCAATAGGTGACACGCGGGTCGGTGAGGCCGGCAAGCGCCAGGATCGGCGGATAGTCGAGCGCGGCGACATTGTCATAGGGCGAGTAGGCGGCGATCGTTCGGTAGTCCTCCTCCGAGGCGATCGGATTGCCCCATTCGGGCCATTCCGGCGGCGTCAGCGGCAAGATCGCGTCGAGCATGGTGGTGAGCACGTCGACGAACGGAACCTCGGCGACAATACCGCCGAAGCATTCCGGCGCCATATTCGCGACGGCGCCCATCAGCAGGCCGCCGGCCGAGCCACCCTGTGCGACAATGCGATCATGGGCGGTGTAGCGCTCGGCGACGAGGTGGTGGGCGACCGCGATGAAATCGGTGAACGTGTTCATCTTGTGCGCCCGCTTGCCGTCGTCGTACCAGCCATAGCCCTTGTCCTTGCCGCCGCGGACATGGGCAATCGCGTAGACGAAGCCGCGGTCGACCAGCGATAACAAATTGGTGTTAAAGGCGGCCGGGACCGTGATGCCGTAGGAGCCGTAGCCGTAAAGCAGGCAAGGCGCTGATCCGTCGAGCGGCGTGTCGCGATGGTGGATGAGCGAGATCGGCACCAGTTCGCCGCCGGCTGCGGGCGCCATCAGCCGCCGCGTCACGTAGTGGTCCGGGTCGTGGCCGGACGGAACTTCCTGGGTCTTCAGCAGCACGCGCTCGCGGGTGCCCATGTTGTAGTCGAAGACCTGCGCCGGCGTTGTCATGGACGAGTAGGAAAAGCGCATGATCTCGGTATCGTATTCATAGGATCCCGACAGGCCGAGTGAGAAGGCTTCCTCGTCGAAGGAGATGAGGTGTTCCTCGCCGCTGTTGCGGTCATGCACGACGATGCGCGGCAGGCCTTCCTTCCGTTCAAGCCTGACCATGTGGTCCTTGAAACCGATTACCGAAAGGATCAGCCGGCCCGCTTCGTGCGGCACCAGCTCCTGCCAGTTGGCGCGCACCGGGTCGCTCGCCGGCGCAGTCATGATCTTGAAATCCTTGGCGCCGTCGGCATTGGTGAGAATGAAGAAGACATCGCCGCCTTCTTCGAGGTCGTATTGCAGGCCGGTCTCGCGCGCAGCAACCAGCTTCGGTTCGGCGAACGGCTCGCTGGCGCTCATGATGCGATATTCCGAGGTCTCGTGGTCGTTGATGCCAACCATGATCCACTCGTTGGAGCGTGTGCCGCCGACATTCATGAAGAAGCCCGGATCGGTTTCTTCGTAGATCAGCCGGTCGTTCTCAGGACTGTCGCCAAGGGCATGGAACAGCACCTTGGAAGGACGGTGGTTGGCATCGAGGCGGGTGTAGAAAAACCCGTCATTTCCGGCATCCCACACGCCGCCGCCACCGGTATCCAAAATCCTGTCGGCCAGATCGTTGCCGTCGGCGAGATCGCGGACGCGAAGCGTGTAGAATTCGGAACCCTTGTCGTCGAAGGCCCACAGAAGCTTGGCGTGATCGGTCGAATGGTCGACACCGCCGAGGCGAAAATAGGCCTTGCCTTCGGCCTCGAGATCGCCGTCAAGCAGGATCTCTTGGTCGCCGCCCTCGCGTGGCGTGCGGAAATAACGCGGCTGCTCGCCGCCAAGCTTGAAAGATGACCCATAGGCGTACGGCCCATCCTTCATCGGCACGGACGAATCGTCCTCCTTGATGCGGCCCTTCATCTCCTTGAAAAGCTGCTTCCGCACCTGGGCGGTCTCGGCCATGAGCGCTGCCTGATAGGCGTTCTCGGCTTCGAGATGGGCGCGGATCTGCGCGTCGAGCAGCGACGGATCCCTGAACATCTCTTGCCAGTTGTCGGCTCTCAGCCAGGCATAGTCGTCCGTCCGCGTCACTCCATGGTGCACATCGAAGACCGGCCGCTTCTCTGGTTGCGGCGGGCTGGCAGTTGGAAATGCTGGGGTTCGGGTCATTGTGTCTCGCTGTGGAAGTTACTTGTATGGAGAATGAACACGCCGATCAGCGCAGGTTCAAGAGCCGGAGTATATGTTTGCGCCGGGCTCCAGAAGATGAGCCGGAGGAGAGGGAAAAATGAAGTTCCGTTTTCACGCTGCTGCGGCTTTCGCCGTCGCTTCGACAGTCTTGGCCTTTATCGGCCAATCTCATGCAACCGTGTTCGCAGCTTGGCAAGTGACCAACCTTCCGTTTGGCGACACGCTCAACGTGCGCAAGTATCCGGCGGGATCGTCCCAAAAGCAGGCCGCCTATCCCAACGGTGCCGTTTTGCAGATGACCGGGAGATGCACCGGCGGCATAAACCTGCTCGACATCGCCAAGCAGCCGGTTTGGAAGCAGGAACAGAAGATCCGTTATCGCTGGTGCGAAGTCTGGCACGATCCGGCACAGAACGGCAATTTCGTCACCGGCTGGGTCTACGGAAAATACATCACCCCACATTGATGGACGGTGCCGGTCCGCAGGGCTGATTTCCGGCTTGCTTGTAACAGCAAATCGCAACCTATGGTTTTGTAGATTCTAAAAACAACCAGATAGCCTACGCCACAACCAAGCATAGCCAAGCATTGAGATTTTTTTTACTGGCTCTCATGGATGTAACGGCAGCTTGACTGGGCGTCCGCCGCTGCTGGTCTGCCCAGAAAATATCGCAAAGTTACAGAGTGCACGAAAGGTTGAAGCTGATCGTCGAATATTTATTGCCATCGATGAATACAGCGCAAGAAGCGAATTGACTTACTTGGTTTAGTGGCTCATTAGGATGCTGCGACGCGAATCGCAGAGGCTCTTTCCTGCAAAAATTTCGCGCGATGCCCGACCTATCAAAAATAGGGCGCAGGTAGAAACAACTCACGTTGGGGCCAGGAAGCCATGGATATTATCGAAACACCTTCCAGAAATAGTGATGCGCTGATCGAATTGACGGCCGATGTCGTAGCCGCCTATGTCAGCAACAATCCGGTGCCGGTCGGCGAGCTGCCTAGCCTCATCGCCGATGTCCATGCCGCCCTCGGGCGCGTGGGCGGGGCCAGTGAACAGCCTCCTGCCGACAAGCAGAAGCCGGCAGTAAACCCGAAACGCTCCGTCCATGACGACTACATCGTCTGTCTTGAAGACGGCAAGAAGTTCAAGTCGCTGAAGCGTCACTTGATGACCCACTACGGTCTGACGCCCGACGAGTATCGTGAAAAATGGGGCCTGGACGCCAGCTACCCGATGGTTGCGCCCAACTATGCTGCCGCCCGCTCACAGCTCGCCAAGAAGATGGGTCTCGGCCGCAAGCGCAAGGGGCGCTGATACCGGCTCCCTTCCCAACCTGGGTTAGATGATCAACGGCGCCTCCGGGCGCCGTTTTGATCTTGGGGCGATGCTCGAGCAATCGATATGCGTCGCGACATGTGCGGCTCCGATCATGTCGGGCCATCGCGCGCTGTTCGTCTGATCAGGCGGTCTGCTTCAAGGCCGCCTCTGCGTCGCGCTTGATGCGCTTGACCATTGAACGAAGACCATTGGCGCGTTGCGGCGACAGGTGCTCGTCGAGGCCAAGTGCCTTCAGCGTGGCTTCCGCGTCGGTTTTCTGGATCTCGCTGGCGGGTCGCCTGGAAAACAGCGCCAGCATGATAGCGACGAGGCCGCGCACGATATGGGCGTCCGAATCGCCGGCGAAGGTGACGACTGGGTCGGGCCCCGGACCATACTCGGTGGTCAGCCAGACCTGGCTGACGCAGCCGGGCACCTTGTTGACAGGGTTGCGTTCCTCGTCGGGAAACGGCGGCAGGGCCTCACCCAGTTCGATCACATAGCGGTAGCGGTCTTCCCACTCGTCAAGCAGGGAGAAGTCGTCGCGGATCGTCTGGATCGTCGTGGTCATCACTCCGGATATAGTCATCCGGCGACACCGCGTCACGGAAAAAGAGGAAAACACTATAGGCGTCAGAGCGCGGACGGTGACAGATGCGCTGAAAAATATCTCAGTTTTTCGCCGGCAACTCGACTTTCGCCGGCAAGACGAAGTCTTCCGGCACGCTGCCGGTCGTTGTCGCCGTGTCGGGTTCGGCGGCCTTGTCGTCCAACATGGCGGCCGCGATCTTGGCTGTCTCCCTGGCCCGGGCGGTGATCGTGTGCATTGCGGACTTGCCGGTCTCGCAGACGTCGGGCTTGCGCTCGCATATGCCGGCAATGTCGCCGACGGCTTCGCGTGCCGCAAACAACGCCTGGATCGGCCCGACGCTTTGGTGGCCGGTCTCGTCGGAGCCGACATTCAGCGGCAGCGCCAGAAGCACCAGCGAAAACCAGAAAGCCACTCTGATCAGAAAGCCCATCTGTATGCCCTCATTCGTGACCGGATCATGCGTTCATGCGGCATGACCTCTTTATGGATGCGATAGTGGCATGGACGCGCAAAGGACGGCTTGCCCGGTCAGCGAAAATTTTCCTCAAGTTTTAGGCAAATTCGAAACGAAGCATTTTGCAATGGATTTGTCTCAAATCCAGCCGATTCTCTTCACTTAAGCTTAACCATCTATCCAGCTGTTTTCCTTATGTATTTCCCAGAAGCACGGCTTACCGGGGGCGACTGTCAAAGGCGGGAGGGCGGTTCGCCCGGATAACGCTCCATTTACTATGGCCGCAATTGCCAAGGTTTGCCCCGTGCCGGCCTCCCAATATCTGCCTCGGGCCGGGCATCGATCGGTCCTGCCTTATCCATTCCTTAAACGCTGGATGCGAGTTTCAGATCGACAAAAGCATCTGCGAAGCAGGGCTGTTCACGACCAGGTGCGAGTGCGTTGAGTTGAGTTCGATAAGGGCCAGATACGTTGAGTTGCCCGGCGCGATGGCAGCCGGTTGCGAACGTATGGTTCATCCGTCGATCCTCGGACAGAACGACCGCCGGTGCCAGAGGCGGTTTATCGGTGTCATGCTGGCCGCTCCGTTCTTCGCCGCAGGCGCAGCAGTCACGCTGGTCACCTCGGGCATGGGCGTGGCCGTGACCATGGCTGCGATCTTTGCGACGTTCGGCCTCTGCTGGTTTGCTGCCTTGCTGGTGGCAGCATCGGGCAAGATGGCGTTCGCCGGCCAGGTCGCCCTGGTGATGGGCAGTCTTGCTCTTGCCGGTGTCATCGCCGCGGCGGGCGGGATGGCCTCGCCGGTCGCCATGCTTGTCGTGGCGCTGCCGTTCGAAGCCTGGTGGATCGGCGCGTCTCGTCGCGCTGCACTCTGGGGTGCCCTATCCGCATGTGTCGCTATCCTGCTGCAGGCTTTTGCCGGTTCTGTCTTCCCGTTCGGTCCGACCGAAATCGCCGCCTGGCATTGGCTGCTGCCGCTGGCCTGGGCGCTCACCCTCGTTCCCCGCGTCGCAGCGCTTGGCAGCGCGGCCGGCGCGCAGCTTGATCCGGCGACCGACGATCGGCTCGAGAACATCATCGACGCCGTTGTCCTGCGGGCCGGCCGGCATGGCGAGGTTCTGGATGCGTCGGCAAAGGCGCGCACGATCCTGAAGCTGCAGCCGGAACTGCTGTTCGGTACCGGCCTGTTCGACCGCATCCATCTGTCCGATCGCGTCGCATACCTCAGCGCGCTGGCCGACATGCGCGATGGCGCGCCGGCGCGCCGGCTGGATCTTCGCGTTCGGCTGCCGCAAAACGGCAATGGCCCGACGGCGGACAATTACCGGCCGTTTTCGCTTGAATTGGCGCGCGGGGAAGAGCAGCAGGACGTCCTCACGTTCGTCCTGCGCGAAAACGACGAACTCGCCGGCTTGCGCGAAGAGCTAGCGGCTGCGAAAGAGGCGGCCGCGTCTGCCGAAGTGGCAAAGGGACGGTTTCTGGCGGTCGTCAGCCACGAGCTGCGCACGCCGTTGAACGCCATCATCGGTTTTTCCGACATGCTGCTGCATGAGATGTTCGGCACCTTCAAGGACCCGCGCCAGAAGGAATATGTCGGCCTGGTCAAGGAGTCCGGCCAGCATCTGCTTGCCGTCGTCACCTCGATACTCGACGTATCGAGGATCGAAGCCGGCGCCTACGCAACCGAGCCGGAACCATTCCGTTTCGTGGAAGCGGTCGAAATGTGCCAATCGATGATGCGCTTGCAGGCTAAGGCAAAGAACATCGATCTACAGGCCCAGATCGCACCGGATGCAGGCGAGATAAACGCCGACCGTCGTGCCGTGCAGCAGATACTCATCAACCTCGTCTCCAACGCCATCAAGTTCACGCCCGATGGCGGCGATGTTGTCGTCGGCGCCAAGCGGATCGGCTCGCGACTGCATTTCTGGGTCAGGGACACCGGCATCGGCATCGCCGAGGAAGACTTTGCCAATCTCGGCAAGCCGTTCATGCAGATCCAGAACGACTATACGCGCCGCTTCGAGGGCACCGGGCTCGGCCTGTCGCTGGTGAAGGGTCTGGTGGCGCTGCACGAGGGCACGATGTCGATCGAAAGCATGCCGGGGGAGGGCACCACGGTCACGATCAGCTTGCCGGTGAACGGACCGAAAGGACGTTCGAACGACAAGCCCGGCGTACTGCCGATGCCTGCAGCCAAGGCGGAGACGAAAGGGGACAGGCATGGCTCGCTCCGCAAAACAGCCTAGGGCGGTCAAGCGCCGCGGCAATGCCTTCCAACGCAGCGCGGTCGCCCTCGGCAGCCAGATTTCACGCAATCCGGTTCTGGTTGGCGGTTCGACCGCCTTCCTGGTGACGCTGTTCTACGTCTCGGCGAACGCTTTGTGGTATCAGCCTTTTCCTCATGCCGGCGCGTTTTTTGCGACTAGGAGCATGGAGGGGTTTCCTCGAGCCGGCGCCGACGAGCCTGAAACCACCATCAACATCGTGCGGCCGGAGCCGGCCCCGATCAAGAGCGATCCGGTCGTCGAGCAGGTCCAGGGCATATTGAAGGATCTCGATTTCTATTCCGGCACCGTCGACGGTATTTCCGGCCCCAACACGCGTAAGGCCATCCAAGCCTATCAGCAGAAGGTCGGGCTCAACGCTTCCGGCGAGATCGACAGCATTCTGCTCGATCAACTGGGCGCCATGCCAACCGCCTCGACGGTCGTGCCGCATCCGGCACCGCGTCCGGACGACATAGCCGCGATTCACGTCTCGGCTTCGCCGGCAGATGCGCCGGCGCAGGCACCCGACGCCCGCATCATCAAGATCCAGGCCGGGTTGAAGGCATTCGGCAATGACGACATGCAACTCGATGGCGTGGTCGGGGCCCGCACCAAGGCAGCGATCAGGGAGTTCCAGTCGCTGTTCGGGCTGCCTGAGACCGGCGAGCCCGACGAGGTCGTCTACGTCAAGATGCGCGAGATCGGCCTGACCAACTGATGATTGGAGGCGGGCGGTTTTTGGTTTCACCCAAACGCAAAGCGCTCTAAGTACCGTCCGATGTCGTCCGGAATCTTGCCATGCGCGTAACCACCGATCTGTGGGTGTCGGCCCTGCTGCGCCGGGTTTTCGGCGCCGGCGGCTTTGCCGCCGTGGTCAAGCGCGGCGCAACCGAGGCCGGCGCCGTCTTCGTGCTGGCGCGAGGCCGCATGGGCGAGATTGCCTTGTTTGGCCCGGCGCCGCAGACGAGCTACGATTCAGCCAAACCCGACGACCGTTACTTCAGTTTGCTCGGCGCCGGCGACGATGCCGCCGTCTTTGACGGGCGACTGGAGAGGGAGAAGAAATTCGACCCCGACATCTGGGTGGTCGAGATCGAGGCCGGCTCTGTTCCCGTCGAGGAGCTTCTTTCCGTCAAGTCGCAATAGCGATATGCAGACAAAGGCTTAGAGCGTTCGCTTGAATCTCTTTTCAGGCGCGACGGCGGGTCAAACGCGACGCGCTTTAGGGCTGGCGGCAGCATTGTCGCTGTCCGCTTTGCGGACGTCGGCGTTAGCCGCGATCGGTCCGGCATTGCGAATGGCCTTCGACAGTGTCTCGGCTTTCCAGCCGCGTAGCCTGTCCAGCGCTGCGTCGCGATGCAGCAGCCGATAGCGGTCGAGGAAGATGCGGATGGCCTGCGGATGCGAGAACTCTGTGGGATAGACGGCGGCGGTGATCAGGAACGCCCTCTCTTCGCCGAGATCGAGCGCGCGCAGGGCGGCCAGCAGCGACGTGTAGCTCCGGTGCGCGGTGAGCGACCGTGCCGTTGAAAAATCGATCTCGAGCGCGTCGGCCAGTGCTGTCTGGAAGAATGCGGCATTGCCGGTCAGCGCCGTCTCGCGCAGTTTGACAT
The DNA here is from genome assembly GCF_055811575.1 of Mesorhizobium sp. WSM4815. NCBI lineage: Bacteria > Pseudomonadati > Pseudomonadota > Alphaproteobacteria > Hyphomicrobiales > Phyllobacteriaceae > Mesorhizobium > Mesorhizobium sp. WSM4815. Next base: position 52,595 of record NZ_JBVVQS010000083.1, on the reverse strand, counting down.
AGGTGTTAGCGCCGGCGAACGGATTGATCGTCGCGCCGCCGCTTTCGGCATCACGCATCATCGACCGCAGCCGGCGTCGTGCAGCCTCGGCGGCGGTGCCGGGCACCTGCTGGCTGTCGGCGACGACTTCGGCGCTTTCCGGCACCGCCTTGGCGTTCGCCTCAGGCTGCCGCACGCTTACCAGCGTCGGCTTTTCAAGCGCCCTGATCAGGTGGGCGATGGTCGGGTTCAGATCCTTGCGGCGCGCAATGGCGCGCGCATGCGGCAGGCCATGGCGTCCGATCAGCGCGATGAGGTCGATATCGCTGAGCGCGCGCGAGCGGATGAGCAGCGGCGCGGCAACGTCGACCGGCTCCTCGCAAAGCCGCCGGACCAGCGCAGCGGGCGCATATTCGCATTCGGAAAGGGCGGCGGCGACGTAGCGGCGCGATTCGACCGACACATCGGCGAAAAGCGGCAGCGTCAGATCCTCAAGTTGCGCGATCTCCCGGCGCGAAGGGCGGGTGAGCGAACAGAACGCCGACACCGTGGCGCGGAACAGCCTTTCGGCCTTTCCCGATTCAGCCCGTATAGCGATTTGCCTGAAATCCGCAGATGACACGAAGGATACGCCTGACACTCGACACAATCTTGACCATGCTCGACCGGGACTGTGTCGGTTTCGCATTTGCCACGGGTCAGGACTTCCTGACCTCAGAACAAAGATCAAATTAGCGGCGATCCGTTAGCGTTCCGTTAACCTACTGGCTCCTTAATCAGATTGGAGGCGTTGCGTTGTGCTCCGGGGCAACCGAGAGGAATGCACGAACCATGGGCATGGTACTGTCTTTCGTGCCGCGACCGGCGGCAACCAATCGAGCAGACCGAAACACCGGAGCGCCGGCGGCGGTGATCATTTTTCCCGGCGTCCGCTACGAGCAACCGCCACTGACGGGCGAGACGCGGCCAGGCGCCGGTCCGGACAAGCCGGGTTCGTCAAGGACGATGCCGGGGACGTCGGGGACGTTGCCTGTTCCGCATCACTAAAGCGCGTCGCGGCTGGCTGGGCGCGCAAGGATGCTCTATCCCCTTGAACGACCGCCGCGGCGGGTCGCAAGGCATGGGGCCGGAACCGGCAGCATGTCTCGGTTGACGTCAGTAGTCCTGCAGCTCGCAGGAACTCTGCTCAAGAAACCGCGACACGGTCGGCTTCCAGCTGTCGTCGGGCACGAAGGAGCGGATGACGAACATGCCTTCGTCGATCGGCGCTTCGACGAAGATTGCCCCTTGCAATTCCTCCGGGAGATCCTTGCGGATCTCGATCATCTGCGCCGGCGTCAGTACGATACTGTCCAGCACCCTTCCGGTCGCGCTGTGGTCGTTGAAGGAGTAGATGTTATGGCCGCTGCGGTCATAGACCGATACGGACCAGAACGGGACGTTTCCCGGTGCCTTCACCCGAACCATCCCATCGGACAGATCGAAGCGGCAAGCCGCAGCATAAAACAGCGGATCGACCGATTTCACCACAGGCGTACCGCCGGCCTCAGCGTCCAGCCTGGTCATCCGATAAAGGTTGGAGGCCATGGCCAGCCGCGACCAGGCATTGCGTTCGGAAAATTCCGGGGCGAGCAGCAGCACGACGATGTGTACGATGCCGGCGCCAAGCAGGCCGAGCAGGATCGCGTGCAGCAGCCTACGCATTGCAGCCGACCTTCACGATCTGCGGCAGCGTGACATCCGAAAGGCCCGTGCTGCTGGCGATCGGCGTGTCGTAGAATGTCAGCACGAGATACATCCGGCCGAAGCCGTCGGAAAGCAGCCAGTTGCCGGGCGCGGGGCGGTTGCTGACGGAAATAAGCACGGAATTGTCGGGCTGGCGCAGCACCTGGTAGGACTGAAGTGCCGCAAGCCTTGGCTTGCCGGTCTCGACCACGCCGAGCGACCGATCGGCGGCATAGAGGGTCCAGAACCGGGCTGTGGGAAACCCGCCTTCGATTTCATAGCCGCATTGGCGTTTCAATAGTTCGCCATCTGAATCGCGTTCGGCGATAAACGACAGGCCTTCTGCCTGCCCGAGTGCAAGGACGCCCTCGCGCGCCACGCGGGCTTTCGAATAAGGATCCGCCGTCTGCGTGCCGATATCGGGAAACGCCGTCCATTGGCCGATCCTGATCGCGCCAATGCCATCCTGCGTCTTGAGAGCGTACCAGACGCTGCCGCCGCCGCCGCCGATGGCTATGGCAAGCGCGAGGAGCGTCAGGAATGCGTTCTTGAGCATGAAGAGCCGCGGGCAAGAGGAGTGCCGCTCGGGATATCGCGGGGCAGGGGGCCATGGCAAGCGGACCTCTGTGGAATTGCGGCGCGAGGGATGGCCTGGCCCGTCGTGCCGGCATCAAAGCGCCGACAGCGTCTCCGGTGTCGCAGGCGCCTGGAGGACGGGCGCCGACTGGAACAGCCTGGTGATGTCCCTGAGCGCCCGCGTCGTCTGGCTGGACAGCACCGGCGGCCGCTCGGCGGCAGTGTCGGCCGCTGCCTGCTCGGCATTCTTCTTTTCCGCTTCCTCGGCCTTGGCGGCGATCTCTTCGTCGACGAAGGGATGATCGAGGCCGGGGATCGGCTTGAGGTCGATATTCTGGTGCGCATAGACCATCAGCCGCTGCCAAACCATCGCCGGCAGCGAGCCGCCGGTCATGTTGTTGGTCGGGGTGAAGTCGTCATTGCCGAGCCACACGGCAGCCGTATAGTTGCCGGTAAAGCCGACATACCAGGCGTCGCGGTAAGACTGCGTTGTGCCGGTTTTGCCGGCCGAAACGATATTGGGAAGCGCAGCGCGCCGCGCCGTGCCCATCACCGGCACCGCCGCCAGCATGGTGTTCATGGATTTCAGCGCCTGCTCCGAAAGCACACGGCGCGGCGGCGCCGCATCCTTGGCGAAATCGTAAACCACCTCGCCGGTACGGGTGACGAGTTGGGTGACGCCATGCCGGGAGCCGACTAAGCCGTTCTGGGCGAACACGCTAAAGCCTGTCGCCTGGTCCATGACGGTCATGCCCGATGTGCCGAGCACCATCGTCTTGTGCGATTCGAGCGGCGATTCGACGCCCATGGCTTCCGCCATCGCCTTGATCGGCTTGATGCCGAGATGATTCTTGGCCAGCCGCACCGGCACGGTGTTGACCGATTTGGCCATCGCCGTGATCAGCGTGACCTTGCCGGCCCGTCCGTCATTGTAATTGTGCGGCGACCAGGCACCCCAGGAGATCGGCGCGCCGGAAACGACGGAGTCCGGCGTGAAGCCGTGCTCCATCGCCGTTGCGTATACGTAGGGTTTAAACGACGAGCCGCTCTGGCGCAGCGCCTTGGTGGCGCGGTTGAACTGGCTGGCACCGTAGTCGCGGCCGCCGACGATCGCCCTGACTGCGCCATTGGTTTCGATGACGACCATGGCGCCTTCGGTGACGTTGTATTCCTTGCCGAACTGGCGGAGATGGAACTCCATCGATTCTTCCGCCGCCTTCTGGATGTTGGCGTCGAAAGTGGTGTGGGCGACCAGCGAATGTTGGCCGGACTTCGCGACGATCTTCTTGACCTCTTCGAATGCCCAGTCGAGGTAGTAATCCGGGCTCTTCTGCTCGCCGCGGTCGACGATTTCAGCCGGATGCAGCCGCGCCTGCAGCACCTGACCCTCGCTCATGAAGCCGCCTTCGACGAGATTCGACAGCACCACATTGGCCCGCGCCCTGGCAGCAGGCAGGTTGATGTGCGGCGCGTATTTGGTCGGTGCCTTGAACAGGCCGGCCAGCATCGCCGCTTCGGCGAGGTTCACATCCTTGACGCTTTTGCCGAAATAGAAATCGGCGGCCGCTTCGATGCCGAACGTGCCGCCGCCCATATAGACGCGGTCGAGATAGAGCTGCAGGATCTCCTTCTTCGACAGATTGGCCTCGAGCCACAGCGCCAGGAAGGCTTCCTTGACCTTGCGCTCCAACGTCCGTTCATTGGTCAGGAACAGGTTCTTGGCCAGTTGCTGGGTGATGCTCGAGCCGCCCTGCACCACGGAATTCGCCCGCACGTTCGCGAAGATCGCGCGCGAAAGGCCGAGCGCGTCGATGCCGTAGTGATCGAAGAAACGCCGATCCTCGGTGGCCAGAACCGCTTTGATGACTTGGTCGGGCATCTCGTCGACCGGCACCGAATCGCGCTGGATGATGCCGCGCTGGCCGATCTCATTGCCGTAGCGGTCGAGGAAGGTGATGGCGAAATCGCCCTGGGCGCGCCAGTCGCCGGCGGTTTCCTGGAAGGCCGGCAAGGCGAGCGCCAGCATGACGACGATGCCGCCGGCGCCGAGCGTGAAACCTTCGCTCAACAGCTCGATGATGCCGCGGCGCCAGCCGGAGACGCGGAAGCGCCGGAAAAAAATGGTGGCCGCTTCCCAGAACCGGCGCGCCTTGAAGCCGGTCTCGTAGAGCGAGGAATCGAACCACGCATCCGCCGCCAGCAGTCTTGCGGCAATCGGACCCCTTCTCCTGCGTGTTTTCAAAGGACTGGCCATTCCAAGATCCGGCTGCGGCTACGCCTCCCACTGAGAAGCGGCACTCATACCAGACTATTTGTCCATTTTGGCCTCGCTCACAAGGGTGAGGGGGGCTTTCGCGGTACAGTTTGTTGATACCAGGGTCGGGCCTGCCACCTCTGCCACCTCGCACTCACTTAACGCGCCGCGATAAAGCGCATGAAATGCGCCACGTCGGCATCGCTTGGCTCCTGGCCGGTGAAACTGCGCAGATAGGCGGCGAGATGACTGACTCTTGACTCGACCGGTTCCTTGAGGTCGAGCACATAATAGCCGATCTGCATGTAGTAGAGCACACGGGCGCGGATGAAGGCATCCTCTTCGCCGTAGCCATGCCGGCGATACATGTCGCGGATCGCACCCAGTCGGTCATTGTCGGCCTGGTCGATGGCCCGGCGCACGTCCTCGGAGCGGCGCGCCCATTCCCGGATGGCGAAGTCGAGCCTGGGATCGAACAGGCGCTCGTCGGCCCAGCATTCGAACACGTTCATGACCCCCATGATGACGCTTTCGGCCGGCCGCTGCGCGCGTTCGATGATCGACTTGGTGTTGGTGTCCCGCCAATGCGCAAGCAACTGGTCGAGCAGGTCCTGACGGCTCTCGAAATACCAGTAGAAGCTTGAGCGCGATACGCCGAGCTTCTGGCCAAGCGGCAGCACGCGCACGCTTGCGATGCCGTCTGAAATCAGTGTCTGGAACGCAAGATTGATCCAGTCCCGGCGCGTCACCTTGGTGTTGCCGGACGCCGGCTCGTCCTGCGGAGAAATCATGATCATGGCCGCACTTAGGCATGAGGGCGAACTGCATACAACCATACTAGACACATATGTACAGTGCAAGTATCCTGTCTGCCTCTACGAACTGGGCCGAGCGGCCGACGCGCGTCATCGCGGCTCCTGCCTACGATCCGCAACGCAGGGCAATACGGCAATGAGGAGTATCCGCCATGGTCGATGACGCCGCACGCAACCTCAGGCGCGAACGCAGGCGCGGACGAACCGGCGAGGCCGGCAGCGAGACCAGCCGCCGGCCGGACTATCGTTCGCTGAAGAACCCGTTTCTGCCGCAGCCGATCTTTTCGGCCGACCAGGTCGCCGCGATCCACGACACGGCGCTGCGCGTGCTCGAGCAACTCGGCGTCAAGGTGCTGCTGCCGGAGGCGCGCGCCATTCTTTCCCGTGCCGGCGCTTTGGTCGACGAGGACAGCCAGATGGTGCGCATCGGCCGCGACATCGTCGCGGCGGCGCTGGGCTCGGCGCCGAAATCGATCCGCGTCCATGCCGGTGACCGTGCCCGCGACCTGACGCTCGAACTCGGCTCGATGACGTTCCTGGCAGGATCCGGGGCGCCGAACGTCACCGATCTGGAGCACGGCCGGCGGCCCGGAACGCTTGCCGCTTTCGAGGATCTCATCCGCCTGGTGCAGCATTTCGACGTGCTGCACATGCTGGGACCTTGCATCGAGCCGCAGGACATCGACAACCGCTTCCGCCATTATGCCGTCAACCGCGCGCAGTTGACGCTGTCGGACAAGCTGCCGTTCGTCTTCGCGCGCGGCACGCCGCAGGTCGAGGACGGCTTCGAGATGCTGCGGCTGGCGCGCGGCCTGTCCGAGGACGAATTCCGTTCGGGCGCTCATTGCTACACCGTCATCAACACCAACTCGCCGCGTCAGCTCGATGTTCCGATGGCACAAGGCATCATCGACTTTGCCAAGGCGGGGCAGGTGCTGATCATCACGCCCTTCTGCCTGGCCGGCGCCATGGCGCCGATCACCGTGGCCGGCGCGCTGACGCTGCAGCACGCCGAAGCGCTGGCCGGGCTGACGCTGGCCCAGATCGTGCGGCCGGGCGCGCCGGTGGTCTATGGCTCCTTCTCCTCCAATGTCGACATGAAGTCTGGGGCGCCGGCCTTCGGCACGCCGGAGCACGTCAAGGCGACGCTCGGCGCCGGTCAGCTTGCACGCTTCACCGGCCTTCCCTGGCGGTCCGGCGGCGGCAGTGCCGCCAACATTTCGGACGCGCAGGCAGCCCACGAAACGCAGTTCGCGCTATGGGGTTCGGTGCTCGCCGGCGCGACGGTCTGCATCCATGCTGCGGGCTGGCTCGAAGGCGGGTTGAGCGTCTCGTTCGAGAAGCTGATCACCGATATCGAGGCGCTGCAGACCATCGCGGAACTCTGCGCGGCGACGCCCGGCGACGAGGCCGCGATCGGCTTCGAGGCCATCGCCGAAGTGCAGCCAGGCGGGCATTTCTTCTCGACCGGGCACACTATGGCGCGCTACCGCACCGCATTCTACGAACCGCTGGTCGCCGATTGGTCGAATTTCGGCAACTGGACGCAGGCCGGGTCAAGAACCGCCACCGAGCGCGCCACCGGCATCTGGAAACGGCTGCTGGCCGATTTTCGGCCGCCGGCTTGCGCCGCTGCCACATCAGGTGTTCTCGACGAATTCATTGCGCGGCGCACGGAAGAGGGTGGCGCAGCACCGGTCTCGTGAGGATCAGCGCAGTCCCTGCACGAACAAGTGGCGGCCGTGAGCCCAGGCTAGCGCTGGTCGGAGCGGACGTACATGAGCAGTCGGTGCCGCATTGAGTTCTGTGCGAATGAATTCAGTATTATTTCACAATGTCATTTCAAGCATTTGTTCAATCAAAAACATTCTGAAAATTGGTTTTTCCGTTCCGAGCTCCTATTTTAGGAGAGAAACAAATTTTCATCACCTCAGCGAAAGGAGATTTTATCGATGGCGGAACCCAATCAGAATATCATGGAAAAAGCTGAAGCGCGCTTCATGGAGAAGCAGAAGAAAACCGCCGAGCGAAACCAGGCTACGGCCGAATATATTTCCGAGGCCAAGGCCAGGACCATCAAGACCGAAAAGTTGCGGGCACTGCGGCTGGCCAAGGAAGAGGCCGACCGTGCGGCGGAAGCCCTCAATCCCGTCGCTCCAAAGAAAAAGCGGGCGGCAGGCAAGAAAGCGGGGGCCGCTTGACGGCATCAAGTCATGAGCCTGACGTTTCCAAACCTAAGCCGAAGCTACGACGAGGCGAGCCGGCGGATCCGCTTCGTCGGCTATGATGGCATGTGCCAGATCTCTTTCTTTGTCCATGCAGACGCCATCTCGACGGCGCCGCCGGGGACGGCGACGGCCGAAGCCACATATCTCGCCGCCTTCGATTCGGCCGTCGGTCCCATACATGACGTCGCAAGGAACGCCTATGCCCGTACCGGCAAGAGCATGTATGTGCTGACCGCAGCCGATTTTCGATAAATCCCCAGTGTCCGCGCGATTGCGGCCTTGGAAATCCCGTGAACTGGCGGCAGGATTTCAACGCAGCTACGCTGCAGGCGGAAATCGCTGTCGGATGAAGGCCTGTTCAGCCGCGACGGGCGAGGGAGAATAAAATGACCGCGCCGGCTGCCGCGTTGCAGAAGGCCTTGTTCCAGGCGCTGGACGCTGACGGTTCCCTGTCAGCGGCATTGGGCGGCGCAAAACTATTCGACCATGTCCCGGAAAATATCCCGTTTCCCTATGTGACGTTCGGCCGGACCAGCGTCTATGACTGCGTAACAGGCAGGGAGAATGATGCCGAGCAGCTCTTCACTCTGCATTTCTGGTCGAAATCCGAGGCCAGGAAAGAAATGCTCGACGTGATGGACATGGTCAGCGCCCGCCTCCAGCATGCGGCGCTGGCGCTCGACGAGCATCACCGCGTCAATCTCCGGCTCGAATTCACCGAGGTCCGTTACGACGAGGATCTTTCAGCCTGTCACGGGCTGCTGCGCTTTCGTGCCGTGACGGAAGAAAACGCCTGACGCGCTTTCAATGAGGCTGCAACACAGTCTAGACTGGCGCTTGGATTTGCCGGGTTGGGGCGGCCAAATCACCGGGGTTGGTTGTGTCGCATTTCAGGGGGTGAGACAGGCATGTGTTGCAGGCAATGTTCATATCACGTTCAGCACCGATGCGTTAGGACGCTGATCATGAAAACGCTTCGCTCCCACTTCCCAACCGCGACACTTGCTCTCTGCGCTGCCGGTCTGTTTGCGTCGCAGGCGACGGCGCTGCCGGTCGTCGTGCCCGAGCACAACCGGCCGATCGTCCTGGCCGCCTCCGACTGCTACGCGATCGGTCAGCAGGTCGCCGAGCAGAATGGCGGCACGCTGGCCAAGGCGTCGCAGTCGACGCGCGGTGGCCAGCCGGTCTGCGTCATCGTCGTGCTGGTTCCGGGCAAGGATGGGCAGCGTCCGCGCCGCACGGAGATCGTCGTTCCGCTGAACTGATGCCTGCCGTATCCCAGGCGCTGGAATCGGCCTATATCTGACGTCCAGCTCCTCAACAGGCCGATTCCTCAACTGGTATGATCCCATATGCGCGTACTCGTTGTCGAAGATGACAAGGACCTGAACCGGCAGATATCCGACGCGCTGGTCGATGCCGGCTATGTCGTCGACCGGGCTTTCGACGGTGAGGAAGGGCATTTCCTCGGCGACACTGAGCCCTATGACGCCGTGGTGCTCGACATCGGCTTGCCGCAGATGGACGGCATCAGCGTGGTCGAACGCTGGCGGCGCGGCGGCCGCAAGATGCCTGTCCTGATTTTGACGGCGCGCGACCGCTGGAGCGACAAGGTCTCCGGCATCGACGCCGGCGCCGACGATTATGTCACCAAGCCGTTCCACATCGAGGAGGTGCTGGCCAGGGTCCGAGCGCTCATCCGGCGCGCTGCCGGCCATGCGTCGTCTGAACTGACCTGCGGACCGCTGCGGCTCGACACCAAAGCCTCCAAGGCCGATGTCGACGGCGTGCCGTTGAAGCTGACGTCGCACGAATTTCGCCTGCTTGCCTATCTGATGCACCATATGGGCGAGGTCGTGTCCCGAACCGAGTTGGTCGAGCACCTTTACGATCAGGATTTCGACCGCGATTCCAACACAATCGAGGTCTTTGTCGGGCGGCTTCGCAAGAAGATGGGCATCGACATGATAGAAACCGTTCGCGGCATGGGCTATCGGATGCGTGAGCCGGAGGCGTAAGGCGGAACCGCTCAGACAGACTGCAAGGACGCCGCTTTCACTGCGGTTCGGGCCGCGTTCGCTGGCGTTCCGGGTGATCGCCTTTTCCACGGTCTGGGCGATACTCACCCTGATTGTCATCTTCACGCTGATCACCACCCTTTATCGCCAGGCGAGCGAGCGCGGTTTCGACAGCCTGCTGTCGGCGCATCTGTTCAATCTGATCGGCTCGGTCGGCGTGTCCGAAGGCGGTTCGCTGACCGGCGCTCCCGACCTGGGCGACCTTCGGTTCTCGGAGCCGAATTCCGGCTGGTACTGGTCGGTGGAGCCTGCGTCGGAAGGCGTGAGTGGTGAGTTGCACTCCTCCTCGATGACCAAGGCGATCCTGTCGCCAAGCGTCGCCGAGGTTCCTTTCAATGCCAGCTTCCAGCGCAGCTATACGACAGAAGGCATCGATGGCGAGGAACTGGAAGTGTTCGAGAGCGAGTTCGTTCTCGACGCGAAAAATCGCGCAGCGCGCTTCCGCGTCATGGGCAACCGGACCGAGCTCGAGCAGGAGATAAGCGCCTTTCAGCGTCGCCTGCTGACCTATCTTTCGCTGTTCGGCGTCGGCATGATCGCCATCAACGCCATCGCCATCCTGCTGGGCCTGCAGCCATTGCGCCGGGTCAGGGACGCTCTCGCCATGGTGCGCGAAGGAACCGCGCAAAAGCTCGACGGTCGCTTCCCCGCCGAGATCGAGCCGCTCGCCAACGAGACCAACGCGTTGATCGAAAACAACAAGCGTATCGTCGAGCGCTCGCGGACGCAGGTCGGCAACCTCGCTCATTCGCTGAAGACGCCGCTGGCAGTGCTGATCAACGAGGGACGGGCGCTCGGCGGCGCCAAGGGCCAGCTCATAGCCGAACAGGCCGCCTCGATGCAGAAGCAGATCGACCATTATCTGCAGCGCGCCCGCGTTGCGGCGCAACGTGACAGCGTCGTCTACCGTACGCCGGTGGCGCCGCTGGTCCAGCGCATGGTGCGCGTGCTGCAAAAACTCAATCCGCAGACCGCTCTCTCGCTTTCGCTGCCGGCAGTCGATATCGTCTTTGCCGGCGAACGCGAGGATCTGGAAGAATTGCTTGGCAATTTGCTCGACAACGCCATGAAATGGGCAAAGAGCGCGGTCGCGGTATCGGTGGCGCCAATCCCCGGCAAGAAGACTGGCTCCGGCAAGGAGGGTGCCGTCAACCTGTTCGAGATCAGCATCGAGGATGACGGCCCGGGCATTCCAGAGGACAAGGCACGCGAGGCGCTGAAGCGCGGACGGCGTCTCGACGAGACAAGGCCGGGCACCGGGCTTGGACTTGCCATCGTCGCCGATCTCGTCAACGAATACGGAGGCGTTCTGGCTCTGGAACGGTCCAGCATGGGCGGGTTGAAGGCGGTGGTTCGATTGCGGAGCCTTCACTAATGCATGTCGCGCAAAAGTGTGCAGCGGTTTTGCGATAACGACATGCGTAAAAACAACAACCTGAAGCGCGTCGCACGAGGCCGGCCAAATGCGACGCGCTTTAGGCCTATGCTTTTTGCTGGGCCAGTCGACATTGATCGACGGTGCGTGATATGGCGGCATGTCGACTGGTCCCGGAGCCGTCGGCCGCGGCCAAATTTCCGACAAACATCAACACTATGGCCACGCCGACTTCCCCGATGGCGCGGCCCCCCAGCTTTAACTCAAGAGACCGGTTTTTGGCATGAAGATTCGCGTCGCGCTCGTCTCCGCACTGCTGGTCGTTTCCGGCTGCACGACGCTGGGCAGGAACCCTGGCCCCATGGTGGCTCCGCAGCCGGCCGCAACGCCGCCAAGTGAAGGCAAGATCGCGACGACGGTCATTTCCGCCATGGGCGGCGGCCTCGTCAGCGGATCGATCGGTACCGGCTTGAGCGGCCCCGAAAAGCGCAAGGCGCTGGAGGCGGAATACAGGGCGCTCGAGTACACGGCGAGCAGCCAGAAGGTGACGTGGAAGAGCGATCGGTCGGCGCATTACGGTGAAGTCGTGCCCGCCCAGCCCTATCGCGTCGGCTCGCAGGACTGCCGACAATACACCCATACGGTGTTCACCGGCGCCGCCGGCGCCACCGCGCGCGGAACCGCTTGCCGCAACGCCGATGGCAGCTGGACGCCGCTGACGTAACGACCGGCCGGATAATGCATGTCGCGCAAAAGTGTGCAGCGGTTTTGCGATAACGACATGCATAAAAACAAGAATTCGCGCAAAAGCGTGCCCTCGGGACCTGCCCCGGGGTGTGCAGCGATCTTGCGATGACGATATGCATGAAAACAACTATCTAAGGCGCGTCGCATGACGCCGGTCGATCGCGACGCGCTTTAGGTCCGGTTGACATCAATCAAGGACATGCGACGCATCTGCCGTCAAAGCGTCGCAGGACGCCTGTGTTGGCAAGGCAGGGCTCTGCCGTTATTGGAAGAAGCATGCTGTTCTGGGTCATAGCCGCCATTCTCACGCTGGGTGCAAGCCTGGCGGTGCTGCTGCCGCTGGCCGGCGGCCCGAAGGGTGGGTCGCCAAGCAGCGATCATGACCTTGAAGTCTATCGCGACCAGTTGTCCGAGCTTGACCGCGACGTGGCGCGTGGCCTGATCCAGCCGGCCGAGGCCGAAGAGGCGCGTGCGGAGATCGCCCGCCGCATCCTTCGCCTCGACAATGCCGCCGACAAGGCAGCGGCGCGGCAACCGTCGATGGCGACCAGGCTGGTTGCGACGGCTGCGGTCCTGGCGGTCCCGCTGGTCAGCTGGGGCTTGTACAGCCAACTCGGCTCGCCCGATCTGCCGTCGCAGCCGCTCAGCGAGCGACTGGCCAAGAATCCCGCCGACAGTTCGGTCGACGAACTGGTGGCACGCGCCGAGGCCCACCTTGCCGCCAACCCGTCCGATGGCAGGGGTTGGGACGTGCTGGCGCCAATCTATCTGCGCATGCAGCGGTTCTCCGACGCGGTGACGGCGTACCGCAACGCCATTCGCCTCGACGGCGACAGCGCAACTCGCCAGGCCGGCCTCGGCGAGGCGATCGCCAGCGAAGCGGGCGGCATTGTCTCGGCCGATGCTCAGGCAGCCTTCGAGGCGGCGCTGAAGCTCGATCCGGCGAATCCGAAGGCCAGCTTTTATCTGGCGATGGGCATGGCGCAGGAAGGCCGCATCGAGGAGGCGACGATTGGCTGGCAGAAAATGCTCGCGGCCTTGCCACAGGACTCGCCCTGGCGCGGCGCCGTCGAGCAGGCACTGGCCGAATCCGCCAGGCGCAGCATCGCTTCGGGAGTACCTGCAAAAGGCCCGAACGCCGGGGATGTCGATGCCGCCGCGTCGATGTCGCCGCAGGATAGGGAAGCGATGATCAACACCATGGTTGCGGGGCTTGATGAAAAACTGCGTCAAAACCCGCGCGATGTGAAAGGATGGATGCAGCTTATTCGTTCCTATGTCGTGCTGGGCAAGGCCGATCAGGCGCGCGACGCGCTCAATCGCGGTATCGCCGTTTTTGGCCCCGATAGTGACGAAGCGAAGAAATTCACCGCCTTTGCCGTCTCGCTTGGCCTGACGGCGACGGAGTAAGAAATGACGCGCAAGCAGAAACGACTGTCGGTGATCGCCGGAGGGTTGGCCTTCCTCGGTGCCGCCACCGGCCTGACCTTCTACGCGCTCGGCCAGAAGGCCTCCTACTTCTACATGCCGGCCGATCTGACCACCGCCAGCCTGCAGCCCGGGCAGCGTATCAGGCTCGGCGGCCTCGTCGAAAAAGGCACGATCGAGCGCGGTCAGGGGACCACCGTCGCCTTTTCGGTGACCGACAACCAGAAGCAGGTCAAGGTTACCTACACCGGCATTCTTCCCGACCTTTTCCGCGAGGAGCAGGGCGTCATCACTGAAGGCATTTTTCGCCCGGACGGCGTCTTCGTCGCCGACAGCGTGCTGGCCAAGCACGACGAGAACTACATGCCCAAGGAGGTGGCCGACGGCCTCAAGTCCAGAGGCGTGTGGCAGGAGACCAAAAAGTGACTAAGCAGGTTCCGCAAAAGCCTGCCCTCGGGCTTGACCCGAGGGTTCCCACGATTTTGCGGCAAGACCCTGCGGCAAAGCAAAAACCTGGCGGGCTTGGCCACAATGGTTGAAACCGGACATTTCGCGCTGGTCCTGGCGTTCGCGCTGTCTTTGGTACAGGCGCTGGTGCCGCTGTTCGGCGCGCGTATCAACAGCCAGAAGATGATGGCCGTCGGCGGTCCGGTCGCGGTGACCGGCTTCGCCTTGACCGCTCTGTCCTTCGCGGCGCTGGCGACGGCCTATGCGACGTCCGACTTTTCGGTGGCCAACGTCTGGGACAACTCGCATTCGCTGCAGCCGCTGATCTACAAGATCACCGGCACATGGGGCAATCACGAGGGCTCGATGCTGCTCTGGGTGCTGATCCTGAGCTTCTTCGGGGCGCTCGTCGCTGCTTTCGGCAGCAATCTTCCAGCAACCCTTCGAGCCAACGTGCTGGCCGTGCAAGGCGCGATCGGCGCCACCTTCTTGCTGTTCATCCTGGCGACGTCCAACCCGTTCGCCAGGCTGAATCCGGCGCCGATCGAGGGCCGCGATCTCAACCCGATCCTGCAGGATCTCGGCCTCGCCATCCATCCGCCGCTGCTCTATCTCGGCTATGTCGGCTTCTCGATCTGCTTTTCCTTCTCGGTCGCCGCCCTCATCGAAGGCCGCATCGACGCGTCCTGGGCGCGCTGGGTGCGGCCATGGACGCTGGTCGCGTGGATGTTCCTGACCGGCGGTATCGCCATGGGCTCCTACTGGGCCTATTACGAACTTGGCTGGGGCGGTTTCTGGTTCTGGGATCCGGTCGAGAACGCCTCGTTCATGCCTTGGCTGGCCGGCACCGCGCTGCTCCATTCGGCGATCGTCATGGAAAAGCGCTCGGCCCTGAAGATCTGGACGCTGTTGCTGGCGATCCTGACCTTCTCGCTTTCGCTGCTCGGCACCTTCCTGGTGCGCTCCGGCGTGCTCACCTCCGTCCACGCCTTCGCCACCGATCCGACGCGCGGCGTGTTCATTCTCTGCATCCTGACACTGTTCATCGGCGGCTCACTGGCGTTGTTCGCCTTTCGCGCCTCGAGGTTGACGGCCGGCGGCCTGTTTCATCCGATCTCGCGCGAAGGGGCGCTGGTCCTCAACAATCTGTTCCTGACCACGGCCACCGCCACCGTGCTGATCGGCACGCTCTATCCGCTGGTCGTCGAGGCCGTTTCGGCCGACAAGATTTCGGTCGGCGCGCCGTTCTTCAACCTGACGTTCGGCCCGCTGATGGTGCCGCTCCTGGTAGCGGTTCCGTTCGGGCCGCTGCTGGCCTGGAAGCGCGGCGACATTTTCGCCGTCGCCCAGCGGCTGATGGCGGCCTTCGCCGCCGCGCTTCTGGCCGTGCTGGTGACGGCCTTGTTCATCGACGGCGCGTCGGTGTTCGCAACACTTGGCGTCGGCCTGGCTTTCTGGCTGATCTGCGGCGCGCTCACCGATATTGCCGTCAAGTCCGGCCTTGGCAGTGTCGCGCCCGGCGTCATGCTCAGGCGCTTCGCCGGCCTGCCGCGTTCGGTCTTCGGCACCGCGCTCGCCCATCTCGGTCTTGGGCTGACGACGCTGGGCATCGTCGGCACACTTTGCTTCGGCACCGAGAAGATACTGTCGATGCGTGCCGGCGAGACCGTGCAACTGTCCGGCCACACACTGCGCTTCGAAGGGCTTTATCCGGCCCAGGGGCCTAACTACAGCGAGGATCGCGGCCGCTTCGCCCTGCTCGGCGCCGATGGAAGCACCACCGCCGTGATCACCTCGTCCAAGCGCTCCTATCCGGTCCGGCAGATGACGACGACCGAGTCCGGTATCAAGACGATCGGTTTCAGCCAGCTCTACCTCTCGCTTGGCGACGAGCCGACCGACGGCTCCGTCGTGGTGCGGCTGTGGTGGAAGCCGCTGGTGACGCTGATCTGGGGCGGCGCCCTTGTCATGATGGCAGGTGCTGCGATGTCGCTGATGGACCGGCGGCTGCGCGTCGGCGCACCGTCGCGCCGCCGCAGATCGGCGGGCGCCATGCCTTCGGCGAGCCTGCCATGACCGCAAGAAAAACTTCACTGGCCTCCCTGATCCTGCTGCTGACGCTGTTGTTTGCTGGCGCCGCACTTGCGGTGAAGCCGGACGAGGTTCTGGCCGACCCGGCGCTCGAGGCGCGGGCGCGGACGCTTTCGGAAGAACTGCGCTGCATGGTTTGCCAGAACCAGTCGATCGACGAATCCGATGCCGAGCTTGCCCGCGACCTGCGCGTGCTGGTGCGCCAGCGCCTGGTCGCCGGCGATACCGACCGGCAGGTGATCGATTACATCGTTTCCCGCTACGGCGAGTTCGTGCTGTTGAAGCCGCGCTTCAGCCTGCGCAATGCGCTGTTGTGGGGCACGCCGGTCCTTCTGCTGCTTGCCGGCGGGATTTTCATCGTGCTGACCGCCCGGTCGCGCCGTTCAACGCCTGCGGCCATGCTCACCGCCGAGGAGAAGGCAGCGTTGGACAAGGTGCTGGGTAACTAATTCGGCCCGGCCGCCCCGCCGCCAAGGCCACGGCCGTGTCACGATGTCTCGCGACCAGGTGACGAACCGCTTCAAGCCTTGTCTGCGCGCCTGGCTTCCGACGCTTCGATGATGGCGTCGATTTCCGCCATGGCTTCGTCGTGCGGCACGACACGGCCAGCTGCCGCATCGGCCATGCCGCGTTTGATGCCTTCGATGATCTCAAGCTCGCGATCGACATAGGCCGATATCGCCTCGGCCGCGAGGAAGGATTTGCTGCGCCGCGTGTCGGCGGCGATCCGCTCCAGCTTCAGCTTGGTTTCGGACGAAACCCGAATCGTCATGGCGCTTGCGGTCATGGTGAAAGCCTTGTGCTGAACTGTGTACAACATATGACAACGGGCGGGCGCAACCAAAGGGTTGGTGCCTGCAAACATTACCAAAGTTTCATGCACTGGAAATGGCGCCGTAATGTGCGCGCCTCTATTTCTCTTGGCCGAGGATGCCGACCGAAGCGCATCCCTTGAAAGAGGATACGAGACCCATGAATATTGCCCCCAATTCACATTCCCGCACCCGCAAACGCCTGATGGCTGCCGCCGCATCAGTGGCCATTGCCGGCGCGATCGGCTTCGGCGCGGTTGCCACCGGGACAGCCCCCGTCCTGGCCGAGGCCGTGCGTGTCGAGGCGCCTCAGGTCCCGAGCTTCGCCGACGTGGTCGAGCGCGTTTCGCCGGCGGTCGTCAGTGTCCGCGTCAAAGCCAAGATAGAATCGACCGCTGACGACGGCTCCGACCTTCCCGACGCCTTCGGCAATCTCCCCGACGATCCGCAATTGCGCCGCTTCTTCAGGGAGTTCCGTGGCTTTGGCGATCAGGATGGCCGGGATGGAATGCGACGTTTCGGACGCGGTGACCGCCAGCCACGGCCGGTCGCTCAAGGGTCCGGCTTCTTCATCTCCGAGGATGGCTACCTCGTCACCAACAACCATGTCGTCGGAGAGGGCTCGTCCTTCACGGTGGTGATGCATGACGGCAAGGAACTCGACGCCAAGTTGGTCGGCACAGATCCGCGCACCGATCTCGCAGTGCTCAAGGTCGAAGGCGACGGCAAGTTCACCTATGTCGACTTCGCCGATGATGCAAAGGTTCGCGTCGGCGACTGGGTGGTGGCCGTCGGCAATCCGTTCGGCCTCGGCGGCACAGTTACTGCCGGCATTGTCTCGGCCCGTGGTCGCGACATCGGCGCCGGTCCTTATGATGATTTCATCCAGATCGATGCCTCGGTGAACCGCGGCAATTCGGGTGGCCCGACCTTCAACCTCAACGGCCAGGTCGTCGGCATCAACACCGCGATCTTCTCGCCGTCCGGCGGCAGCGTCGGCATTGCCTTCGACATTCCCGCCTCGACCGCCGAACAGGTCGTTCAGGATCTGATGAAGGACGGCACCGTCCAGCGCGGCTGGCTTGGCGTCGAGATCCAGCCGGTCACCTCCGAAATCGCCGAATCGCTCGGGCTGAAGTCCGATAAGGGCGCTCTCGTTTCCAGCGCCCAGGACGATGGTCCCGGCAAGGAGGCCGGCATATCGGCTGGTGACGTCATCACTCAGGTGGACGGCAAGGACGTCGCTTCGCCGAAGGAACTCGCCCGCCTGATCGGCGCCTACACGCCCGGCAAGCCGGTCGACGTCACGCTGTGGCGTGACGGCAAGAGTGAAACGGTCAAGGTCGACCTCGGCACGCTGCCTTCGAGTGACAAGCAGGCTTCGGCCGACCAGCAGCCTTCGGCTCCGCCAAAGGCCGATACGCTGGCCGACCTCGGTCTCACCGTCACCAGGTCCGACGATGGCAAAGGGCTTGTGGTGACCGATGTCGATCCCGACAGCGATGCCGCCGATCGCGGGATCCAGCCCGGCGATGTCATCACCTCGGTCAATTCGACGGAGGTCAATGGCACCGAGGACGTCGCCAAGGCCATGGCCGACGCGGTGAAGTCGGGCCGCAAGGCGGTGCTGATGCAGATCACCCGCGACGACAGCAACCGCTTCGTCGCGCTGCCTGTCGCCAAGGGCTGACGTTCCAGACTCTTCCGATGCGGCGGTTTCAAACACCCGAGCCGTAGCATGGGAAAGCACGGGGCTTGAATACGTTAGTCAGTCATCGTGTTCCGGCCCAGCGGCAGCGGGCTCCCATCGCCCGCTGCCGCTCGAACAACAGAGCAGTCGCCCAAAGTGTGAAGCGGTTTTGGGATGACGACATGCTCAAACAACAAAGCATGTCGCCCAAATCCGAGGATGCCGGGTCTCGACGCCAATAACATTTTAAAACAAAGACTTACTGCTCGTTCTTGAATCATTTTGTTGGCGATACATCTCGAGGCCATGATGCCTATGCCGACCACTCATTCTTCCAGCGAAATCGCGTATAACGGTCCCATGAAGATTCTCGTCATAGAAGACGATCGCGAAGCGGCCGATTACCTTCAGAAAGCCTTTACCGAGGCCGGACATACCGCCCATGTCGCCGGCGACGGTGAAACCGGCTTCGCGCTCGCTGACTCCGGCGACTATGACGTGATGGTCGTCGACCGCATGCTGCCGCGCCGCGACGGCCTGTCGGTCATCGCCGGTCTTAGATCCCGAGGCAAGACTACGCCGGTGCTGATCCTGTCGGCGCTCGGCGAAGTCGACGACCGGGTCACCGGCTTGCGCGCCGGCGGCGACGACTATCTGACCAAGCCCTATGCCTTTTCCGAGCTTCTGGCCCGGGTCGAGGTGCTGAACCGCCGCGCCAGCGCCAGGGAGGCCGAAACCGTCTACCGGGTCGGCGACCTCGAACTCGACAGGCTGTCGCATTCGGTACGGCGCGCGGCCCGCGAGATTACGCTGCAGCCGCGCGAGTTCCGCCTGCTCGAATATCTGATGCGCCATGCCGGCCAGGTGGTGACGCGCACCATGCTGCTGGAAAATGTCTGGGACTATCATTTCGATCCGCAGACCAACGTCATCGACGTGCACGTCTCGCGGCTGCGCGGCAAGATCGAGAAGGGCTTCGACAAGCCCATCCTGCACACGGTTCGTGGCGCCGGCTATATGCTCAAGAGCGGCTAGCATGGCCCTTTCAATGCCGGCCATCATGAAGACGACGGCAGCGCGGCTTTCGGCGCTCTATCTCCTGCTGTTCGCCATCTGTGCGGTGCTGCTCGTCTTCTACATGACCTCGCTGTCGGCGCGCATGCTGACCGGCCAGACGCAGGAGACCATCAACGACGAGGTGCTCGGCCTCGCCCGGGTCTATCAGCGCGGCGGCTTGCCGCTGCTGGTGCGGGTGGTCGAGCAGCGCTCCCGCCAGCCCGGCGCCAACCTCTATTTGATCGCGGATGCCAACGGCCAGATCCTGACCGGCAACGTGCAGAGCCTGGAACCCGGCGTTCTCGTGGCCGAGGGCTGGACGACGGAGCCGTTTTCCTACCGGCGCTTTGGCGAGGGCGAGCTCGAGCGGCAACGCAACCCGATCGCCGACCCGAACGAGCCCAGCCAGAGCGAAGTCCAGGTCGAAGGCGAGAAGGGCCACAACGCCATTGCCTTGGTGCTGCGCCTGCCCAACCAGATGATCATGCTGGTCGGCCGCGATCTCGGCGAGCCTGAGCGGTTCCGCGCCGTCATCCGCCGCGCCTTGACGTTGGCGCTCGGCATGATGGCGCTTGGCGGAATTTTGATCTGGTTCTTCGTCGGCCGCGCGGCGCTGAAGCGCATCGACTCGGTGTCGCAGGCCAGTCGCCGCATCATGGGCGGCGACCTTTCCGGCCGGCTGCCGGTCACCGGCGCCGGCGACGAGTTCGATCGGCTCTCCGAAAATCTCAATTCTATGCTGGCCAGAATCGCCACGCTGAATGAAGGGCTGAAGCAGGTCTCCGACAACATCGCCCACGATCTGAAGACGCCGCTGACCAGGCTGCGCAACCGCGCCGAGGCGACGCTCTCCGGCAAGCACAACTCCGCCGCCTACCGGCAGGCGCTGGAAGCGACCATCGCCGAGTCCGACCATCTGATAAAGACCTTCAACGCCATCCTGATGATCTCAAGGCTGGAGGCGGGCTATTCCTCAGAAATCACCAGCCGGGTCGATCTGGCTGCTTCCGTGCGCGATGTCGTCGAGCTCTACGAGCCGGTGGCGGAGGAGGCGGGAGTGACACTCGAGACCTCTGTGCAGGACGGCTTCGCCGTTGAAGGCAATCGCGAGCTGATCGGCCAGGCGCTATCGAACATCGTCGACAACGCGATCAAATATTCGACCGATTCGACAGCCAAGCCGACCGTTCGCGTGGCGCTCGATCGCGTCGGCAGCGAAATCAGGCTTTCCGTCACCGACAACGGCCAGGGCATTCCCGACGATGCCGATCGCGCCAGAGCGACCGAGCGTTTCGTGCGGCTGGAGAAGAGCCGCTCGCAGCCGGGTTCCGGTCTCGGCCTCAGCCTCGCCAAGGCGATCATGACATTCCACAAAGGGCGGCTTGATCTCCTGCCCGCCAATCCTGGATTATCCGTCGTCATGAGTTTTCCCGAACGGGAGGATCGCTGATGGCGGTGAAGGCGGCTGCGGAACACACCAACTGGCTTCTGAAGCCGGCGGCAAGGCTCGTGCCTCTGGATCAGAACCGAGCCCGGCGGGAATTGTCGGAGATCGCTTCCGCAGCGCAGGAAGAGGGGCTTGTCGTGCTGGCGAAATTCCTGGCCGGCGAGGGCGCCGTCCAGGAGTTTCTCGCGGCAGTCTTCGACCTGTCGCCGTTCCTGCGCGACACGGTGCGCCGCCGCCCGCAGATCCTGGATGCGCTTTTCGATGAAACCGTCGAGGCGCGGCTGGCGTCGATCGGCGCCGCCATCGGCAAGGCCGCGCGGGCGGAAGCCATCTCTGAAAACGGCCTGATGATGGAGTTGCGGCAATGGAAAGCGGAAGCGCATGTCCTGATCGCGCTGGCCGATCTTGCAGGCGAGGCCGAAACTGCAATCACAGTACGGCGGCTGAGCGATCTTGCCGACGCCTGCACCCGCGCTGCCGTCGACTTCCTGCTTCGCGACGCGCACCGACAAGGCAAGCTCAAACTGCCGGATCTCGAGGATCCGGCGCGCCGGTCGGGCTGGATCCTGCTCGGCATGGGCAAGCTTGGCGCGCATGAGCTGAACTTCTCCTCCGACATCGACCTCGTCGTTTTCTTCGACCCGCAAGCGCCAGCAGTCGTCGATCCGCTCGATGCGACGGAGCTGTTTTCGCGCCTGACCCGCCGGCTGGTTCGCATGCTCCAGGACCGCACCGAACACGGCTATGTTTTCCGCACCGACCTCAGGCTTCGTCCCGACCCCGGTTCGACGCCGCTGGCGATCCCGGTCGAGGCGGCGCTGCGCTACTACGAGGCGCGGGGCCAGAACTGGGAGAGGGCCGCAATGATCAAGGCGCGTCCGGTGGCCGGCGATGTCGCCGCCGGCACTGCGTTCCTGAAGGAGCTCCAGCCCTACATCTGGCGCAAATACATGGACTATGCAGCGATCGCCGACGTCCATTCGATCAAGCGCCAGATCCACGCCCACAAGGGTCTTGGCGAGATCGCGGTGAAGGGCCACAACGTCAAGCTCGGCCGCGGCGGCATCCGCGAGATCGAGTTCTTCGTCCAGACCCAGCAGCTCATCGCCGGCGGCCGCTTCGCCGAACTGCGCGGCCGCGAGACGGTGCCGATGCTTGGCCAGCTTGCGGCACGCGGCTGGATCACTGCCGATGCGCGCGATACGCTCACAAGGCAGTACTGGCTCCTGCGCCGCGTCGAGCACGCCGTTCAGATGGTCGCCGACGAGCAGATCCACATACTGCCGGACGATGACGAAGGGCTCGAACGCATTGCCCGCCTGCTCGGTTTTGCCGATGCGGCGACCTTTGCCGAGGCGTTCCGCGCCGCGCTCCATCAGGTCGAACGCCACTACGCAGCGCTTTTCGAGACCGCGCCCGAGCTTTCGGCGGGCATCGGCAATCTGGTCTTTACCGGCGATGTCGACGACCCCGATACGTTGCAGACCCTGCAGAGATTGGGATTCCAGCGGGCGAGCGACATCTGCCGCGTCATCCGCGGCTGGCATTTCGGCCGCTATCGCGTCACCCAGTCAGCCGAGGCGCGCGAGCGGTTGACCGAACTGACTCCGGCGCTGCTGCAATCCTTCGGCCAGACGCGCCGCGCGGACGAGGCGTTGATACGCTTCGACGAATTCCTTGCCGGTCTGCCCGCCGGCATTCAGCTGTTCTCGCTGCTCCACTCCAATCCGGCTCTGCTGAAGCTGCTGGCGACCATCATGGGCGCGGCGCCCCGGCTGGCCGCCATCATCACACGCCGGCCGCACGTGTTTGACGGCCTGCTCGATCCGGCCCTTTTGACCGAACTGCCGGACCGCGCCTATCTGTCCGGCCGTCTCGCCGCGTTCCTCGAGGGCGACAGGGCCTATGAGGACGTGCTCGACCGCTTGCGCATCTTTGCGTCCGAGCAAAAATTCCTGATCGGCGTCAGGCTGCTTGCCGGCTCGATCGATCCGGCGCGCGCCGGCCGTGCCTTTTCCGATCTGGCCGATCTCACCATCGACGCGGCGCTGCGGGCGGTCATCGCCGAGTTCGCGCTACGCCACGGTCGCATCGCCGGCGGCACGGTTGCGCTGCTCGGCATGGGCAAGCTCGGCAGCCGCGAATTGACGGCCGGCTCAGACGTCGACCTCATCCTGCTCTATGATCACGATGCCGATGCCGAAGAATCCGATGGCGACAAGCCGCTCGCCCCGTCGCACTATTACGCCAGGATGACGCAGCGGCTGATCGCTGCGGTGTCCGCGCCGACCGCCGAGGGCGTTCTCTACGAACTCGACCTTCGCTTGCGGCCGTCCGGCAACAAGGGGCCGGTGGCGACCCATGTCGATGCCTTCAAGAAGTACCAGCGCAAGGACGCCTGGACCTGGGAGCATATGGCGCTGTCAAGGGCCCGCGCGATCGGCGGCGATCAAGCGCTGTGCGCCGAGGTCGAGACCGAAGTGGCACAGGTGCTTGCCCTGCCGCGCGACAGCGCCAAGGTGATGGCCGAGGCGGCCGAGATGCGCGCGATGATCGAGAAGGAAAAACCGCCGCGCGATCTCTGGGACATCAAGCTGATCCCGGGTGGTCTCATCGATCTCGAATTCATCGCGCAGGTGGCGGTGATCACGGGAAAGGTCGAAGCCGGCCGCCGGGTCACCGGGACGGCGGACGTGCTGTCGAGGCTGGCGCCGGATTTCGCCGAGGCGCAGATCAGGCAGGAGCTTTGCGATGCCTATGCGCTCTATCTGGCGCTGACCCAGATGACGCGGCTCTGCCTCACCGGCGTATTCGAACGCGACGACGTTCCGCCGGGGCTTTCGGATCTGCTACTGGCGGTCACCGACCTGCCAGATTTCGGCGTGCTGGAAGCGCACCTCAAGGAGACGTCGCAAAATGTCAGGAAGGATTTTGGCTTTTTGCTTCGTGTGAATGAGTAGTGAGTAGTGAATGGTGAATGGAATTAGATATTCACTACTGACTATTTCACTATTCACTATTCACTATTCAGGCGGCGGCCCTGACCGGCTGCGTCGGCTTCCTGGTCGGAATGCGCACCGACACGATCGTGCCGGTGCCTTCGGTGGAGCGGATTTTCAAGGCGCCGCCCTGAAGCTCGGCCAACGAGCGTGAGATGGCAAGGCCAAGGCCGGAACCGGCATGGCTCTTGGAAAACTGGTTCTGCACCTGCTCGAACGGCCGCCCGAGCTTGCTCAGCGCCTCCTTCGGGATGCCGCAGCCATTGTCTTCGATCGTCAGCACCAGAGCGCTGGAGGTGTTGCGGGCCCTTACCGCAATGCGGCCGCCCTGGCCGGTGAACTTCACCGCATTCGACAGCAGGTTGATGATGATCTGCTTGATCGCCCGGCGGTCGGCGAACAGCGTCAGCGAATCGGGGATGCGTGTTTCGACGGTGATCGACTTTTCCGCCGCCTGCAGCGAGATGACGCGCACCGTTTCCCGCATCAGCGGGCAGAGGTCGATTTCCTCCTGATCCATCGAGAACTGGCCGGCCTCGATCTTCGACATGTCGAGGATGTCGTTGATGACGCCCAGAAGATATTTGCCGCTGCCGTTGATGTCGGTGGCGTATTCCTCGTAGCGCGGCGAACCCAGGGGCCCGAACAGCGCCTGTTCCATCAGTTCAGAGAAGCCGATGATCGCGTTGAGCGGCGTGCGCAATTCATGCGACATGTTGGCCAGGAACTCGGATTTGGCCCGGTTCGCGGCCTCGGCGCGCTCGGTTTCCTTCATGTATTTGTGATTGAGCTCGACCAGTTCGCGCGACCGCTCTTCCTCTGCCCGGCGGGCAAGGCTGAGGTCATGGATCGTCGCCATCAGCCGGCGCTCGCTGTCGACCAGCTTCTCCTGGTGCAGCTTGATCTGGGTGATGTCGGAGCCGACCGAGACGGTGCCGCCGTCCCTGGTCCGCAATTCGTTCACCTGCAGCCAGCGGCCATCGGCAAGCTGCCGCTCGAAGGTCACGCCGCCTTGCTGCCCGTTGGTGTTGGCAAGCCGGCGCTCCGAAGCGAAGGCAAGCATGCGATCTTCGAGAACGGCGCGCGAGGCGCCCGGCATCACGTCGCGATCCGACAGGCCGTTGTCCTGCTGGTACTTGGAATTGCACATGATCAGGCGCTGGGCCGAATCCCAGAGCACGAAGGATTCGTTGATGTTTTCGATGGCCGTTCGCAGGCGAAGATCCGCGGCCTCGGAGCGCAGCGCCAAATGCCGCTGCTCGGTGACGTCGACGGCGATGCCGATCAACTGGATCTCTGGCGCTTCCGGGTCGATCACCTGCGCTCTTGCGCGCATCCACACCCATTGTCCGTCGGCGTGGCGCATCCGGAACACTTGGTCGATGTGGTCGATCTCACGTGCGACGATCCTGTTGGCGAGTTGGAATAGGTCGCCGTCCTCGGGATGGATGATCCCGTCGACCTCGCCGAACGACAGCATCGTGTCGCAGGGCTCATAGCCCAGCATGTCGTACATCGAACGCGACCAGTACATCTTGCCGCGAACCATGTCCCAGTCCCACAAGCCGCAGCGGCCGCGCACCAGCGCCATGTCGATGCGCTGGTGCGCTTCGAGATAAATGCGGTCGGCGGTCTGGGCGCGCGCCGCCTGGCCGAAATAGGCATAGAGGACGATGATCAGCACGCCGGCCGTCAGCACGAACAGCGTGACGTTGAGCGAAACGGTCTTGCGCCACGTGTCGAAGACCGCATCCTGCGGAACGAGCGCTGCGGCAGCACCATTCCTGCCATTTGCCAGGCTCACCGCGGCATACCAGTCCTGGCCGCCGATGCTGACCTCCATCACCCCGGCGCGGTCACCGAACATGAACAGCGGTTGACCGCCCTGGGCGATGGCGTCAAGCGACCGCCCTTCCCAGCCCGTCGATTGCGGTGTCACGGCAACGATCTTGAACGCGCTGTCGGTGACCGCAAGCACGTGGCTTCGGCCCATGGCGCCCTGACGGCTGATGCCCTCCAACAAGTCCTGCGTCGCGCCAGGCGTCGAGGCCATGTTCACATCGACGCTGATCGAACTGGCCAGTTGGCCCGCCGCGAGCGAGAGGATCGCCTTGGCGTCGCGTTCCACGTCGTCGCGCTCGTGCATCAGCGACAGGAACCGCAGTGCCGCGATGACAATCAGGAAAATGATGATGAGGGCCGGTATCGATCGGCGCAGCAATGGCTCGGCTGCCAGAAGCCGTCGGTACGCGGGTTCGGCGATCAGCCGCGCATTGCCGGCGAGACCGTCGCTTCCCGCCTCACGCTGCTCAAAACCCGTCCCTCCGGGCGCGCCCCACGCGTCCGCCTTCGCCATAAATGGCTCTCCCCGATCTTAAATCTGCTTGACGATCCGGCGACGCCGCACTTCCGAATCTGCAGCTAAAGAATCAAAGGTGATTCGGCTTGTCCATAGGCGCAGCGAAAAAAGATTAAAAATCGACTAAAATAATGGCTTTATGGGCGGACTTCCCTTCTCCCCTTGTGGGAGATGGTGGCCGAGCGAAGCTCGGTCGGAAGAGGGGTGCTCCAGCTTGGCACCGACAGCACTCCGTCCAACACCCCTCATCCGTCTCGGCGCTCCGCGCCGATCCACCTTCTCCCACAAGGGGAGAAGGGAAGGACCATTACGCCAGCGTGCGCTCAATGATGTCGCGCAAATCGGCCGACAGGTTCTCGGTATTGGCAATCGAAAGCAGCGCTTCCCTTGCCTTGCCCTGCCGGGCAGGTTCCAGCGAGCGCCATGATCTGAGTGCCGTCGCCAGCCTGGCGGCCAATTGCGGGTTGCGCTTTTCGACCTGCAGGACCGTTTCGACGAAAAACCGGTAGCCTTCGCCATCGGCGCGATGGAAGCCGGTCTGGTTGGCGCTGGAAAACGTGCCGACGAGCGAGCGCACCCGGTTCGGGTTGGCCATTGAGAAGGCCGGGTGGCTGGTCAGGGCGCGCACTGCATGAATGGTTTGCGGGCCCGGCACGCTGGCCTGGATATGGAACCATTTGTCCATCACCAGCGGGTCGGTCGCATATTTCGCTTCGAACTCCGCCAGCGCCTTGACCGTCTCGGGCGAACCGTTATGGCGCAGCGCAAGCACGCTCAATGCGGCGGCGCGGTCGGTCATGTTGGTCGCGGACTGGAAATGCCGGGCCGCAAGCGCCGCACCTCCATGCAGCAGCGAAAGATAGTCGAGCAAGGTGTTGCGCAGCGCCCGGCGACCGGCGCTTACCGCATCAGGACTGAAAGCGTCCTTGTCGGTCAGTCGATCGTAGAGGTCGGAGAATATCTCGCGATTCGCCTCGGCGATCGCGACCGTCAGCGCCTTGCGGGCCGAGAAAATAGCATCGGGGTCGATGTTCTTGCCGATGTCACGGGCGATATCGGCTTCGCTCGGAAGCGCCAGAGCCAGCGCCCGATAGGCCGGTTCGAGTGTCTCGTCGCCGGCTATTTTGCCGGCAAGCTCGATCAATCGCGATGCGAAACCGGGCTGCTTGCCGTCAAGGGCCTGGCGGAAGGCGGATATCAGAGCCTCGGTCAAAAGCGTGTTGAACGCCTGCCAGCGCGAGAAGGTATCGTTGTCATGGCCAGCAAGGAAGAACTGATCGTCGGCCCTCTGCTCGACGGAAAGCGTCACCGGCGCCGAGAAGCCGCGGTTGAGCGACATCGCCGGGCGCTCAGCGACGCCCGAGAAGCGCACCATGTGCCGGCGCTTGCGGATATGGATGACGCCGTCCTCGACGCTGGCGCCCTCGACGCCGCCATATTCCATCGCTTTGCCGTCGGTGCCGACCAGGCTGAAGGCCAGCGGAATATGCATCAGCCGCTTGCGGCTTTCGGACGGCGTTGGCGGCACCGACTGTTCGATCTCGAGCGTGAATTCCTGGGCCGCCGCATTGTGCGTCGAACTGATGGTCAGATTGGGCGTGCCGGCCTGATGGTACCACAGCGAAAATTGCGCGAGGTCGCGCCCGGACACATCCTCGAACACCTTGATGAAGTCCTCGATGGTTGCAGCCTCGCCGTCATGGCGCTCGAAATAGAGATCCATGCCGGCCCGGAACGTCTCGGCGCCGAGAATGGTGCGGATCATGCGCACCACTTCCGAGCCCTTTTCGTAGACTGTCGCCGTGTAGAAATTATTGATCTCGCGGTAGCGGCGCGGTCGCACCGGATGCGCCAGCGGTCCCTGGTCTTCGGGAAACTGATGTGCCTTGAGCGTGCGCACTTCGGCAATGCGTTTCACCGCTCGCGAGCGTTGGTCGGCGGAGAATTCGTGATCGCGGAAAACCGTCAGGCCTTCCTTCAGGCAAAGCTGGAACCAGTCGCGGCAAGTGATTCTGTTGCCGGTCCAATTGTGGAAATACTCATGCGCGATGATCGCCTCGATATTGGCGAAATCGGCGTCCGTTGCGGTCTCCTGGTCGGCCAGCACATACTTGTCGTTGAAGATGTTGAGGCCCTTGTTCTCCATCGCGCCCATGTTGAAGTCGGACACGGCGACGATGTTGAAGACGTCGAGGTCGTATTCGCGGCCGAACGCTTCCTCGTCCCATTTCATCGACCGTTTCAGGGCGTCCATGGCGTAGCCGGCGAGCCGCTCCTTGCCCGGCTCGACAAAGATGCCGAGCTCGACCTGGCGGCCGGACAATGTGACGAAGCTGTCCGCGACCTTGCCGAGAGCCCCCGCCACCAGGGCGAACAGATAGGACGGCTTGGGGAAGGGGTCGTGCCAGACTGCATAGTGCCAGCCGTCGGCAAGTTCGCCGCTGCCAGCCGGGTTGCCGTTGGAAAGAAGCAGTGGCGCCTCGTGGTGCGGCGCCTCGATGCGCACCGTATAGACCGACAGGATATCCGGACGGTCGAGAAAATAGGTGATGCGCCGAAAGCCCTCGGCCTCGCATTGCGTGCAATAGACGTTGCTCGAGCGATAGAGGCCCATCAGGGTTTCGTTGTGCGCCGGCGCCAGCTCGGTTTCGATCAGGACCTGGAAGCGGGCTGCTGTAGGCGGCGTGGTGATCGTCAACTGATCGGGCGTGGCGAAAAAATCGGTCGGCGCGAGTGTCTGGCCGTCGATTGCGATGCGGCCGAGTGTCAGGCCATCGCCGTCCAGCACCAGCGGCACTGACGCCGCGACGCCATCACGGCGCTCGACCGTCAGCACGGCGATGACGCGCGTGGCTTCCGGCGACAGCCGGAAAGTCAAGCCGGTTTCCGGAATGAGATAGTCGGTGGGGCGATAGTCTTCGAGCTTGAAGACCTGGCCGGTGTCCGTGCGCATTCCGTTGGTTTTCCTGTCGATTTCCGCAGCGGCAGGTGGATCCGCTGGTCGAAGAAATGTGAAGCACGCGCTCTTTACACGAAACCGTCACTCGACAAAACTGGCGCAGCGCCTATTTCAGGCACTCGTTTTCCAATCATCGTCGCGAGGTATCCATGACCGTCGTCACACCGAAATTCGGCATGGGCGCCTCTGTGCTGCGTCGCGAGGACCAGGCCTTCATCACGGGTCTCGGTCGCTATACGGACGACATCCAGCCGGCCGGCCTCCTGCACGGCTACGTCCTGCGCTCGCCGGTGGCCAAGGCAAGCTTCACCGTCGGTTCGACCGAGGCGGCCAAGGCGGCATCTGGCGTCCATCTGGTGCTGACCGGTGCGGATCTTGCTCATCTCGGCAAGCTGAAATCCGGCGTCATGCAGAGGCAGCCGGACGGCACCAAGGCGCCGACCCGCGACATTCCGGTCCTTTGCCGCGACCGGGTCAATTATGTCGGCGACGCCGTCGCCTTCGTCGTCGCCGACAGCCGCGCGCTGGCACAGGACGCGGCCGAACTGATCGAGGTCGATTATGCGGGCGAGGATGCCGCGTCCGGCACCGCCACGGCGCTTGACGAAGGCACGCCGCTGGTCTGGCCGGAACTCGGCTCCAACCGCGCCTTCAGCTACCACATCGGCGACAAGGCGAAGACCGCGGCGGCATTCGCCAGGGCGGCGCATGTCACCCGCATCGAATTCATCAACAATCGGCTGGTCTGCAACTACATGGAGCCGCGCTCGGCGATCGGCGAGTGGAACACGCGGGAGAACCGCTTCGTGCTGACCACGGGCTCGCAGGGCGTGCATTCGATGCAGGACATCCTGGCCGACATATTCAAGATCAAGAAGAACCAACTGCGCGTCATCACGCCGGATGTCGGCGGCGGCTTCGGGCCGAAAAGCTTCGTCTATCGCGAGCATCCGCTGGTGCTGGAGGCCGCCAGGCGCCTTGGCCGCCCGGTGAAATGGGCCGGCGACCGCACCGAGCATTTCCTCACCGATGCGCAAGGCCGCGACAATGTCGTGACCGCCGAGATGGCGATGGACAAGGACGGCCGCTTTCTCGGCATGAAGGTCGATCTCCTCGCCAATATCGGCGCCTATATCTCGCAATACGGCCCGTTCATCCCCTATATCGGCGTCACCATGTCGACCGGCGTCTACGACATCCAGGCGCTCGACGTTTCGGTGACCGGCCTCTACACCAATACTTGCCCGGTCGATGCCTACCGCGGCGCCGGCCGTCCGGAAGCGGCATTGCTGCTGGAAAAGCTCGTCGACGCCTGCGCCCACGACCTGGGCTTGCCAGTCGAAGAGATCCGCCGGCGCAATTTCATCAGGCCCGAGCAGTTCCCTTACCGCACGCAGACCGACCGCCTCTATGATACCGGCGAATTCGCAGGCCATATGGACCGCGCCATCGAACAAGCGGAGTGGCAGGCGTTTCCGGAGCGACTGGCGCAGTCGAAGGCGGAAGGCAAAATCCGCGGCATCGGCATGGCGACCTATATCGAGGCCTGTGCTTTTCCCGGCTCCGAACCGGCCTTTGTCGAATTGAACGGCGACGGCACGGTGACGCTGAAGATCGGCACCCAGACGAACGGGCAGGGGCATGCGACCGCCTATGCGCAGTTCCTCTCGGAAAAGCTTCATCTCGACATCGGCAAGATTCATGTCCGCCAGGGCGACACAGACGAGCTGAAGGCCGGCGGCGGCACCGGTGGCTCGCGCTCCATTCCGCTTGGCGGTGTGTCAGCTTCTCGCGCCGGCGAGGATCTGGCCATCAAGATCAGGCGCATCGCCGCCGATGAGCTGGAAGCCTCGGCCGACGACATCGAATTGTCCAACGGCGTTGCCCGCATCGTCGGCACCGACCGCACGATCGATTTTTCGAGCATCGCCAAGGCAGCCAAGAACCCGGACGATCTCAAGGGCTTTGGCGAGTTCGTGCAGGACGAATGCACCTATCCGAACGGCACCCACATCTGCGAGGTCGAGATCGATCCCGACACCGGCGTGACGGAAATTATCCGCTATACGATCGTCGACGATTTCGGCGTCACCGTGAACCCTGTCCTGCTGGCCGGCCAGGTGCATGGCGGCGTCGTCCAGGGCATCGGCCAGGCGCTGACCGAGAACACGGTCTATGACGAGGACGGGCAGCTGTTGACGGCAAGCTTCATGGACTATGCCATGCCGCGCGCCGACGATTTGCCGTTCTTCCATTTCGAGACCCGCAACGTGCCCTCGACCACCAATGCGCTCGGCATCAAGGGGGCAGGCGAGGCGGGCACGATCGGAGCGACGCCGGCCGCCCTCAACGCGGTGACGGATGCGCTCTATCGCACCTACGGCATCAAGCACATCGACATGCCGGCAACGCCGGCGCGCATCTGGGCGGCGATCCAGGAAGCAGCTGCCAAGTGAACCCGACGGACCAACCCGGCGGGCACAATACGCTGACCGGGATCATGCTCAAGATCGTCTCGGTGGCGGTCTTTGTCGCCATGTCGTCCTGCATCAAGGCGGCGGGCACGGTGCCGGCCGGCCAGATCGTCTTCTTCCGCTCGTTCTTTGCCATCTTTCCGATCGTCGTCTTCCTGGCCTTCCAGGGAAAACTTGGCACCGCGTTTTCGACCAAGCGCCCGCTCAACCACATCGCGCGCGGCGTTGTCGGCGTCTGCGCCATGGGGCTCGGCTTCTTCGCGCTGATTCGGCTGCCGCTGCCGGAAGCGATCGCGCTGAACTACGCACAGCCGCTGCTGGTGGTGGTGTTCAGTTCGATCTTCCTCGGCGAAGCGATCCGCGTCTATCGCTGGAGCGCGGTTGCGGTCGGACTGGTCGGGGTGCTGGTCATCTCATGGCCGGAACTGACGCTGCTGGGTTCGGGCGCAGCACTCGGCGATCAGGAGGTGCTCGGCGTCATCGCCGCACTGGTCGCGGCAGCGATCTCGGCCGTCGCCATGCTGCTGGTGCGCAACCTCGTCCAGAGCGAGCCGACGGCAACCATCGTGCTGTGGTTTTCGGTGACGGCGAGCCTCCTGGCGTTGCTCTCGCTGCCGTTTGGCTGGCAGGCGCTGACACCGGCGCAGGCGAGCCTGCTCATTGCTGCAGGCTTTTGCGGCGGGCTCGCCCAGATTCTGATGACCGCCGCCTATCGCCATGCCGAGGCCTCGGTCGTGGCGCCTTTCGAATACACGTCGATGCTGCTTGGCATCGTTGTCGGCTATCTCGCCTTCGGCGACGTCCCGACGGTTCATATGCTCATCGGCGGCGTGATCGTCGTTGCCGCCGGCATCTTCATCATCTGGCGCGAGCGCCAGCTTGGCCTCGAACGCGCCCGCACCCGCCAGGCGACCCCGCCGCAAGGATGATCAGGACGGCTCGGCCCGCTCGTTCGCCAACCGCACCAGCACGGTCCTTGTCTGCTCATCGGCGGGGAAAAAAGATTCGATCGCCAGTTCCGACAGCGTCACGTCGAGCGGCGTGCCGAACACGGTGATGGTGCTGATGAACGACAGCACGGCATCGCCATGCGCAAGCCGCAGCGGGTGCACGATCGCGTTCGGCTCGACCTGCAGCGGCCGTGCGCCGTTCAGGCCGGACGGATAGGTCCGAAGCTCGCGCTCCAGTTCGACCAGAACCGGGTCGCCAGTGGCGTCGTTCTGGCGTTTCAGCCGGTCGAGAAGATGCGCGCGCCATTCGGCCAGGTTGACGATGCGCGGCGCGATGCCACCCGGGTGCAGGCTGAGCCGCAGCACGTTGACCGGCGGCTTCAGCAAGGAAGGCTCGGCAACATTGGCCAGGAACGGGCCGATGGCGGTGTTCGCCGACACCAGGTTCCAGTGCCGGTCGACAGCCAGAGCCGGGAAGGGTTCGTGCCCCCTGAGCACGATCTCGACCGCCGCCATCGCCGGCGCCAGCGAGGCATCGCTGACCGGACGCTCGCTGAAGCTAGGGGCAAAGCCTGCGGCCAGCAGGAGCCGGTTGCGCTGCCTCAGCGGGATCGACAGCTGCTCGGCCAGATGCAGCACCATGTCGCGCGAGGGTGCCGCGCGGCCGCTTTCCACGAAACTCAGATGCCGTTGCGAGATTTCGGCTTCCATGGCGAGATCGAGCTGGCTCATGCGCCGGCGCATGCGCCATTCGCGAATGAGGCTGCCGGCGGAAGTCTGGGTTGCTGTCATGAGCGCATGACTAGGCCGGCCGCAGATGCATTTCAATTACCGGGGAGGTTATAGCGCCGCTCTTCCCTTCACCCTCAACCCAGCGTCCGCAGTTTCGCCTTCACCTCAAGAAAATCCCGCCACGCCAGCTTCTTGTGCGCGGGGGTTCTCAAGAGATAGGCCGGATGAAGCGTTGGCATGGCGGGAATGGCAATGCCGGCGGCGGTCGTGTGGACGCGCCAGTTGCCACGCAGCCGCAGGATGCCCTCTGTGGTGTTGAGAAGGGTGCTTGCCGAGGGGCCGCCCAAATTGACCAGCACCTTCGGATTGACCAGCTCGATCTGCCGTTCGATGAACGGCCGGCAAATCTCGGTCTCGTGCGGCGTCGGCGTGCGGTTGCCCGGCGGCCGCCAGGGAATGACATTGGCGATGTAGGCCGAGGTCCGGTCGAGGCCGATTGCGGCCAGCATCCGGTCGAGCAGCCGGCCCGAGCGGCCGACGAACGGCAATCCCTCGACGTCCTCGTCGCGCCCGGGCGCCTCGCCGACCAGCATGACGGCAGCATTCGGATTGCCGTCGGCGAACACCAGGTTCTTGGCGGTGAATTTGAGGTTGCAGCCGTCGAAAGCCGCCATGTGCTGGCGAAGTTCGTCCAGGGTTGCCGCCGTCGTCGCCAGGTGTCGAGCCAATGCCGCTTGCTGCTCGTCGGGCACTGTCGCCGTACCGGACGGCGCGCGCACCGCCGGCGCGGCAGCTTGCCTTTCGCCCATTCCGGCGCGTGACAGGCTTGTCGAGCGTGGCAGCGCTGCGTTTTCACCGGTTGGCGGCGTAACTGTCGCTGGCGCCCGCTCAGGCGGCTTTGACGCAGCCTCGGCAAACCTGTTCAGCGGCTCCTCTTCGAGCGCTTCATCGACGCCGGCGCTGGCGTAGAAGGCCAGCAGCTCGGCAATATCAGGTCGGTTGTCTCGGGAAACGGCAGTCATGCTTTCACATACAGTCGCGCGGCAGGAATTTGCAACATCGTGATTGGCGCGATGCTTCATGATTTCGTCATCCTCGGGCGGAGCATGAGCGAAGAGACGTTGCGAAGACCCAGTATGACGAAGTAGTTCAGCTCGACGGTATACGCGGATCCTGCACCAGATAGAACGTCCAGCGTGGTGTGTAGTCGGTGATCAGGTAATCGAATTTTGCCGTCTTCAACGGGTCGATCTTGCCGCTCTTGAACAGCAGCCGGTCATAGGGTTCGAAGTCGCGATCGAAATCGGCAAAGCTGCTCGACCAGATGTTGTCAGGCGTTTTGTTACGCTGGTCGAACGACAGGCCGTCGCCGAACACGCTCGGCCGGTGGAGTATCTCCTGGAGCTCGAATTGGAACTCGACCCAGGCCTGGCCGCTGTTGTTGAGCACGTCGATGCGCATATACATGAGGCCGTTGGCAAATTGGCCCGCAGTGCCGAAGGGGTGGATCGGCTTCGTCGTGCGGATCGTCAGTGTCACTGGTGTCGCCGAATTCAACTCTTCGGTGATGACAAGCGGGTCCTCCTTTGTCCCGATGCCCGAGGCGCTGGTGATGCGGAAGCCGCCCAGCTCGTCGGAAA
The DNA here is from genome assembly GCF_055811575.1 of Mesorhizobium sp. WSM4815. Lineage (NCBI taxonomy): Bacteria > Pseudomonadati > Pseudomonadota > Alphaproteobacteria > Hyphomicrobiales > Phyllobacteriaceae > Mesorhizobium > Mesorhizobium sp. WSM4815. Next base: position 17,734 of record NZ_JBVVQS010000083.1, on the reverse strand, counting down.
AGGAGTAGGCTCCGGCCACCCAGACCCTTTGCGGCTCGGCGTGGGCGCCAACGGACGCCAGCGGCAAAAGGGCCAAAACGAGCGCCCGGCAAACCCGTCCGGGCGACGAAAAAAAGCGCGTCGATGAAAAGCCGGATGGCCCGTATGTGCGCATGGTGCGAAGTATGGCCGATAAGCAAGCCGTCGAACAATTAAAAAAAATCAGGGCAACGGCGATCTTTGGACCCGGATCGATGTTGGTGGACCCGCAAATCGCGATTTTGTAGTACGATGCGCGGCCTTTTTGACGAAATCGGCATTGTCACGTCAGCGCCGGTTTCGCGTCGCGAATTGATGCGCTATGCAGCGGATAAGCCAGCAAGATGCGCAAATGCGCTCGCATGATCCCAAAAAGTGAAATCACTTTTTGGAAAGGATCATGCGAAAATAAAGTTGCCAGAGTGTCCTTTGCGCGTCCAATGGGCGCGCGGCACTCTGGGCAGTGAGGGGTTGATGAGCGAGATCGAACGCGAAAGCATGGAATTCGACGTGGTCATCGTCGGCGCCGGGCCGGCCGGCCTCGCTGCCGCGATCCGTCTCAAGCAGGTCAATCCCGAGCTTTCCGTCGTCGTCCTGGAAAAGGGCGGCGAAGTCGGCGCTCACATCCTGTCCGGCGCCGTCGTCGATCCGATCGGCATCGACCGGCTGCTGCCGGGCTGGCGTGACGAGGAGGGACATCCCTTCAAGACGCCGGTCACCGCAGACCATTTCCTGGTCCTCGGCCCCGCCGGTTCGTTCCGTCTGCCCAATTTCCTGATGCCGCCGCTGATGAACAACCACGGCAACTACATCGTTTCGCTCGGCAATGTCTGCCGCTGGTTGGCGACCAAGGCCGTGGCGCTGGGCGTCGAGATCTATCCGGGCTTTGCCGCCGTGGACCTCATTTACAGTGACGAGGGCGCGGTCACCGGCGTTGTCACCGGCGATATGGGCGTCGAGAAGGACGGCACGCATGGCCCGGGGTTCGCGCCGGGCATGGCGCTGATGGGCAAATATGTGCTGATCGGCGAGGGCGCGCGCGGCTCGCTGGCCAAGCAGCTGATCGCCAAATACCGTCTTTCCGACGGCCGCGAGCCCGGCAAATACGGCATCGGTCTCAAGGAGCTCTGGCGGGTCAAGCCGGAGAACCATCGGCCGGGCCTTGTCCAGCACTCCTTCGGCTGGCCGCTCGACATGAAGACCGGCGGCGGCTCCTTCCTCTACCATCTGGAGGACAACCAGGTGGCGGTCGGCTTCGTCGTCCACCTCAACTACAAGAACCCCTATCTGTCGCCGTTCGACGAGTTCCAGCGCTTCAAGACCCACCCGGCGATCAGGGCCACATTCGAGGGCGGCAAGCGGCTCGGCTATGGCGCCCGTGCTATCACCGAGGGCGGCTGGCAGTCGGTGCCGAAACTGTCCTTCCCCGGTGGCGCGCTGATCGGTTGTGCTGCCGGCTTCGTCAACGTGCCGCGCATCAAGGGCTCGCACAATGCCGTGCTCTCCGGAATGCTGGCGGCCGAGCATGTCGCCGAGGCGATCGGCGCCGGCCGCGCCAATGACGAACTGGCTTCTTACGAGGCGGCATGGCGGGCAACCGACATCGGCAAGGATTTGAAGAAGGTGCGCAACGTCAAGCCGTTGTGGTCGCGCTTCGGCACCGTCGTCGGCGTCGGCATCGGCGGTCTCGACATGTGGCTGAATTCGCTGTTCGGGTTCTCACCCTTTGGCACGCTGAAGCACGGCAAGGCCGATCATGCGACGCTGGAGCCGGCCGCCAGGCATAAGAAGATCGCCTATCCGAAGCCGGATGGCGTGCTCACCTTCGACCGCCTGTCCTCGGTGTTCCTGTCCAACACCAACCACGAGGAAAACGAGCCTGTCCACCTGCTGGTCGCGGATATGGACCTGCAGCAGCGTTCCGAACACGATGTCTATGCCGGGCCATCGACACGCTACTGCCCGGCCAGTGTCTACGAATGGGTCGACAAGGATGGCAACGCCGCCGCCGATCCCGAGGCGAAGGACGTGCGCTTCGTCATCAACGCGCAGAACTGCGTCCACTGCAAGACCTGCGACATCAAGGATCCGAACCGAAACATTACCTGGGTGCCGCCACAAGGTGGAGAGGGACCAGTCTACCAAAACATGTAGCCCAGCAAGCCAGAACGGCCCGGCGGCTGTCTCGCCCGCCGATCAAATGAAGGCGCGTGAAGGCCTATTATATGTGCGGCGTCTAAAAGAAGTTGAAGCGGGGCGGCGCCTGTGGTTCCATTCTTTCTGACCCGGGAGATGACCATGCGCCTGGCGGTTCTGACGTGCCTTGCGGCGATTGGCGGCTTGTGCGGCTTCGCACCGTCGGCATTGGCTGACACGAAGGTGCTGGTCAAGACCCGGACCTACGACATCACTGGAACCACGGGCGCCGCCCTGATCGAGGCCATGGACCGCAACGGTCCGAAGCGGCACGGCTTCATGACGCACGCCATCGCGCTGGCCGCCTATACCGTAGATTGGGACCTCGACGTCACGAGGGAGGGTGGTGTCTGCCGCCTGCGGCAGGCCAATGGCACGCTCGATCTCACCTACACCTTGCCGCGTTTGGCCTCGGCCGCGACGCCGGCACTGCAGAAGCGCTGGAAGCGGTTTTTCGCGGGCGTTCGTGCGCACGAGCATAACCATGGCCGGATCGCCAGGACAATGATGCGGGCGACCGAAAGATCGATCACTGGACTGGAGTTCGCCGACAATTTGTTTTGCAGCAAGACGCACCGCGAGGCGAGGCGCCGGATCAAGGCCGTCTATGCCGAATACGAGGCGAAACAGAACGCCTTCGACGCGCGCGAGCATCGCGACGGCGGCCATGTCGAGCACCTCATCAGGGCGCTGTTGCGCAAGCAGTAGCTCAGCTTCGGGTCCTGCCGTTCTGTCTCACCGATGCCGTCGCGGTTTCGTGTTCATCGACCGGCTTCTTCTGTTCCGGCCTGAGCGAGAACTCCACCATCAGCGGAAGATGGTCGGACCCGGCGTTATCCAGCCTCGACACCGAATGGATGAGAACTGCGCCCTTGCTGAAAACAAGGTCGATCGGCAGTCCGGCGAAGCGCAGGAATTCCGGCAGCTTGATAGGGAGCCAGGTCGGCCCCGGCGAAGGCGCCACAGTCAGCTTGCCAAGTCCTGCGACGCGCCGGACGGCGGCGCTCCACGGCACTGCATTGCAGTCACATGCCATGATCGATGTCTCGCCGAGCGAGGCGAACTCCCCCGACAATCCGCCGATCTGCCATGACTGGTTGCGCGGCCATGGCCAGATGAGGTGCATGGCGGCGACGTCGACGTCGGTTCCGCCGAAATCGACCGTCGCGATGGCCATCGCGCCGCGGCCATCGCAGCGCGGTTGCGTGCCGGCGGCAAACGGCCGTCTGGACAGCAGCGCAACGCCGAAAACGCCATTGGGGTAGGGGCAGAGAATCCGGTGGGGGTAGGCGCTGGCGAGAAGGCCAAGCTTCGCCTTCCACATGTCGGACACCTCGTCGAGGGTGATCACATCAGGCTGGGTCCGGCCGATCAGCGACAGGACTTTTTCAGGCGTTGCATTGTTGAACCGCAGGTTCATCTGCAGCAGGCGGTAGACCGCCTTGTCACCGGGATGGACTGCCTGATCGCCGGGGTAAACGGGCTGATCGCCGGAGTAAACGGGCTGATCGCCGGCCTCGACTTCGTAGGCTGCCTGGACCGGCCACAGGCGGGGCACCGACAGGGCGTTCGACGTGGTGGCAAAGGCAGCCACCGCAAAGAGCAGCCCTGTGGCCGCCTGCAGGCGAAACGAGGTCGCCAGCAGCGGCAGCGCGCAAAGCGCCATCAGCACGGCAAGATGAACGCGGAAATGAGCGAAGGAATCGAAGGCCGGATGCAGCGTTCCGAAAAACCCGGCCACCAGCGCGACCGAGAAGACGAGCATTGCGACGAATGCCATCGAAGCCATCATGTCTCGAACGGATGCCATCTCCTTTGCTTATCGGCAGAAATGCAGCCAATCAAGATGGTGAAACGCCCTGCCGCGCTGTTACCATACTCCGATCGATGAAAGCCGCCGTCCTACTGGAACGCCGTCTCCGAAAAGCTTCTGAGCTTGCGCGAATGCAACCGTTCCATCGGCATCTCGGCCAGCTTTTCCATCGCCCTGATGCCGATGGTCAAATGCTGTGCCACTTGCCGCTTGTAGAACTCGGTCGCCATGCCGGGCAGCTTCAATTCGCCATGCAGCGGTTTGTCGGAGACGCAAAGCAGCGTACCGTAGGGTACGCGGAAGCGGAAGCCATTGGCGGCGATCGTCGCCGACTCCATGTCGAGCGCGATCGCCCGTGACTGCGACAGCCGCTGCACTGGCCCACGCTGGTCGCGCAACTCCCAGTTGCGGTTGTCGATGGTAGCGACTGTGCCGGTGCGCATGATACGCTTGAGGTCATAGCCGGAAAGGCCGGTGACTTCGGCGACCGCCTCCTGCAGCGCCACCTGGATTTCGGCCAGCGGCGGGATCGGCACCCAGACCGGAAGATCGTCGTCCAGAACATGGTCTTCCCGCACATAGGCGTGCGCCAGCACATAGTCGCCCAGCGCCTGGGTGTTGCGCAGGCCGGCGCAATGGCCGAGCATCACCCAGGCATGCGGCCTGAGCACCGCTATGTGGTCGGTGATCGTCTTGGCGTTGGAGGGGCCGACGCCGATATTGACCATGGTGATGCCGCCATGGTTCGGCTTCTTCAGATGGTAGGCCGGCATCTGCGGCAGGCGCGGCGGCGCCACGCCATGGCTGGGCGCGTTTTGTCCAGCCTTGGTGACGACGTTTCCCGGCTCGACGAATTCGACGTATCCGCCGCCGCCTTTCGCCATCAGATCGTGCGCACGGGCGACGAATTCGTCGATGTAGAACTGGTAATTGGTGAACAGCACGAAATTCTGGAAATGCTGCGGACTGGTCGCCGTGTAGTGCGACATCCGGTGCAGCGAGTAGTCGATGCGTTGCGCCGTGAACGCCGCCAATGGTCTGGCTTCGCCTAACGCCACTTCGAACGTGCCGTTGGCGATCTGGTCGTCGGTGCCGTCGAGATCCGGCACGTCGAACAGGTCACGGATCGGCCGCCTGATGCGCTCGGCTGCCGCGCCATCGACATGCGAGCCTTCCAGGAACGCGAAATGCAGCGGGATGGGCGTCGTCGATTCCGAAACCGTGACCGGAACGCCGTGATTGCGCATGATCAGGCGAAGCTGTTCGCTGAGATAGCGTTCGAACAGGGCGGGCTGGGTTATGGTGGTCGAGAAATGCCCGGGCGTCGGCATATGGCCGTAAGCCTGCCGCGAGTCGATCTGGGTGAACGAAGTCGTGGTGACACCGACCTCCGGATAAAACGCCCGGTAGCGCTTGTTGTTGTCGCCGCCTGCGGCAAGCGCCGTAAACGAATCGCGCAGGAATTTGGTGTTGCGGTCGTAGAGGGCCTGCAAGGCCGCGACGGCCTTTGCTGCATCATTGAAGATCTGCCGGCCAAACGGCTCCGGCATCACGACTGAGTCTATGGCTTGGGGATAGATTCGCTTTTCCATGACCCAATATAGAGGCTTGGCCATGCGGTTGGGAGGGGGCCGAAGGATCGTTTTTTATTTTGCATGGTTTCGATGAAGGCCGATTGCCTAGCCGCGCCGCAGGCTGATCAGCAGCACAAAGCCGACGCCGGTCTTCTTCAGCGCCGGCGCTTCGATTGTCGAGCCGGCATCGGCGCGCATCGTCGGCACGGCCAGAACCGGGGCCGCAAGAACCGTCAGGATGAGCGCCGCCCGTGGCAGGACCCGAAGGGTTTTCAGGACGTTGGCGACGATGCGGTTCATGGCTTTGCTTTTCTCCTCTCGAAGTCTTTGTCGGTTCAGGGGCGAAAATGGTTCACGCAACCGAACCGGCAGGAATTGGCCTGGTCCCAGTTGCGGGCCGAGCGCCCCTCGGCAACGAGGATGGCGAACGACATGCCGAACAGGCTCATCAGCAGGCAGACGATGGTGAAGCGGCGGGCGAACATGGCGTGGTGTCTCCTTCGACACGCATGAGAATGCCCTGATGCAACTGAACCGGTTCTGATGCCGGCGTTCATCTGCGGTTCAAATTTGGACTGTAGGGCGCAGAAGGCGCAGCCTGCGCGATCGATCGGAGTCGCAAACACAGAGGCGCGAACAAAAACGGGGCCTTAGCGGCCCCGTTTTCATTGTGGTGCAGTCGAAACGATCAGAGCTTGTGCCAGGTCTGGCTCCTGCAGATCAGCCCGCCGAGCACGCAGCCGCTCATCTTGAGCGAAGCGCCTGAGACCGAGGCCTTGCCCGAATAGGTCTTGTCGGTCTCCGGATCGGTTATCGTCCCCGTATATTTGTTGGCGCCGGACACCTTGAACGAACCGATGCGCTTGCCGGCAAACTTGCCGGATTTGAGCGTGATGGAAAATGCGTCGCCACCGCCCGTGATGGCGGCAGTCGAACCGGCTTGCGTTTTCCAGTTGCCTTCGATCGGGTCGGCCCAAGCGGTGCCGGCCATGATCAATGTGGCCGCGAGGGCCATGCTGATTTTGCGAAACATGTTTCTCCTCCCTGTGGGCATCCGGACGAACGTTCCGCCCCGCCAGTCTGCCTCTTACGCAAACGTAAGCTAATCCACCTCCCGGCAAAACAAAAGCGGTGCCGCTGCGGAAGACTTCGGGATTTTTCCCGGCCGCCTGAAGCGGTCTGGTCGGCGAGAAATGAAACACCGGGCATGCTGGCTTTGTCTTCCGTGGTTAGCGGAGTCTTGATTTGCGCCTCGCAAATTTTCATCAATTTTAGTCCAAACCGGCGCAATTGCTGGCTTTGCATCGTTAATGAATTTCCGCGTTTACCTCTTGTTTTAGCTTTGTTTTCCTCAAATTAAGCACGCCGTTTAACGACGGATTCAAGCCTTCGGTTCATTCTCGAAAGCATCGAAAGAGCGGCCGCCCCAAGGGTTTCCAGGGGACAGAACGAGGCAGCTCTCGGGAGCCTGACAGGGGCTAGAACAGGGGATTGAAATGGCACGTTTTGAAATGCCTGAAGCCGGCTTCGGCGCCATGGGGGCCACTGCCCAGGCCGACATTCTTTTCGAACTGGGCATGATGTATGCGACCGGCCGCGATTGCGAGACCGATGTCGTCGCCGCCCACAAATGGTTCAACATCGCTGCGATCAAGGGCTCGGTGCGCGCCGCGGAACTGCGCTCGGAATTGTCGGCCGCCATGTCGAAAGTCGAGATCGCCAGGGCGCTGCGCGAAGCCCGCGAATGGATGACGATGCACTAAGTCTCACCTGAACTCATCAGGTCCTGAGATCACCGACAGGGACGCTTCAAGGCCGCGCGAAGACGGCCGGACCGGCAAGAACAAGGCCGCGCAAGACGGCCGGACCAACAATGACAAGAACGCCGCAGGCCGGATACAGCCCAGCTGCGCGACGGACAGGGAAGGCGAGCGGTTTTCGGGACGCGCGTAGCGTTCGGGATTGTTCGATCGACAAAAGCCGCGACCGGCCGGAACAAGGCAGGCGCGGCTTTTCGCGTTTTCGGGACCATGATCCCAAAAAGTGGAAACCGGTTTTTGGAAGAAGATCATGGTCAAACAGTCGGACCATGATCCCAAAAAGTGGAAACCGGTTTTGGAAAAGATCATGGTCAAACAGAAAGCCGGCAGGCCCAATCGAGTGCCGCCGATGCGCCAAGACAGGCTTGGCGAACGGTGAAATTCTCCCACCTAATCTGGAAGAGGCGCGGTCGGAGCGGCCGCGCGCGAGTGGAGGAGTTGTATCGTCATGAAAAAGTTGGGTATTTTGAGCGCGGCCATTGTCGGCCTGGTGATGAGCGCGCCGGCCTTCGCCGAAGACATCACCTTTTCGGTGGTCGGACCGATGACCGGACAGCTTGCCACCATCGGCGACCAGTTCAAGCAGGGCGCGCAAGCCGCCGCCGACGCGATCAACGCCGCCGGCGGCGTCGACGGCCGCCAGATCAAGCTCGACGTCCAGGATGACCAGTGCGATCCGAAGCAGGCGGTTTCGGTCGCAAACCGCATCGTCGCCAACGGCGTCAAGTTCATCGATGGCCATGCCTGCTCGGGCTCGAGCATCCCGGCCTCGGCCGTCTATGCCGAAGCCGGTGCGATGATGATGTCGCCGGCTTCGTCGAACCCGGAGCTGACGGACGCGGCGGCGAAATCCGGCTGGCCGACGATCATGCGCCTTTATACGCGCGATGATGCGCAGGGCGCCTTCATCGGTCCATGGATCGCCAAGAAATACGCCGGCAAGAAGGTCGTCATCATGCATGACAAGAGCGCCTATGGGCAGGGCGTGGCCGATGCCGTCAAGGCGACGATGAACCAGAACGGCCTCAACGAGATCCTCTATGAGGGCATCAACGCCGGCGAAAAGGACTATTCGGCGCTTGTCACCAAGCTCAAGGAACTGAAGGCTGATGTGGTCTATTTCGGCGGCTACCACCCAGAGGCCGGCCTCATCCTGCGCCAGTCGGCGGAACAGGACTTCAAGTTCCAGCTGATCATGCCGGACTCGATTGCCACGCCGGAATTCTGGCAGGTTGCCGGCCCGGCCGGCGAAGGCACCATGTTCGTTTTCCCGTCGGATCCGCAGGCGAAGCCCGAAGCCAAGCAGGCCATCGAAAAGATCAAGGCGGGCGGCTTCGTGCCCGAGGGCTTTACGCTGTTCTCCTATGCCGTGATCCAGGCCTTTGCCGAGGGCATCAAGCGCGCCGGCAGCGACGACCCGGCCAAGGTTGCCGAAGCGCTGAAGAATGGCCAGCCGATCAGCACCGTCGTCGGCCCTGTCACTTTCGATGAAAAGGGCGACCTCAAGAACGTCAGCTACGACATCAACCAGTGGCACGACGGCAAATACGCGCCGATCCAGCCTTGATCGCCATTGCATGTCGCGCAAAAGTGCGCAGCGGTTTTGCGGAAACGACATGCACAAAAACAAGAACTAAAGCGCGTCGCGTGCGACGCGCTTTAGCGCCTGGCGACAATCGGAGATGGCCGGGGCAGATCCGGCCATTTTCATTTGGTCATGCGTTTGCGGCGCGCGTCTTCCGTCGTCGCCTCTCATTGGATGAACAGCGTCAGCCGTGGGCTTCCTCGGCAAAACGCACCAGCACCGTCCCATCGGTGACCTGTGCGCCCTCTGTTGCGATCTCGGCGATCGTCCCGTCATGCGTGGCGGAAATCGTGTGCTCCATCTTCATCGCTTCGAGGATCAACAGCGGCTGGCCCTTGATGACGGTTTCGCCTTTTGCCGCGCGCACCAACTTGACCAGTCCCGGCATCGGCGCGCGCAGGCTGTCGGCACCGGCGGCGATTTCGTCGGCCCTTGCCAACGGGTCCGGCACCGCGAAGCTGTAGCCGACGGCGCCTGAAAAGACAGTGACATGGCCTGGCCAGCGGGCGAGGCGAGGGGCGGCGCGAAGATCAAGCGCGCTGTCATAAAGTGCGTCCAGTGCCACCTGGAAGCGCCCGTCCGGCCGCATCGATACAAGCGCCAGGATATCGTCCTCGCCGTAGCGAAGCCGCGTGCGCCGCGCCATCGCGTGGAAATGCGCATAGCCGGCAAGCGACGACCACGGCTCGCGGGTCGGCGCCTGAGCCCCGGCGCCGGACGCTGCAAGTGCGGCCGCGGCGACGATCTCGCTGCTCGGCGGCGGCACTGCGGTCAGCGCTTGCTGGTGCCTGCCGATCAGCCCGGTGTCGACCTCACCTGCCGAAAAATCCGCGTCAGCGGCGAGAGCCGCGAGAAAGGCGGTGTTGACGGTCGAGCCGGCGATCTCGGTTTGCGAAAGGGAAATGCCCAGTGCTTCGAGCGCCGCCTGCCGGTTCTTGCCATGGACGACGAGCTTGGCGATCATCGGGTCGTAGAACGGCGAGATGGCATCGCCAGTCCGCACGCCGGTCTCGATCCGCATGCTGGCGCCCTCGGGCGCTGTATCCGGAAATTTCAGGTGATGCAGCGTGCCCGTCGCCGGCAAAAAACCCTTTGCCGCGTCTTCGGCATAGATGCGCGCCTCGAAGGCATGTCCGGAGAGCGCAATCTCGCTCTGCGTCTTCGGCAGCTTTTCGCCGGACGCCACCCGCAACTGCCATTCGACCAGATCGGTGCCGGTGACCATTTCGGTGACGGGATGCTCGACCTGCAGGCGAGTGTTCATTTCCATGAACCAGAAGCGGTCGGCCTTCAGCCCTTGCGAGGCGTCGACGATGAACTCGATCGTGCCGGCGCCGGAATAGTCGATCGCCTTGGCGGCCTTCACCGCCGCCTCCGTCATTGCCTTGCGCAATGCCGGCGTCATCCCGGGAGCGGGGGCTTCCTCGATCACCTTCTGATGGCGCCGCTGCGCCGAGCAGTCGCGCTCGTAGAGATGCACGACATTGCCGAAGATATCGCCGAAAACCTGAACCTCGATGTGGCGCGGCTTGTCGACATATTTCTCGACCAGCACGCGGTCGTCGCCGAACGCGGCCTTGGCCTCGCGCCGCGCACCCGACAGCGCCTCGGAAAAGTCGTCGGGATGTTCGACGCGCCGCATGCCCTTGCCGCCGCCGCCGGCGCGCGCCTTGATCAGCACGGGATAGCCGATCTCGCGTGCCTTGGAGGCGAGCAGCACGATCTCCTGCGCCTCGCCGTGATAGCCCGGCACAACCGGCACGCCGGCCTTCTCCATCAGCCGCTTGGCCGCGTCCTTCAGCCCCATGGCGCGGATCGAGGCGGCCGACGGGCCGATGAAGACGAGCCCGGCCGCTGTCACCTGATCGACGAAATCAGGGTTTTCCGACAGAAAACCGTAGCCGGGATGGATGGCTTCGGCGCCGGTGGCCAAAGCCGCCGCGACGATCTTGTCGCCGCGCAGATAACTTTCGCCGACCGGCGAGGGTCCGATATGCACCGCTTCGTCGGCCATCTCGACATGCAAGGCGCCGGCGTCGGCGTCGGAATAGACGGCGACCGTGCGCACGCCCATCCTGCGCGCGGTGCGGATCACCCGGCAAGCGATCTCGCCGCGGTTGGCGATCAGGATTTTGGCGAACATGGGACCTCCAAAGCCAGAGCTTGCCGCCAACGGCGCGAATGCTCCTTCACGCGGGCTGTGGCAACACCCTGCTTTGCAGTCCGGCCATTGTCAAAGGATCGGTAAGCCAGGCCCGCTTACGTCTGAAAACGTTGCAGTGTCATCTTCGCCCCATCCCGCTGGTATTTGCGCCCGTTGCTGCAGCAACCTACTTGGAGGCGGCGATGGCGCAGCCGCCTGCCGCCGTCTTGAGTTTCCACCTCGTCAAGCCGGCCTGACAATTGCGCAACGCTCTCTCTTCCGCGGCCTGTTGCGAGGGGGCGTTGAGCGTGGAACCACAGATGATGTAGAGGTCGCTGACGCGCGAATAGAACGTCGTCGCATAGGCCGAATGGCCGCTGGCCGCGACATAGGATTTATAGGCTTTCGGGCAATCTCCGGTCGAACCTGCCGGAAAATTGACGGCGAAACGACGGTCGCCTTTGTTTCCCGCCAGCGATTCCGCCGCTCCCACGCCAGGGGTCGCTAATATAAGCAACGTCGAAAGTACTGACATAGTTGTTTTTTGAAAAATCTGCAGTCTCATCTTCGCCAAATCCCCACGGTATTTGCGATAAGCAATAACCGCGATTCTTTCGTCTGACCAGATCGGTGAATGAAAATAAGTCTGAAACTATGAAGGGGTTTTCCTACCTGTGCCGGTCACGCTCCGCCAAGCAGCAACGCCTGTTGGTATAGGTCCGCCGTCTGTTGGTCGAAGCAGCAGAAGATGACGGTTTCAGGAACCGCATTGTGGCTGACAAAGGCGCTCACCGTGCCAACGGCGATCTGCGTCGCCTGGTCCTTTGGATACCGGTATACACCGGTCGAGATCGCCGGAAATGCCACCGTCCTGCAATCCTTGCCGGCGGCGAGTTCGAGCGACCGGCGGTAGCAGGAGGCCAACAACTCGGCTTCGCCCTTGCCGCCGCCTTGCCAGACCGGCCCGACCGTGTGGATGACATAGCGTGCCGGCAGCCTGTAGCCCTTGGTGAGTTTTGCGTCGCCGACCTTGCAGCCATTGAGGGATTGGCATTCGGCCAGAAGTTCGGGGCCGGCCGCACGGTGGATGGCGCCGTCGACGCCCCCGCCACCCAGAAGTGAGGTGTTGGCGGCGTTGACGATGGCGTCGACCGCCAGCCTGGTGATGTCGCCGACATGAACGCGAATCCTTGCCTCGATCTCGCTCATCGGTCACATCCTGAACACGCCGAAGCTTGTCTCCTCGATCCCGGCGTTCAGCGCTGCGGACAGGCTGAGCGCCAGCACCTCGCGCGTCTTGGCCGGATCGATGATGCCGTCGTCCCAGAGCCGGGCGGAGGAATACAGAGGGTGGCCTTCATGCTCGTATTTCATCAGGATCGGCTTCTTGAATTTTGCCTCCTCCTCCGCGCTCCATTCCCCGCCCTTGCGTTCGATCCCCTCGCGCTTGACCACGGCCAGCACGGTGGCCGCCTGCTCGCCGCCCATCACCGAAATGCGGGCATTCGGCCACATCCACAGGAAGCGTGGCGAATAGGCGCGTCCGCACATGCCGTAATTGCCGGCGCCGAACGAGCCGCCGATGATCATGGTGACCTTCGGCACGCGGGCCGTGGCGACCGCCATCACCAGCTTGGCGCCGTCCTTGGCGATGCCGCCGGCCTCGTATTTTCGCCCGACCATGAAGCCGGTGATGTTCTGCAGGAAGATCAGCGGAATCTTGCGCTGGCAGCACAACTCGATGAAATGCGCGCCCTTCAGCGCACTTTCGGAAAACAGCACGCCGTTGTTGGCGATGATGCCGACCGGCATGCCGTTGAGATGGGCAAAGCCGGTGACCAGCGTGATGCCATAATTCTGCTTGAACTCGTCGAATTCGGAGCCGTCGACGATGCGGGCGATCACTTCACGCACGTCATAGGGCTGGCGCAGATCGGTCGGCACGATGCCGTAGAGTTCTTCGGCAGCATGAAGCGGCGCAATCGGATCGCGTAGCGCCAGCCCGATCTGCTTCTTTCGATTGAGGTTCTTGACGATGCGGCGCGCGATCGCCAGCGCATGCTCGTCGTCCAGCGCAAAATGATCGGCCACGCCGGAAAGCCGCGTGTGGACCTCGGCGCCGCCCAATTCCTCCGCGCTGACGTCCTCGCCGGTAGCGGCCTTCACCAGCGGCGGACCGCCGAGGAAGATGGTCGCCTGGTTGCGCACCATGATCGTCTCGTCCGACATCGCCGGCACATAGGCGCCGCCCGCCGTGCACGAACCCATGACGCAGGCGATCTGCGGAATGCCAGCAGCCGACATGTTGGCCTGGTTGTAGAAGATGCGGCCGAAATGGTCGCGGTCGGGAAACACCTCGTCCTGGTTGGGCAGGTTGGCGCCGCCGCTGTCGACCAGATAGACGCAAGGCAATCTGTTCTGCAGCGCGATCTCCTGGGCGCGCAGATGCTTCTTCACCGTCAGCGGATAATAAGTGCCGCCCTTCACCGTGGCGTCGTTGACGACGACCATCACTTCGCTGCCTTCGACGCGGCCGATGCCGGTAATGATGCCGGCCGATGCGATGTCCTCACCATACATCGACCACGCGGCGAACTGGCCGATCTCGAGGAATGGCGAGCCGGTGTCGAGCAATTGGGCGAGGCGCTCGCGCGGCAAAAGCTTGCCGCGGCTCTGGTGGCGCTCACGCGCTTCCTCCGAGCCGCCGCGCTCGACGGTTGCCGCCTTTTGCGCAATGTCGGCGACCAGCGCCCGCATGCGCTCGGCATTGGCGCGGAAGGTGTCTGAGGCTGGCGAGATTTGCGAGGTGAGGGGGGCCATTGGCGTTACCGGATCAGTTCGATCTTGCAGCCGATATCCAGGTCGCCCCAGCCGCGGTCGGCGGTGACGGCTATGGCGTTCTCGCGAATTGCCAGGGCCAGGCAGGCCCGATCGCCCAGCGACAAGCCGCGATGCCGCGTCAGCTCGCGAAGCTGACCGGCGGCGATGCCCATCATCTCGTCGAAAGCAGCGACCGGCATGCCGAGACTGGCGAGGTCGTCCGCGGCCTCTTCCATGCTGCGTCCCTTGTCGATCAGCTTGGCGATAATTTCGGCCGCATTGACGGAGCTGAATTGCGCATCCGGCGCGAAACCCAAGGCAACATCGGTGCCTTTCTCGTTAAGCAGGATCGCAAGCGCCGCCGAGCTGTCCATGACGTAAGCTTTCACTTCGCTCCCTTCCCCGCCGTTCCTTCGGCATGAAGCCGGTCCAAACGTTTATCGCTTCGACGCTGTTCTTCCCGCCGCTCCTTCAGAAATTCGTCGACGACACTTTCGCCGGGCTTTTTCAACGCTGACAATTCGGCCTGGACGCGCCGCAGGTTCCGAAGCCACGACCTTACCCGCAACTCGCCGTTCTCGACATGAAGGATCAAGTCTTCACCAGGCTTCACGCCCATTTCCTCGCGCATCGCAGCCGGGATCACGAAGCGTCCGCCCTCGCCAAGTCTGACGCGCTCGCGTTTCGCTGGCATCCGGAGCGGAGTTTTTTGAGCTCCTGCGTCGAATTGTGTCGGCGGGTTCTCGTCAAACCCAACCTTTTCGGTTCCGTTCGCCATGTTCTGCCTCGGTCCGGAAATATGACATCTCGGGAGAAATATGGGGCAAATTGTCCAGCATGGCAAATTTAGGAAATAGTGCCATCAGACTCGTTCCGCCATGATTTCCCGCCCGATCAGCCAGCGGCGGATCTCGCTGGTGCCGGCGCCGATCTCGTAGAGCTTGGCGTCGCGCAAAAGCCGGCCGGTCGGATAGTCGTTGATGTAGCCATTGCCGCCCAGCAGCTGGATGGCGTCGAGCGCCATCTGCGTCGCCTTCTCGGCAGCGAACAGCACGCAAGCGGCGGCGTCCTTGCGGCTCGTCTGGCCGCGGTCGCAGGCAGCGCCGACGGCATAGACATAGGCGCGCGCGGCGTTCATCGTCGTATACATGTCTGCGAGCTTGCCCTGCACCAGCTGGAACTCGCCGATCGGCTGACCGAACTGCTTGCGTTCGTGCACATAGGGGACCGCCACATCGAGGCACGCCGCCATCAGCCCGAGCGGGCCGCCGGCGAGCACCGTGCGCTCGTAGTCGAGACCCGACATCAGCACCTCGACGCCGCGCCCCTCCTCATGCAGCACATTGTCGAACGGCACTTCGACATCCGAAAAAACCAGTTCGCCGGTGTTGGAGCCGCGCATGCCGAGCTTGTCGAGCTTTTGCGCGACGGAAAATCCGGCGAAATCCTTTTCGACGATGAAGGCGGTGATGCCGCGCGACTGGAGTTCTGGATCGGTCTTGGCGTAGACGACCAGCGTCTCGGCATCCGGGCCGTTGGTGATCCACATCTTGGTGCCGTTCAGCACATAGCAATCATTGCGCTTTTCCGCGCGCAGTTTGAGCGACACGACGTCGGAGCCGGCGCCGGATTCCGACATTGCCAGCGCGCCGACCTTTTCGCCGCTGCACAGCGCAGGCAGATATTTTTCCTTCTGCGCCGGTGTCGCCCAGCGATTGATCTGGTTGACGCAGAGGTTGGAATGGGCGCCGTAGGAGAGGCCGACCGAGGCCGAGGCGCGCGAAATCTCCTCCATCGCCACGACATGGGCGAGATAACCCATGCCGGTGCCGCCGAATTCCGGATCGGCGGTGATGCCGAGCAGGCCGAGCCCACCGAGCTCGGCCCACAGATGCGCCGGAAATTCATTCGAGCGGTCGATCTCGGCGGCGATCGGGGCGATCTTGTCCTGGGCGAAGCGCCGCACCAGGTCGCGCAGCGCCTCGATGTCTTCGTCAAGCCCGAAGTTGAGTGTGTGCGTGTACATGCCGTTCCTCCCGGCGCACGGCCCCGAAATCGAATTCAATTTCGGGAAGGGCGCAAAATCAAAGTGCTACAGCGTCCTTTGCGCGCCGGCTGCGGCGCTGCAGGTCGTTGTCGCGCCATGGGCCTTTGCTTCCAACCAGGCGCATCGTCATTGAAAGATATGTGGCGGTCACCTCCGAGATCGATAGCCGCTCGCCCGGCCGGAACCAGACGATGACGCCGGTCATCATCTGGATCAGCGCCATGGCGGTCAGCCCTGTGTCTTCGACGTCAAAGACGCCGGCTTCCGTGCCGTCGCGCAAAATGACGCGCAGCTCCTTCTCATAGGCGGTGCGCATACGCAGGATCCGCGTCAGGCGGTCATGCGACAGGCTGCGCAATTCCATGTTCGAGACATGGGTGGAATGGCGGCGCTCGACATGGAAGGCGATGTGGTTTTCGACATAGGCGGCGAGCCGTGTCGTCGGATCGGCTGCGGCCGGGCGGGCCGCGTCCCACGCCTCGATCAGCCCTTGCATGTGCTCACGCATCAGCGTGAACAACAGGTCTTGCTTGGTCGGAAAATAACGGTAGAGCGCCGCCGCCTGGACGCCGACCTCGGCGGCCAGCTGGCGCATCGACATCGCCTCATAGCCAAGACGCGCGATCAGGCTGACCGCCGCCTCGCGGACCGCTGCTTCGGTCTTTTCGCCGTCGGAACCGGTCGTGCGCGCCATGCAAGGCCTCGTTGAGAGGGTAAGAATAAAACGAACGTTTAATTAATTCAAGGCGCGATCTTCCCTTCTCCCCTTGTGGGAGAAGGTGGCCTCGCGAAGCGAGGTCGGATGAGGGGTGTTCCAGCTTGGCATCGCCAGCACTCCGTCCAACACCCCTCATCCGTCTCGGCGCTACGCGCCGATCCACCTTCTCCCACAAGGGGAGAAGGAAGAGCGCTTTTACCGCCACGGCTGCAAACTCTGGTCGCCGACGTAAGCGATGATGGTGTCGCAGACGGCGTTCAAATCGCGCAGCACGTCGTCGTTCCAAAAGCGCAACACACGAAAGCCGCTCGCCTTCAATTCGGCGTCTCGCTCCCGGTCATAGTTTGAATCCGCATGCTGGCTGCCGTCGATTTCGACGATCAGCCTGGCCTCGGCGCAAACGAAATCGGCAATGAATCTGCCGATAGGAACCTGACGCCGGAATTGATGCGGTCGAGCCTGCGTCCGCGCAGCTCGTGCCACAGGCGGTCCTCCGCCTCTGTTGGCTTGCGCCGCATCGAGCGGGCGAAGCGACGTTTGGTTGGAGCGACGGGCTGATGCGGCATCGGGCGAGATTACCCGGCCTTGGCGCTCCGTCCAGCACCATCGTCACGCAAATCGCCGACCTTCGCGATTGACTCCCCCTTCTCCCCTTGTGGGAGAAGGTGGCCTCGCGAAGCGAGGTCGGATGAGACACATCGCCCGGCACCGGGCGCCATCGTAGATGAAAGGTGCGCGGGCCGCTTTCTCTGGTATATCGGCTTAAAATCGAGTCCTTGGCCCAAGCCGCTATCTCATTGAAATAAAGCAGAGTTTGAAGTTACTTTCATGGCAGGGGTGTTCCAGCTTGGCACTGCCGGCACTCTGTCCAACACCCCTCATCCGTCTCGGCGCACGCGCCGATCCACCTTCTCCCACAAGGGTGTTTGGACCGGAGACATCGCGAACAGGTGTGCGAGGACATCGCGAACAGTTTGCCATCCTATCGAGCAAGGGCATT
>NZ_JBVVQS010000082.1:0-110695 GCF_055811575.1 Mesorhizobium sp. WSM4815 | reverse complement strand
GCAGTAGGGCAGTAGGGCAGTAGGGCAGTAGGGCAGTAGGGCAGTAGGGCAGTAGGGCAGTAGGGCAGTAGGGCAGCGCCTCATGAGCGCGGCATGCACTACATACTCCCCTATACCCTAAAGCTTGTCGATCACCGACTGCACGCCTTCGGTCGGTGCGTCGACCGACGATCCCGCGACCATGATGGCAGCGACGATCGCTTCCGGATCGTCGACCACCAGCGGCCTGACCCGCTGCGCGGTGTGGATGAAGCCTTCGGCCATCATATGGTCGAGCAGCGCCAGCATCGGGTCCCAGAATCCTCCAACGTTGCCGAAGACGATCGGCTTGCGATGATGGCCGAGCTGGCCCCAGGTCATGATCTCGATGATTTCCTCGACCGTGCCGATGCCGCCCGGAAGCGCCACAAACGCGTCGGATTTCTCGAACATCGTATGTTTGCGCTCGTGCATGTTTTCGGTGATGACGAGCTCGTCAAGCCGGTCAAGCGCGGTTTCGGTGGCCTCCCTGTTGATCAGGAAGCGCGGAATGATCCCCGTCACCTTGCCGCCGGCCCGCATTGCGCCCTCGGCGACGGCTCCCATGATGCCCCTGGTGCCGCCGCCATAGATCAGACGCAGGCCGGACTTGGCGATCGAACGCCCAAGCAGGTGTCCGGCCTTGGCATAGGTTACATCGCGGCCCGGAGACGAGCCGCAATAGACGCAGATGGATCGAATCGTGTTCATGAGATGATTGGTGATGGGGTCTTTATTCGCGGTCAAGCCCGGGCGGGTTTTTTCTTGTCGGCCCCGTTTATTCGTGTCGGCCCTTTTTCCTGTCGGTCCCCCTTGTTCTTGTCGCCTTGGGCAAAACAGGCTAGACCGCATTAGGTGGCTAAGGGCAGGGAAATATGGCAATTAATCCTTTGAAGGCGTTTTTGTTCGTCGTCGGCGGCTCCGTCGCCGCGGCGGGAACCGCCTATGTGTCGGGCGCGCTCGATCCGTATCTCAATCGCACGCCGCCGGCGGAAGTGGCATCGCTGACGCCGCTGGTGGAGACGCCGGCCGAACCAGTGACCGATGCACCGCCGCCGCTGGCGCCTGCCGCTGGTGCGATGGCACCGGCAGCGCCGGCCACGGCCGATGCGATTGCGCCGACTTTCGACATCGTTCGGGTCGAGATCAAGGGCTCTATTGTCGTCGCCGGCAAAGCCGCACCCAACGCCAAGGTCGAGATTCTCAACGGTTCGACGGTTCTCGGCTCGACGGTCGCCGGTGCCGATGGCGCTTTTGCCATCGTTCTCGACGATGCGCTGAAACCCGGCGATTACACGATCGCGCTGCGCTCGATGACCGGCAATGTCGTGACCCCCTCGGCGCAGACGGCTATCGTCTCGATTCCCAAGAGTCCTGCTGGCCAGGTGCTGGCGATGATCGAGGAGCCGGGCAAGGCCTCCGAATTGCTCACCGTTCCTACACCCGAGACAAAGCCTGAATCGCCGCCTGCCGGCGACAAGGCGGCCGCCCCGGCTTCCGAGGACTCCGCTGCCGAGGACTCCGCTGCCGCAGCACCAGCCCCAGCCGCACCGGCTGCCACGGCGCCGGCCACCGTCGAAGCCGTCCCCGCGCCCGCTCCGGGCGGGCCGGCCGCACCAGCGACACCAGCTGCAGGGCCAAAGGTCGTCGTCGAAGCGATCGAGATCGACGGCAACAAGATCTTCGTCGCCGGGCTCGCCGACCCCGGCCGCAAGGTACGCGCCTATGCCAACGATATCTTGCTCGGCGACGCGAAGACTTCGCCCGACGGCCATTTCCTGGTCGAGGCGACGCGCAACATTCCGGTCGGCACCTATACGATCCACGTCGATGCGCTCGATGCCGACGGGGTCAAGGTGGTGGCCCGTGCCGCCGTGCCGTTCGAGCGCGAGCCGGGCGAGTCGATCGCCGCCGTGGCGCCTGCCGAGGCAAAGCCGGCCGCGCCGGCAACCACGCCTGCGGCGCCCGCGGCCGAGGCGCCAGCCGATATGGCGGCTGCGACGCCCCCGACCGGAGTGCCCGAGACCGCGGCGCCGAAGCTCGAACACGCCGACAGCGCCGTTATCATCCGCCGCCGCGATACGCTGTGGCGGATTTCGCGGCGCGTCTACGGCCAAGGCGTTCGCTACTCGACCATCTACCTCGCCAATCAGGATCAGATCAGGAATCCCGACCGCATCTGGCCGGGGCAGGTGTTCAAGGTCCCCGGAAAATCGCAGGAAGGCGAAGCCGCCAACCTCAAGGCGATGGGCGACCAGATGACGACGGCCCCGACAAAGGCCAACTAGAAATCCTTTTCTTCTCTAGCGGGCTCTTGCGGAAAGTTCATTCATCGTCTATCGCCGATAGACGATGAACGCTCCCTTGACCGAGAAGACCTGCCGCTTCGCCGACAGCCAGACCGTCGCCGCGAAGCTCGCCGCGCTTTCGCATCCGACCCGGATCGAAATTCTCCGGCACCTTTCGGCCAGCCGCTCCTGCTGCTGCCGCGAGGTCGTCGACCATCTCGACCTGGCGCAGTCCACCGTTTCGCAGCACCTGAAGATACTTGTCGATGCCGGGCTCGTCCGCTACCAGCCGGATCGGCAACGCTCGCGCTATGAAGTCGACAGCGATGCGCTCGAAGATCTTTCTGCATCGCTGGCCGCGCTGGTCAATTCGTGCTGCTCCGGCCGCTAGACCATCATCTCGAACGAAGGCCGCGTCAGCGAAAAGTGGAAGCCGGTTTTCGGTAAAGATCATGGTCAAGCAATAAGAAATACGAAAAGGCGATAAAATGGCCGAAAAAACCGTCTCCGCCGATTCTGGCTCGACCTTCAAGACATTGCGCAATCTTTGGCCCTATATGTGGCCGGCCGACCGTGCCGACCTGCGGGCGCGGGTGGTGTGGGCAACGGTGCTTCTGGTCGTCGCCAAGCTGACGCTGGTTGCCGGTCCCTACTTCTTCAAATGGGCGACCGATGCGCTGGCTGGTGACGCCAAGTCGGCGCCGCCGCTGCCGGCCTTCATGCTGGCGCCGGTCATGCTGGTCATCGCCTACAATGTCGTGCGGCTGGTGCAGCTCGGTTTCAACCAGCTGCGCGACGCGCTGTTTGCCCGCGTCGGCCAATATGCGGTGCGCCAGCTCGCCTTCCGCACGTTCGTCCACATGCATCAATTGTCGCTGCGCTTCCATCTCGAGCGCCGCACCGGCGGCCTGTCGCGCATCATCGAGCGCGGCACCAAGGGCATCGAGACGATCGTCCGCTTCACCGTGCTCAACACCTTGCCGACCATCCTCGAATTCGCGCTGACAGCCGGCATATTCGCGGTCACCTATGGCTGGAAGTACGTGGCTGTGGTGGCGGTGACGGTCTGCCTCTATATCTGGTTCACCATCAGGGCGAGCGACTGGCGCATCGTCATTCGCCGCGACATGAACGACAGCGACACCGATGCCAGCACCAAGGCGATCGACTCGCTGCTCAATTTCGAAACGGTCAAGTATTTCAACAACGAGGGCATGGAAGCCGAGCGCTTCGACCGTTCGATGGCGCGCTACGAGACCGCCGCCACCCGGATATGGACCTCGCTCGGCTGGCTGAACTTCGGCCAGGGCGTCATCTTCGGTCTCGGCACGGTTATCGTCATGTGCCTTTCGGCGCTGGAGGTGCAGGCCGGCACGCAGACGGTTGGAGACTTCGTCTTCATCAACGCCATGCTGATCCAGCTTTCGGTGCCACTCAACTTCATCGGCTTCATCTATCGCGAAATCCGCCAGGGCCTGACCGACATCGAGCAGATGTTCGATCTGCTCGATGTGCCGCAGGAGATCGTCGACAAGCCGGGTGCCAAGCCGCTGGTCGTCGGCTCCGGCAAGGTCGAGTTCCGCGACGTGCAGTTTTCCTACGATCCCAACCGCAAGATCCTGAAAGGCGTCAGCTTCGAAGTGCCGGCCGGCAAGACGGTTGCCATTGTCGGGCCATCGGGCGCCGGCAAGTCGACCATTTCGCGGCTGCTGTTCCGCTTTTACGACATCCAGGGCGGCAAGATTCTGATCGACGGCCAGGACATTCGCGACGTGACTCAGCAGAGCTTGCGCGCGGCGATCGGCATGGTGCCGCAGGACACCGTGCTGTTCAACGACACCATCGCCTACAACATCCGCTACGGCCGCGTCGATGCCAGCGAGGAGGATGTGCGCAAGGCGGCAGAACTCGCCCAGATCGGGCCGTTCATCGAGCGGCTGCCCGACGGCTACCGTTCGATGGTTGGAGAGCGCGGACTGAAATTGTCCGGCGGTGAGAAGCAGCGCGTGGCAATCGCCCGCACCATTTTGAAGGCGCCGCCGATCCTGATGCTCGACGAGGCGACCTCGGCTCTCGACAGCCATACCGAACAGGAGATCCAGGCGGCACTCGACCTCGTCAGCAAGGGTCGCACCACCATCGTCATCGCCCACCGGCTGTCGACGGTGATTTCGGCCGACGAGATCATCGTGCTGCAGGACGGCCAGATCGCCGAGCGCGGCACGCATGCCGCCTTGATGCGCAAGGCCGGCCTGTACGCGTCGATGTGGGATCGCCAGCGTGAGGCAACCGAGGCCGAGGAGCGGTTGCGCATTGCTCGCGAGCGCGACGAGTTCGGCGTTGTCGTCCGCCGCCGCCCCTCCGAGGTGTCGTAGCCCCTACGGCCAGCCAGCTCCCGGCGCGGAACCTTCGATGCTGAGCACCTGGCCGGTGCGCGCATCGCTGATCATGTGCTCGAAGCCGCGCCATTCGGCGGCGACGATGAACAGCGTCTTGCCGTCGGCGCCGCCGAGCATGCAGGCAAAGCAGCCGCGATCGGCATCGACACTGTCGAGCATCGCCCCGCCCTCGCGCACCCGCACGCAGTGCCGGTTGGGGACGTCGGCATACCAGATGGCGCCTTCGGCATCGAGGCAGATGCCGTCGGGAAAGCCGTTGCCGAGGTCGGCCCATCGCCGCCGGTTGGCAAGGCCGCCATCGGCGGCGATGTCGAAGGCGGTCAGCCTGTTGGCGTGGGACTCGGCGACGATCAACGTCTTGTTGTCAGGCGACACCACCATCCCATTGGCGAAGGCGATCTTGTCCGCCACCTGCCGCACCGACCCGTCCGGTGCAATCAGCACGATGGTGCCGGGGCCGAAATGCTGGCCGGGAACCGGCGCTGGCCCACCGCCATTGACGTAGATGTTGCCGCGCCCGTCGACGACGATCTCGTTCCAGGCGTTCCCTGAGAGGTGTCGCAGATCGGCGTGGGTGACCAGCGTCCCGTCTGCTTCCTGCCGCAGCACCAAGCCCTCACGCCCGCAGACGACGACCAGGCGACCGTCCGGCAGCCAGTCGACCGAATAGGGCAGGGTGGCCGGCACGGTGAGCATGACCTCACTGTTGCCGTCGGCATCGACGGCGATGATCTGGCCGGTTCCCCAGTTGCAGATCCAAAGCCTGCCATCATGCCAGCGCGGCGATTCGCCGAACGCCAGACCGTTCATCACGACCCGCGCTTCCTTTGCTGCTGATTTCCGTGACAGCATTTGTTGCCTCCATCTTTCGTTCGGCGGGCGCTTTGACAAGGCCCGTATCTCCAAGGACGCATGAGGCCGGTTCGCCCCGACACCAGTCATGCTTTTTTGGACAGGCGCATTGGACCCCTTCCAACGCCCGCGATCGGCTAATGCGGACGAGAACGCCGGATCCGGCGTTCCTTCATTGTCGCGTTGCGGCCACAGGGTGTTTCCGCTATTGAGGCCGGACCTGAAACTAGGCTGTTTCCATTCCATGGACCTCGTCGACACGATCAAGAAAACGTTGGTTCCGATCCATCGCGAAGGCTATCCGTTTATCGCCGCCTTCGCAGCGGTGACGCTTTTCCTCGGCTATTTCTCTTCGATCCTGTTCTGGATCTGCCTCATGCTGACGGCCTGGTGCGTCTATTTCTTCCGCGATCCCGAGCGCGTCACGCCGGTCGACGACCGGCTGGTGGTGAGCCCGGCCGACGGCATCATCACGGCGGTCGGTCCTGCAGTGCCACCGCGCGAACTTGGCTTCGGGGGCGGCGAGATGACCCGCATCTCGGTGTTCATGGACGTCTTCTCCTGCCACGTGAACCGGGCTCCCGTGCGCGGCCGCATCACAAGGATAGAGCATCGGCCCGGCCAGTTCCTCAACGCCGCACTTGACAAGGCGAGTGCCGACAACGAGCGCAATGGCCTGGTTATCGACAGCCCCAACGGCACGGTGGCCGCGGTGCAGATCGCCGGCCTGGTGGCGCGGCGCATCGTCTGCTGGGCCGAGACCGGCGGCACGATCGGCATCGGCGAGCGCTTCGGGCTGATCCGCTTCGGCTCGCGCGTCGATGTGTTCCTGCCGTCGACCGCAACGCCGCGTGTCGCCGTCGGCCAGACTGCGGTCGGCGGTGAAACCATACTGGCCGAATTCGGCGGCGTTGCCGCAACGCCGCTCGTGCGGGTGTCCTGAGCCGTGGGCGCGCCGTTCAAAAAATTCGAGGCGCATGGCAGCGGCGGCCCGCGCATCCGTGAAATTCCGATGCGCATGGTGCTGCCCAATCTTGTCACAGTGCTCGCCATCTGCGCCGGCCTCTCGGGCATCCGCTTCGGCTTCGAAGGCCGTTTCGAGCCGGCAGTGGTGATGGTGCTGCTGGCCGCCTTCCTCGACGGCATCGACGGCCGTCTGGCACGCATGCTGAAGGCGACGTCCAAATTCGGCGCGCAGATGGATTCGCTGGCCGACATCGTCAATTTCGGCGTAGCACCCGCGCTGGTGCTCTATGCCTTCCTGCTCGACCAGGCCGGCTCGCCGGGCTGGATTGCCGCGCTGCTGTTCACCATCGCCTGCGGGCTGAGACTCGCTCGCTACAACGTGCTCGACGAAGAAACTGATCGCCCGCAGTGGCAGACCGAGTATTTCGTCGGCGTGCCGGCGCCGGCGGGCGCCGTGCTGGTGATGCTGCCGCTTTACCTGTACTTCCTGCGGCTTGGTGTGGAGCCGTCCCGCCCTGCCGCCTTCATCGCCGCCGGTTTCACCGTTCTGATAGCCTTCCTGCTGGTCAGCCGGCTGCCGGTCTATTCCGGAAAAAGCCTGAAAGTCCCGGGCGACAAGGTGCTGCCGATCATCCTCGGTGTCGTCCTCTACATCCTGCTGTTGATGACCTATCCCTGGTACACGCTGACGGCGTCGGTTGCCGGCTATCTGCTCTTCCTGCCGCTCAGCATCCGCGCCTATTCCAGGCGCGCCAAGCGCGAAGGCGAGAAGGTGCCGCCTTCGGACTTCGGCTGACAGATCTGTCGCCAATTCGCTGATAGTTCAATTAGTTCAAGTCGGACGCATCCCGCTCTAGCGGAACCTGCCGGCGTCTTGTCCGTTCTGACTCAGCGGGCGAGGCGAGCGACGTCGCGAACGCCTCGCTATCAGCCTTGAAGCTGCTGTCCCAGGCGCAGGAGCTTAAAGAAGAGTGAGGAGAAATGGCTGTCGTCCTCATTGGCGCGTTGCTCATTGTCGCTGGCGTTGTGTATATGGCCGGCGCAGCCCTTTGGCGTGGGCGGCTCAGCGATCCGGCGCCTGCTCGCGCGGCGCCGGATCGCTCGACGCCAAATCTTGCAACGCCAGGCCCGACACTTGAGCCGCGGCGGCGCGGCCTCGGTTTCCTCGGGCTGTCGCAGAACTGGCCGGGCCTGCTGATGATGGCGGTCGGGTTCATCCTGCTGTTGGCGGTGGTGGTCCTGTAATGCATGTCGCCCAAAAGCATGCCCTCGGGCCTGACCCGAAGGTGCGCAGCGATTTTGGGACAACAAGATGCATTCAAGCAAGAACTTAAAGCGCGTCGCATAAATCCCTCCAGACGCGACGCGCTTTAGGCGCTAGGCCGCCGCGCTGAGCCCCAGTCGGTCAATCGCCAGTTTGCGGGTCGAGACGTAGTCGGTCTTGCCGGAGCCCAGCACCGGGATTTCCTCGACCTTGACGATGTCGTTCGGCACCATCAGATCGGCGGCGCCGGCTTGTCTGCCGAATTTGCGCAATTCATCGGGGTCGGCGTCATCGGCGGTGGTGACCAGCACGATACGCTCGCCGCGGCGCTCGTCCGGCACCGCCACCACAGCGTGGTGCTCTTCCGGCCACAGCGACTGCACCAGCATCTCGACCGCGCCCAGCGACACCATCTCGCCGGCGATCTTGGCGAAGCGCTTGGCCCGGCCGCGAATGGTAATGAAGCCCTCGCGGTCGACAGAAACAATGTCGCCGGTATCGTGCCAGCCGTCGAGCGGCTGCAATTCCCCGGGCCGATCTGAGGTCATGTAGCCCATCATCAAATTCGGCCCCTTGAGCAATAACCGTCCGGCGCCGCTGATGCCCTCGACCGGCTCGAGCTTCATGCGCATGCCCGGCAACAGTCGCCCGACCGTGCCGTCGCGGCCGTGGATGGCGGTGTTGACGGCAACGACGGGCGCTGCCTCGGTCAGCCCGAAACCCTCGATGATCTCGGCCTGGAAGCGCTCCCGGTAGACGCGGCGCGTCTCCGGTTTCACCGCCTCGGCGCCGGCGACGATGAAGCGCAGGCTGGAGAAATCGCCGTCCTTGGCGGTGCGCGCATAGTTGGCGAGGAACGTGTCGGTGCCGAACATGACCGTCGGCCTTGCCTTGCGGGCGACCTCGGGGATCAGCTTGTAGTGCAGCGGCGAGGGGTAGAGGAACAGTTTCACGCCGGTGACCAGCGGCAGGATGGTGCCGCCGGTGAGCCCGAACGAGTGGAACACCGGCAGCACGTTGAGCAGGATGTCGGCCGGCGAGATGGTGATGCGGGCCTCAGCCTGCATCGCGTTGGCGAGAAGATTTCTGTGCGACAGGACCACCGCCTTCGGCGTGCCTTCCGAGCCTGAGGTGAACAGGATCACCGCTGGTTTGGCCGCATTCTGCGGCTGCAGCGGCCAGCGCCACAGCAAGGCGGCGGCGAGCTTGTCCAGTACGGTTACGCTGGCCCGCACATCCTCCAGCCACAACAGCCTGGCGCCGCCTTCCTCTACCGCCGCGACGATGTCAGCGAGGCTGGCCTTGTCGACAAAGGCGCGCGACGAGACCACGGTGCGGATCTCCGCCGTGCGCACGGCGGCGGTGACGCTGGCCGGGCCTGCGGTGTAGTTGATCATCGCCGCCACCCGGCTCGCCGACAACAGGCCAACGAGTGACAGCACGACACCGTTGGCGTTGGGCAGCAGCACTCCAACCGCTTCATTCGGCGCCGTCACCGCCTCGAAGCGGCGGCCCAGCACCCGCGCGCCGATGAACAGCTTTCTGTAATCCAGCGTGCCGCTCACCACGTCTTCGACGATGGGATGCGAGGCGCCGACTCGGTCGGCGGCGTCGCGTATGGCGAGGAACAGGCCGCGGTCAAGATCGCTGCCGAAAAGCCGGGCTTCGGCGAAACGGTCGAACAGCGCATTGGTGTTCGAAGACTGATCAGGGTTTCGCGCTACCAACTCGGCGATGGTCATCGGCTCTAGCACGCTGATCGACAGGCTTGGAAACCAGCGCCGCGGCGCCTTGTCCGCCGGCGTCAGCGATACCGGCAGCGTGCGCGCGCCGGCAACGAAGATCGGCACGATGCGGGCGTCGGCCTGCATGGCGATGCGGGTGACGGCGCGAAACAGGCGAAATGTCTTGATGTCAGGCTCGACCGCATCCGGCAGATAGACGGCAAGGCGGCCCTTGCCCTTCAGCACCCGCACCAGCCGGCGGCTGACGAAGACATGCTCAGCGTTGAAAGCGATAGTGCGGCCAAGCTCGCGCCATGGTTCGAGCCAGGGTGATCGCGCCGAGACCTCGTCGAGGATGTGCAGCGTGTCTTCCGGCAGCAGTGACAGCATCAGCGCCGGTTCGAGGCGCGACTGGTGCGAAATGACGTAAATGACCGGGGCGGCTGTTCTGCGGGCGATCTTGATACGATCATCGGCAATCCGGTAGACGAGCTTGAACGGCACATAGAGCAGCGCCTGCGTGAAGCGCAGGCCGAGGCGGAATTTTTCCACCACGCCGATCAGCAGCCAGGCCGCGACGAGACCCGCAAGCAGCGCCAGTGTCAGGATCATGCCGCGTCTCTCCCAACAGATTTTGACCTCGCGGCTCTTCGTGACCGCTTCGATGAGAACCTAGACGAAGTGGGCTCAACGTCAATGCGGAGGTTCTTTCTTCTCGCCGCCCGCCGTGCCCGATACTCCTTGATGGGCGTCGCCACAATCTTCGTCAGTTTCGGCGTCTTGCCGTATTCGGCGCAAATGCAGATGCTGCTCGAACAGCCCACCGCATTCGGCACCTCGCCTACATTTGCGAATGGGTGTCCGGTTCGTAGACTATGTTGGATGCTCCGTGAGACAGTCAGATGGGTGCAGATCTTGTCTTTAGAGAAGGCCCTGTTCGGTCGACCGGAACCTTTGCAGGGAGGAAGCGTTCCTCGCCTTACGCTACAACCGCAGGCTATCGCCCGGTAGGGGGGCATACCCTGCCGCTATTTGTCTGTTGGGGGGTGCGATGCACGACTATTATAACCTCGGTCGATATAGCCGGCCGGTGACGACAAGCTCGTCCGAGGCTCAGGTCTGGTTCGATCGCGGCCTCATCTGGCGTTATGGATTCAACCACGAAGAGGCGGTCAAGTGTTTCCGCAAAGCGGCCGAATGTGATCCCGGCTGCGCCATGGCCCATTGGGGCGTCGCCTATGCCCTCGGCCCCTATTACAACAAGCCGTGGGCCGACTTCAACGAGGAGGACCTTAAGCAGACGCTGGTCGAGGCGCGCCGCGCGACGGAGGAAGCGCTGGCGCTCGCCAATGGTGCGGGGCCGGTGGAGAAGGCGCTGATCCGGGGGTTGGAGCGTCGCTACCAGTCGGATCACGTGGCGGATAACGAAGACCTGCGCACCTGGAGCGACGCCTATGCGGGGGCAATGCGGAAAGTCTACGCAGCGTTTCCGGACGATGCCGACGTCGCCGCGCTCTTCGCTGAGGCATTGATGGACCGCACACCCTGGCAGTTGTGGGACCTCGAGAGCGGCGAACCCGCTGAGGGCGCCGATACAGTCGAAGTCGTGGCGGTGCTGGAACAGAGCCTGCGCCTATCGGATGAGCGTGAGGTCGCGCACCCCGGCCTCATCCATCTCTACATTCACGCCATGGAGATGTCGCCGCATCCCGAACGGGCACTGCGCCCGGCCGATACCCTTCGCGATCTCGTGCCGGACGCCGGCCATTTGCGGCACATGCCCTCGCACATCGATATTCTCTGCGGTGACTATCACTCAGCGCTAGTCGCCAACGAGCGGGCAATCGAAGCCGACCGCAAGTATCTGGAGCGGGAGGGTCCCTTCAACTTCTATACCCTCTCGCGATGTCACGACTATCATTTCAAGCTTTATGCGGCGATGTTCCTCGGCCAGTTCCGTCCCGCCCTGGAAGCAGCCAACGAAATGCTTGCCACCGTCCCGGAAGCGCTGCTGCGACAGGCAACGCCGCCGATGGCCGACTGGCTGGAAGGCTATTTGCCCATGAAAGCGCACGTGCTGGTGCGGTTCGGCAAATGGCAGGAGATTCTGGACGAACCGCTTCCCGAGGATCCAGATCTCTACCGCGCGACCACGACGGTCTGGCACTATGCTAAGGGCATTGCCCATGCCGCGCTCGGACAAACAGCCGTGGCCGAAGCGGAGCAGCGCCGCTTCGAGGAGGCGTTCGCCCGCGTTCCGGAAGCGCGCATGTTCTTCAATTACCGCTACGTCGACATCCTGGCGGTCGCCGCGGAGATGCTTCGAGGCGAGATCGCGTATCGGAAGGACGATCACGAAGCGGCCTTCGCGCATCTCCGCGCCGCAGTGGCGCGGGACGACGGCCTTCCCTATGACGAGCCTTGGGGCTGGATGCAGCCGACACGGCACGCCCTTGGGGCCTTACTCCTCGAGCAGGGGCACGCCCGAGAAGCGGCGCAGGTCTATGAGGCGGATCTGGGAATGGATCGTGGCTACAGACGGATCTCGCGGCACCCCGACAACGTCTGGGGCCTGCACGGCTATGTCGAAGCCCTGCATCGGCTTGGCCAGCACGAAGAGGCCGACGCCATTCAGCCTCGCCTCGATCTGGCGATGTCGCGGGCCGACGTCGAGATTCGCGCGTCGTGCTTTTGCCGTCTCGGCGACGAGTGCTGCGCGTCATGATCAACGCGCCGTTGCGGGTGTTGCCCGTTTCAGCCGTGAGACGAATGCCTGCGCCCTATCTCTCCCCGCAAGGGAACCCAAGGGGCGTCATTCACGCCGCTTTCAGCCTCCCGCTGATGAAGCGGAATTCCTGCGTCTTGCCGCCATAGCCATAGGCGGCGGCCGGGACTTCATGCACGAAGGCATAGCTCTCCTCATGCACCTTGCCCAGCAGGCTGCCAAAGCCAAGGAAGAGCGCCTTGAGATAGGCCTCCAGCTCGAGCTTGGTGTTGGTGCCGTCGACCACCTTGATGTCGAGCCAGAAACTGTTGGCGTCATGCTCGGCCAACGACTTGCCGCCGGCGAACCAGTGCTCCGGGTCATGGTAGGAAATGGCCACCGCTGTGATCGTCGCATCCTTGCGCAAATGCGTGGCGGTCAGTTCGGTCACCTGCCTGGCGATAGCGGCGGACAAAACGGCATCGGGCTTGCCTGTGACGCTGACATTGATGATCGGCATAATTTCTCTCCTCGGGATTACGCGGCGTCTCCTCGCCGTCAGAAATCTTTGCCATCGCTTCTGCGTTATGAAAATCGAATTGTTTTCAGGGAAAACTTTGATACCGTCGAATTATGACAATGCTCGACCCCGACCTCCTCAAAACCTTTCTCGCCTTCGTCGACCGCGGCTCGCTGGCGCAGGCGGCGTCATTTGTCGGGCGCTCGGCGTCGGCGGTGACCACGCAGATGCAGCGGCTTGAGGATATTGTCGGCGAACCACTTCTGGCGCCGCAGGGAAGAGGGCGCGTCCTGACGCCGGCGGGCGAAGATCTGGCCGGTCATGCGCGGCGCATCCTTGCTGTGCATCGCGAAGCGTGGCTGGCCCTCAAGGGCGTGCGAGCCGATGGGCGCGTGGCCATCGGCACGACACAAGATTTCGCCGACAGCGGGCTGCCGGATTTGCTCAGGGCCTTTGCCGCGAGCTATCCGCGCGTCAGGATCGAACTGCGCGTCGGCCGCTCCGCCGAATTGGCCGAGGCGCTGCAAACCGGCATCCTCGATCTGATGGTCGCCATGCGACAGGCTCCGGCGCCGGACGAGATCGGCGTGCTCCGCGAACCGATGATGTGGCTCTGTTCGCAAAGAGGCTTGGCCACACACCAGGACGAACTGCCGCTGGCGCTGCTCGATCCGCATTGCGGCTTTCGCGAAGCGGCGATCGCGGCACTCGACAGGGCAGGCCGCCGCTACCGCATCGCCGCCGGCAGTGCCAGCCTGGCCGGGCTGCGCACGGCGGTGCATGCCGGCATTGCTCTGACGCTGCGGACGGCGCGGTTTGCCCATTCCGGCATCGTCGAGGCACCGCGCGGGTTTGGCCTGCCGCAGGTTCCCATCGCCGAGTTCGCCATCCGGCTGCGCCAGGATGCCGAGCCCCCGGCCCAGGATCTGGCTGCGCTGTTCAGCGGCAACCTTGCCTTGCCAGGCGCACCGAGCTGATTTCGCAAAAGAAAAAGCCGACCTTGCGATCGGCTATAGGTTAGACGGGCCGAGGGGTTTGGGGGGACTTGGATGACCCGTCAAAGCCAACAATGCCTGAACCTGTTGATGGTTCCATGACCTTGCTAATTTATTTGCACCCGCAGTTTTATTTTCGGGGGCAAATTTTTCTCAGGCAGAGCGCTGCCTGGCCGCTTGCCAGTCGCGCCCGCCATGGGCGAACACCGCGCAGAGCACGATGGCGCCGCCGATCATGCTGGCGGCTGGCGGGACCTCGGCCAGGAACAGGAAGGCGAACAGGATCGCGAACGGTACTTCAGCCGAGCCCAGCAGGCCGGATTCGGCAGCCGGAATGAGCCGCGCGCCCTCCGTCCACAGAATAGAGGCCAGCGCGAACGACGTGCCGAAGGCGACGAGCAACACTGCGTCCCTGGCCGAGACGGCCAATGGATCGGTGACGAACCAACCGAGCACGAACAAAAGGAATGCCGACACCGCCCCGGCCCACACTACCGGCGTGTCGCGGAAAGCGCGCACCATGATCATGTAGAGCGCGCTGCCGATTGTCATCAGCAGCGCCAGCCCGTCGCCGAACAGATGGCCGGTGCCGAAGCCGGACCAGACCATGATCGCCACGCCGCTGAGCGACACGGCGGCGGCGGCAAGCGTCTGCAGCCGGAAGCGCTCACGAACCAGAATGAAGGCAGGCAGCGCGGTGACGAAGGGCGCAGTGGCGTAGATGATCGCAACATTGGCGACGAAGGTGAACTTGAACGCCGAGATGAAGGCGATGCTGGCTAGCGCGCCCTCGCTCGCCAACAGCCAGCCGCGCCAGCCGAGGCGCAGGCTTTCACGCCCACCGGATTGACGGCGCCGCCAAAGCACATAGAGGGTGATCAGGATCGACCCAACGAAGCCCCGCCAGCAGGTGATGGTCAGCGGATCGGCATTGATCGACTTGGTTAGCACGCCGGTGAGGCCGAAGACGGCTGCCGACGCCGAAACCAGGATGATGCCAAGGGTGCGCTCGGCGGCGGTGTCAGGCATGGTTGGGAATCCGGTCATGTCACCAGACTATGCTGCCCTGTCCTGACACCGTACTGTCAGCAGGGGATGCCGTATCCTGCAGCCGCTGCGGAAATGCCCTTTTGCAAGTCGATTCATCTCATCAAAGCCGATGTGTCAGTTCGACACGAAGTGATCTTGCCTCTCCCACGGCTCCTGCGGACCGCGAACATCCCTGTTGACTCGGCCCCAGGGTCAGCCCCGATAGAAAGGCGGTCAACAGCAACAAGGTGATTCATGAACTCTTCCGCCCAGTTCCTGAACGCTTCCGAAGCCGCCGGCCGGCTCGGGGTGTCGGCCAAGGCCCTGCGGCTTTATGAGCAGCGCGGCCTGATTGCTCCGATCCGCACTGCGGCCGGATGGCGCGCCTACGGTCCTGTCGAAATGAGCCGCGCCGCCGAGATCGCGGCCCTGCGCGCGCTTGGCTTCAGCCTAGCCCAGGTGGCGCGGGTGATGGAGGGTGACTCCCGGGGCATGGAGCCGGCCTTGGCCGCACACCAGGCAGTACTCGAGAGCCGGCTGCGCCAGCTTGTCGGCGTAATAGAGAAGATCGGCAGCCTGCGGGACGACCTCGCTCGAGGCGAAGCGCCAAGCGCCGGGGAACTGGCGCGCCTGCTGGCGCCAGAGGCTACGCTCAGCGTCGCTTTCGACCTTCCCTGGCCTTGGGGAGGCGAGCGGTTCGAACTGGGACAGATCCGACCGCTGAACTACATCATCGGCCCGCTGGGCAGTGGCAAGACCCGGCTGGCTCAGCGCCTGGCCGAGACATTGCCTGACGCCGCCTTCCTTGGCTTGGATCGACTGGCGAATGGCTGTGCGGCGGCTCCGGCTCGTGTGGACGCCGACCCAGCTCTCAGGTCGCGGGTCGATCAGACGCTGGCCTGGCTCGTCGAGGACGGTGCCGCGGTGTCCGACGCAATGATCGCTCTACTCGTCGGATTGGAAGCCGAAGGTCCGGCCATCCTGGTCGTCGACATGATCGAACAGGGGCTGGATCAAGCCTCGCAAGAAGCCCTGATTGCCCATTTGCGTCGCCGCGGCCCCGGCGGTCGACCGCTTTTTCTGCTCACGCGCTCCTGCGCGATACTCGACCTGGCGGCTGTCGGCACCGACGAAGCGATCATCCTCTGCCCCGCCAATCACAGCCCGCCAACGTACGTCGCCCGGTACCCCGGCACTCCCGGCTACGAGGCCGTCGCCACCTGCCTGGCCTCACCCGAGGTGCGGGCGCGGACGGACGGCGTCATCGCGTGGCGGCCCCAGGCCGCATGAAAGGCATCAAGTCTAACGACGCAGCAATGTCTGGACAGCTTGTCACTCCGATCCAAATGTCGTGAAATCAAGGTTTAGGCCGTACCGGTTCTATTCGAGTATCGTGACGAGCGATGAAAATGACTGCCGAAAAGGGTTGGACATGGACACCACCGGACTGAAGGCCATGCAGGCGCCGCTCAAGGAGGCGTATCGCGACGACGCATCGCGCGCGCTGATCACGCTTCGGGCCAAGGGCTCGGTCGACGACCAGTCGATCGCCTGCAAGGTCGAGACCGGCAGGGCGCTCGCCGTTGCCGGTCTGCATCCGGCTACCGGCGGTTCCGGGCTCGAACTGTGCTCGGGCGACATGCTGCTGGAAGCGCTGGTCGCTTGCGCTGGCGTAACGCTGAAGGCAGTGGCGACGGCGCTGGAGTTCAAACTCGGCGCCGCCACCGTGGAGGCCGAAGGCGATCTCGATTTTCGCGGCACCTTAGGCGTGGCAAAAGATGCGCCGGTCGGCTTCCGCGCCATCCGGCTGAATTTCAACCTCGACAGCGACGAGCCACAAGAGCGCGTCGACACACTGCTCAAGCTGACCGAACGCTATTGCGTGGTGTTTCAGACCATCAATACGAGGCCGGAACTGACGGTCAGCGCTCAGCGCTGAACGCGCGCCGCCGGCTACTCGCTTTCGCCCTCGTCGGCGAACGGCGAGGCGCTCGGCACGCACTGCACCGACCAGCCGGCCGGCGTTGGCTGCTTCTGATATTCGGTGACGGCGAAGGCGCACTGTTCGCGAGTGTCGAACGTGCTGGGCAGCACCACCATGCCGCCTTGCGGGCCGGCAATCACCAGATACCAGACCAGCGCTACGCTCGAAGCCATGGAAATTTCCTCGCTTGTTGTGGGAGTCGGGTGATCCTATCAATTCTGGGCGATCGGCGAAAGCGCAGCCTGGCGCGGTGGGTCGCCACGCCAGCGTGTTCTGCATTTGTTGGGCCGGCTCAGTTCACGGCAAAGCAGTAGAACAGGCCGTCGCCGCCGGTGCTCCTCAGTGCCTCCTGACTGCAGCCGCCGCGTGAAGCGTGCGAGGAATTCCACGATTTGGCGGCGGCCGAATCGTCGAGACCGGTGCGGTCGTGATGGCCCGTCATTGCCGCACCTTCCGCTCCGCTGAGCGTCCAGTCGCCGCAGGTCTGGTCGGCAATTTTCGTGCCGTCGGGCTTGGACCCGGTCAGCACGTCGTGGCGGTTGGGCTTGTCGCCGCGGCCGTTGATCACTTCGCCCTTTTCGTTGAGCGCCGTCTGCTTGGTGATGGCGTTGGCATCGCTATGCAGCGAAGCGACATCGTCGGCGATCTTGACGCCCTTGGCGTTGAACCACGGTCCCGTGCCAATGCGATCGCGTGCATCGGTGTCGCTGGTCGAGAGGTAGGCGTGCCATGTCTTGCCCGTAACGCCCGCGGCTTCAGCCAGCGAGGCGCAATGCGCATCGGCGCCCGCGAGGCCGCCGAGATCGGCGCCCTTGCCCGAGCCGACGCTGGTGACGAAGAAGCTCATCGTCGCATCCTGCGAGGATGCGACGCCGATGGCTGCCAGCGATGCAGCGGCGGTGACGAGAAGCAGTCTGCGCATGGTGGTCCTCCGTTTCGGAAAATCTGGCATTCCAATAACGTCGGCGGCGGCGCAATTCGTCCGTCGAAATGCGCGATGCGTCTACTCCGGTTGCCGGTAGGCAACAAAGCGGTTGTGCTTGGCCTGGAAGATCAGCCCGGTTTCCGTAAGCGCAGGGCTGGCCAGCGGCACGATGCGTTTGGCGATCTCCTGGGGATGCGGCAGCGTCTCCGGATCCTCACCGGGCACCGCCTGCGCACGCATGGCGGTGCGGGTGGCGCCGGGATCGGCGGCATTGACCCTGAGGGCCAGGTTTTCCGTCTCATGCGCCCAGGAACGCATCATGGTCTCGACTGCCGCCTTCGACGCCGCGTAGGGCGCCCAGAAGGCCCGCGCCGAATGGGCGGCATTGGAGGAAAGCACGATGGCACGGCCTGCGTCGGAGAGCCTGAGCAACGGGTCGACCGAGCGGATCAGCCGCCATGTCGAGGTAACGTTGATGGTCATAACTTTCTCGAAAGTCTTGGCCTCGACATGGCCGATCGGCGAGATGACGCCGAGCACCGCCGCATTGGCGACCAAGATATCGAGCTTGCCCCATCGCTCATGGATGGCGCCGCCCAGCCGGTCGATGCCGGCCATGTCGGCGAGGTCGAGCGGCACAAGCGTGGCTTGTCCGCCCGCCGCCTTGATCTGGTCGTCGAGTTCCTCCAGCCCACCGACGGTGCGGGCAACGGCGATGACGTGTGCGCCGGCGGCGGCAAGTTCCAGGGCGATGAAGTAGCCGATGCCGCGCGAGGCACCGGTGACGACCGCGACGCGGCCGGAAAGGTCGAGGGCAGGGGTCATGAGTTATTCTTGGCTTGCTGGTCTAAGAACGACAGCTGAAGGAAGGAAATCAACTGCTTGGCGGAATTCTCATCAAGAGGAACAAAAACTGTTGAATCACCGCCGATAGCTTTGACGACGACGTATCTGTTTTGGGTCTCCCTTGACTCTCTCACTTGGCAAAAAAGAAACCCGCTACCAAGAGGCGTCTCAATATCGACCTCGGAATCTATCTGATCTTTGAGCAAGGATTTCGCAAAAGAGAATGAATCACTGAGGTTCTTCCACAAGCCCCTTCGAGTGCTCATGTCTCACCTCGCTCCGGAGTTGGAATTCTACGCCCCGCCCGCCGCCAGCAGCGACAGCGTGCGCACATTGTCCGAACCTTCGAAATCGGCAAGCCGGGTCGGATATTGCCCGGTGAAGCAGGCGTCGCAGAATTGCGGCTGCTCATTGTCGCGGCCGGCCTCGCCGACTGCGCGGTAGAGCCCGTCGATCGACAGGAAACCGAGCGAATCGACGCGGATGAATTCGGCCATCTCTTCCACCGACATGCGCGACGCCAGCAGCTTCGACTTCTCCGGCGTATCGACGCCGTAGAAACAGGAAGCGCGCGTCGGCGGCGAGGCGATGCGCATGTGCACTTCCTTGGCGCCGGCATCGCGCACCATCTGCACGATCTTCTGGCTGGTGGTACCGCGCACGATCGAATCGTCGACCAGCACCACGCGCTTGCCTTCGATCATGCGGCGGTTGGCGTTATGCTTGAGCTTGACGCCCATGTGGCGGATCGAATCGCCGGGCTGGATGAAGGTGCGGCCGACATAGTGATTGCGGATAATGCCGAGCTCGAACGGGATGCCCGCGGCTTGCGAAAAGCCGATCGCCGCCGGAGTGCCGCTGTCCGGCACCGGCACGACGATGTCGGCCTCGACCGGGCTTTCGAGCGCCAGCTCGGCGCCGATGCGCTTGCGTACCTCGTAGACGTTGCGGCCCTCGACCGACGAATCCGGACGCGCGAAATAAACATATTCGAAGATGCAGAAGCGGGTTTTCTGCGGCTCGAACGGAAACAGGCTCTCTATGCCCTTGGCGGTGACGACGACCATCTCGCCGGGCTTCAGGTCGCGCACGAAACGCGCGCCGATGATGTCGAGCGCGCAGGTTTCGGAAGCCAGGATCCAGGCGCCGTCGAGATCGCCGAGCACCAGCGGCCGGATGCCGAGCGGATCGCGGCAGCCGATCATCTTCTTTGAAGTCATCGCCACCAGCGAGAAGGCACCTTCGACCTGGCGCACCGCATCGATGAAGCGCGAGTTGAGATCGCGTTCCCTGCTGGTGGCGACCAGATGCAGCAGTGTCTCGGTGTCGGAGGTCGACGAGAAGATCGCGCCCTGTTTCTGAAGCGCGCGCTGCACCGTCATGGCGTTGGTGAGGTTGCCGTTGTGGGCGACGGCGAAGCCGCCATCGGCGAGCTCGGCGAAAAACGGCTGGATGTTGCGCTGGCCGGCGCCGCCGGTGGTGGCGTAGCGCGTGTGGCCGATGGCGCGGTTGCCTTGCAGGCTGTCGATGACGCGCTGTTTGGTGAACGTATCGCCGATCAGGCCGACATGATGTTCGACATGGAACTGGGTGCCGTCATAGGAAACGATACCGGCCGCTTCCTGGCCCCGGTGCTGCAACGCATGCAGGCCGAGCGTGACGATAGCCGCAGCGTCCTGCCGGCCAAAAATACCGAACACGCCGCATTCGTCATGGAAATGATCGTCAGCCTCGGCGGAAAGCACGTCGTCTGCGTCTGCCATCTTCAGCTCCGCTAAAGTCGCTATATAGTGTGATGACGGCTCGAGAGCAACGTAGAGTTTGCGGCCTTCACATGATCGTCAGTTTGCCGGCGCCGGATTGGCCGGTGCATTGTCGGCCGGTGGTGCGTCGGTCTCGCTGCCGTCGGGCGCCGGAGCATCGTCGCCGGTCGCCGGTGCGTCCGCCGCGGGTGCATCCGCTGCCGGAGGTGTCTCGGCGCCGGTCTCGGGTGCCGGCTGATTCGGATTGAGCCTGTTGAGGATCGCGTTTTCCGGATCCTCGGGCAGCAGGCTTTCGAGCTTGGCGCCGATCGATTCGAGCAGCGGCCGCGACTTGGCATCGGCGACCCAGCCCGGAGCCTTGGGGCCGGCCAGCCAGTTGAAGAACAGCAGGGCCACCGCGACGACCAGGATGCCGCGCGCCGCGCCATAGAGGAAACCAAGCGTGCGGTCGAGCGCGCCGACCCTGGAATCGATGATCCAGTCGGCGAGCTTCATGGTGATGATGGAGACGACGATCAGCGCGACGATGAAGACGATGCCGGCGGCCACCACCATGGCAATCTTCTCATTGTCGACATAGGGCTGAACGTAAGGCAGGACCGGTTGGTAGAAAAAGAACGCTGCCGCGGCCGCCGCTATCCAGGAGATGACGGAAAGGACCTCGCGCGAAAAGCCGCGAACCATGGCGAGCATCGCCGAGACCAAGGTGAAGCCGACGAGAATTCCGTCAAGCAGCGTAATCGGCATGTCTTTTGCCCCACTTCATGAGCCGCGTCATTCTTCCTCGTCGGCGCGGCTGCGCCGTGAGCCGGCTATGCGCGCCACGAGATCGGCAAGCTCGGTGGGCTGGAAAGCGCCGGCCCCTATCCCCCCGGCAAGTTCCTCGCTGCCCAAGGGCAGAACCGCGCTTCCAAAACCCAGCTTTTCGGCTTCCTTCAGGCGCTGCTGCGCGTGCGCAACCGGCCTCACGGCGCCCGAAAGGCTGATTTCGCCGAAATAGACGCAATCGGCGGGAAGGGCAAGACCGGTGAGCGAGGAAACCAGTGCGGCCGCCACCGCCAGATCGGCGGCCGGCTCCGAGATACGGTAGCCGCCGGCGACGTTGAGATAGACGTCA
This sequence comes from Mesorhizobium sp. WSM4815, assembly GCF_055811575.1. Lineage (NCBI taxonomy): Bacteria > Pseudomonadati > Pseudomonadota > Alphaproteobacteria > Hyphomicrobiales > Phyllobacteriaceae > Mesorhizobium > Mesorhizobium sp. WSM4815. The sequence goes on along the minus strand of NZ_JBVVQS010000082.1, from coordinate 89,301 downwards.
TGCGTGCCAAAGCGGACCCCGCAATGGGCTTCAAGGACGGCAAGGATCATCGACAGCCGGGCGCCGTCCCAGCCGACGACGGCGCGGCGCGGCGTGCCCAGCGACGACGGCGCCACCAGCGCCTGGATCTCGACCAGCACCGGCCTGGTACCTTCCATGCCGGCGAAAACGGCGGCGCCCGGCGCTTTCGCATGGCGTTCGCCGAGAAAAAGCTCGGATGGATTGGCGACCTCGCGCAGGCCCATATCAGACATTTCGAACACGCCGATCTCGTCGGTCGGTCCGAAGCGGTTCTTGACCGTGCGCAGGATGCGGTAGTGGTGGCCGCCTTCGCCCTCGAAATAAAGCACCGCGTCGACCATATGCTCGACGACGCGCGGCCCGGCGATCTGGCCTTCCTTGGTGACGTGGCCGACAAGCACGATCGCCGCCCCTGTGGATTTGGCATAGCGGATCATCGCCTGGGCGGCGGCACGCACCTGGGTGACGGTGCCGGGTGCCGAATCGGCCATGTCGGTCCACAAGGTCTGGATCGAATCGAGGATCACCAGGTCCGGCCGCTTGCCGTCGGCGATGGTGGCGAGGATGTCCTCGACATTGGTTTCGGCGGCAAGCTCCACCGGAGTATCGGCGACGCCGAGCCGCTGCGCACGCAGCCTGATCTGGGCGACCGCCTCTTCGCCCGAGACGTAGACGATGCGGTGGCCCTTGGACGCCAGTGCTGCGGCCGCCTGGGTCAACAGCGTCGACTTGCCGATGCCGGGATCGCCGCCGACCAGCAGGGCCGAGCCGCGCACGAAACCGCCGCCGGTAGCGCGGTCGAGTTCGCCGATGCCGGAAACGATGCGTGGCGCGTCCTCGATGTCGCCGGACAAGGTCGTGAGCACCACGGCGCGGCCCTTGCGCGCATTGCGGGTGTTGGCCGGGCCCGACCCGATGCCGCCGGACGTGCCTTCCTCGACCAGCGTGTTCCACTCGCCGCAGGCATCGCATTTGCCAGCCCAGCGCTGATGCACCGAACCGCAATTCTGGCAGATGAACTGGACGCGCGATTTAGCCATGAAATCTCGCATACCTTAGAAGGGAGGCGGATCGAGAACGTCCGCATTTTCGGCCGGGATTTGGCGAGCGCGGATACAATTCAGTGTTTCTTGGCGAGAGCGCGTACTTCGGCAAGCGACTCATCGAGCAACTGCGGATTGGGCGACAGCATCTGGGTGTCGTAAATGGAGATCATGCCTTGAGTTTGGCCTGCAAACTCAGGCTGCGTTTTTCGCGCCTCCTCATCAATCGCGTCGACGTAAAACAAGAAATTTTGCCCAGCCAGAACAGGCACGCCGCATCCTCCCATGATCAGAGTGGTCGTGGAGATCACACCATTCGGTTCCGGGTTGCCCTTGAACACCTCCATTGTCTCGTAGCGAACGTTAACCAGTATCCGACCATCACCCTCATCGGCTGCGACAATTCCAAGCTTTGTCGGACTAAGCTCTGTGGCTGTCACCAAGCCTCGGAACACCAGGGCCGCCTCAGCAAATGCTCGTTGTGGCGTCCAGTTTGCAGGCATTGAACAAGCTGAAGCGACGTCAGGCAGGACAGCCGCGCTGACGAGCACGAGAGTCAGGCGGACAGAAAACCTGAAACGCTTACCCATGCCTACTCAAACCTCTCCGCAATATGATGCTCCTCGGCGAGGTCGGAGAAGCGGGTGAACTCGCCCTGGAAGGCGAGGCTGACCGAGCCGGTCGGTCCATGGCGCTGCTTGGCGACGATGACCTCGGCCTTGCCGCGCATCTCGTTCATCTCGTGTTCCCATTTGATGTATTCGTCGGTGCCGGGCTTCGGCTCGCGGTTCTTCAGATAATATTCCTCGCGGTAGACGAACATCACCACGTCGGCGTCCTGCTCGATCGAACCCGATTCGCGCAGGTCCGAGAGCTGCGGGCGCTTGTCGTCGCGGCTTTCGACCTGACGCGACAGCTGCGACAGCGCGATGATCGGCACGGCAAGCTCCTTGGCCAGCGCCTTCAGGCCGGTGGTGATCTCGGTGATCTCCTGCACGCGGTTCTGCGAAGATTTGGCGCTCGACCCTTGCATCAGCTGGATATAGTCGATGACGATGACGTCGAGGCCGCGCTGGCGCTTCAGCCGCCGCGCCCGTGCCGACAGCTGGGCGATCGAGATGCCGCCGGTCTGGTCGATGAACAGCGGGATCTTCTGCATGGTCTGCGAACAGGCGACCAGCTTTTCGAAATCCATTTCGCTGATCTCGCCGCGGCGGATTTTCGACGACGGGATTTCGGTCTGTTCGGAAATGATGCGGGTGGCGAGCTGTTCCGACGACATTTCGAGCGAGAAGAAGCCGACGACGCCGCCATTTGCCGCCTTGAACGAACCGTCGGCCTGTTGCGCCGGCACATAGGCTTCGGCGATGTTGAAGGCCATGTTGGTGGCAAGCGAGGTCTTGCCCATGCCCGGGCGGCCGGCGATGATGATCAGATCGGACGGCTGCAGGCCGCCCATGCGGCGGTCGAGATCGCGCAGGCCCGTGGCGACGCCCGACAGGTGCCCGTCGCGCATATAGGCGGCGTTGGCCATGTCGACTGCGGTCTTGACCGCGTCGGTGAAGCTCTCGAAGCCGCCATCGTAGCGGCCGGTCTCGGCCAGTTCGAACAGGCGCCGCTCGGCGTCCTCGATCTGCTCGGATGGCGACATGTCGACCGGCGCGTCGTAGGCGATGTTGACCATGTCTTCGCCGACGGTGATCAGGGCGCGTCGCGTGGCGAGATCATAGATGGCGCGGCCGTAGTCGGCGGCATTGACGACGGTGACCGCCTCGACGGCCAGCCGTACGACATATTGCGCAACCGTCATGTCGCCGACCCTCTCGTCGGCCGGCAGAAAGGTCTTCAGCGTGATCGGCGTTGCTATCTTGCCCATACGAATGAGTTCGGCGGCGACCTCAAAGATCTTTCTGTGCAGCGGCTCGTAAAAATGGCCGGATTTCAGGAAATCCGACACGCGGTAGAAGGCGTCGTTGTTGACGAGAATGGCGCCGAGCAGCGCCTGCTCGGCCTCGATGTTGTTCGGTGCCTCGCGATAGAGCGGTGTTTCCGCCACGCCGAATTTTCGTGCTGCCTCTGCCATTACGTCCCCGATTTCGATGCCGGTCTCTCGATATCAGTAACGGGATAGGTCGGTGATGACTTATCTGCATCAGTCTTCATTCAATCAGCTTCGGTGCCCGCGATTCACAGCCAAGTTTTTTCGGTGGAAAGAATCTCGATTGACTCGAATCAAGATGGCGAGCCTAGCCGTTCTCGGGCGAGAACAAAACAGGAAAATAGCTGCCAATCACCCCGGCAGTGCGTCGCCCCAGTCGAGCCGCCGCGCTGCCTTGAACATCTCGCCGTCGCGCTTGGTGAACAGTTTCTCGTCGGCGCTGCCGTCCTTTTCGCAAAGTTTCAGCAGGACCTTGCCCGAGCCCGATTTCGGCGGTGCGATCACACGCGCCTGCGGCGGGGCAACGGCGTGGCGGGAGGCAGCGACATAGATGAATTTCTCGTCCTCCCATGGCACGTCGGCGTCCTTGGCCAGCCGGTGCAGGCGCGAACGCGCGACACGGCGCGAAAAATGGCACCAGTCGGGCGGCACGAGCGGGCAGCGAGCCGCATGCGGGCAAGGCGCAAGCACGTGCGCGCCCGCCTCGATCAGCTGTCGGCGCACGGCAAGAATGCGCTGCCATCCGGCCGGCGTGCCCGGCTCGACGACCAGCAGCGTGTCGTTGGTCAGGTGCCAGAGCCGGTCGATGAGTGTTGGCAGCGACGCTGGTACGATCTCGTCCAGCACATAGGCGCAGGTGACCAGCTCGGCCGGCTTGAGATCGGCGAGATCGAGGCTGACATCGCCGGCCAGCCAGGCGACCCTGGCCGTCATCGCCTCAGCGGCAAGCGCCGCGCCGACCCGGCGCACCGCGGCGCTCGCCTCGATCAGCACCGCCTGCTCGAGGTCGGGCCAGAGATCGAGCGCAGCCCAAAGCACGGTCCCGGGGCCGGCGCCGACGTCGAGCAGGGTTTTGGGTGCATGATCGGGCCTTGCCTCGCTGAGCGCATCGAGACTGGCACGGACAGCGGCATAAGTCGCCGGCAGCCGCGTCGCCAGATAGGCCTTGACCGCGATCTCCTCGGCCATATGCAGGCGGCCGTCGCGCAGTTCGGCGCGATAGCGGTCCGACAGCGTTTTTGCCGCTTGTTTCAGCGTCGGCAGCGGCACTTTTTCGAGGAGGCGCTCGACGCCCTGTCGAAGCGGGATAGGCAGTTCCATAGCTCAGGCACCCCGAGGTGCGAGCAGGATCACCGAGGCGCCAACGATGCAGAGCGCGGAACCGGCAAGGTCCCAGCGGTCGGGGCGCACGCCTTCCACCAGCCACAGCCATCCGAGCGAGGCGGCGATGTAGATGCCGCCATAGGCGGCATAGGCGCGGCCCGCAGCACTGATGTCTACCAGCGCGAGCAGGAAGCCGAACAAAGCGAGCGAGACCACGCCTGGCGCCAGCCACAGCGGCGACTTTTCCAGCCGCCACCATGCCCAGATCGAAAAGCAGCCGGCGATCTCGGCAAGGGCAGCAACGATGTAGATGAGATAGGTCATGAAAAAAGTCTCGCGGCGACGGCGAGACCTTTTTCAGCGTGTGGGCCGGCAATGGCAAGCGGCAATGGCGTGATCGCCGGCTATTCCATATCCGCCACCTTGCGGCGCCGGGCGGGCTTGGCGGTAGGGGCTTTTGGACGATGCCCCATGTCGCGCAGCTGCAACGCCTTCTCGCATTTGGCCATATAGTCACGAGACATCGGCAGCGTGTCGTTCTTCTTGGCGATCTGGATTTGGAAGACCACCAGATCCTGCCAGCGGAAAGCGGCTTCCGAGGCTGCCAGATAGAACTCCCACATGCGGCAAAACCGTTCGTCATAGATCGCCTTGGCCTTGTCGCGGTTGGCGGCAAAGCGCTGGCTCCAATGTCTCAGCGTCTCGGCATAATGTAGCCGCAGGACTTCGATGTCGGTGACGATGAGGCCCGACTTTTCGATCGCCGGCATCACTTCCGAGAGCGAGGGGACGTAGCCGCCCGGGAAAATGTATTTGCGGATGAAGGCGCTGGTTGCCCACGGCGCGCCGGAGCGGCCGATCGTGTGCAGCAGCATGACGCCGTCCGGCTTCAAGAGCGTCGCCGATTTGTCGAAGAAGGTGCGGTAGTGGTTGACGCCGACATGCTCGAACATGCCGACCGAGACGACGCGGTCGAAGCGCTCGTTGAGCTCGCGGTAATCCCTCACTTCGAAATGCACGCGGTTTTCCAGGCCTTGCGCATGGGCGCGGTCGGTGGCGACGCCATGCTGCTCGGTCGACAACGTCACGCCTTGCACGTCGACGTCGAAGGACTTGGCGAGATAGAGACCGAGCCCACCCCAGCCGGAGCCGATGTCCAGCACCGTCTGGCCGGCCTTCAGCCTGAGCTTGGCGGCAATGTGGCGCTTCTTGGCTGCCTGCGCCTCGTCGAGCGTCATGTCCGGCTGCTCGAAGTAGGCGCAGGAATACTGCATGTCCTCGTCGAGGAAGAGTCTGTAGAGGTCGCCTGACAGATCATAATGGCGCTGCACGTTGCGGCGCGCTCGCGCCGCCGTGTTGATCTGCTGCAGGCGGCGGAAGGCGTGACGCAGGCCTTCAATCGCCTTCGACCAGGTGGCATCGATGCCGCCGCTGTCCATGTTCTGGAAGGCGATGCGCATTACCCCCAGCACGCCGCCCTCGAGTATATCGAGCTCACCGTCCATATAGGCTTCCGGCACCGCCAGCATCGGATCGAAGCTGATGGCGCGCTCGGCATGCGTGGTCTTGATGTGCATGTGCACCAGATCGCCGCTGCCGTCACCGAAAGTCACCGAGAGGCCTTTCGGTCCGGTGACCTTGAGATTGCCGGTGCGCACCAGGCGGTCGAGAATGCGTTTCAGCAGAATATTCATGAACAAATGTCCCCTCTCGGTCAGACACGCTGTCTCGGCGCATGACCCGACAATCGAAATCGATTTCGGAAAGGATCATGCGCCGAACCAAAGTCCTGCAGCGTCCTTTGCGCGTCCAAACGACGCGCGGCGCTATAGTCTGCATCAAGATATAGGGGGTCGAAAAGTTCCGTTTGGCACAAAAAAGCCCGGGCGAGGCGCCCGGGCGTTGGTCCAGAAATGACTGGAAGCCGACGATACGTTTTAAAGCGCCGCTCTGACGCCTTGTGACGTGCAATCAGCCGTTGTCTTCGCCGCCTTCGAACTCGGCATTGGGATCGAAGAAGTTGTCCGGGCGCGCATTGTCGTTGATGTCGTCGCCATAGATGGCTTCGGCTGTGGTCAGCATCTCGCCCTTGGCCTGGCGCTCGGCTTCGTCGGCCGTGCGGGCGATGTTGAGCGTGATGGTGACCTCGACTTCCGGATGCAGCGCGATCGCCACATTGGTCAGGCCGATGGTCTTGATCGGCTGGTTGAGCAGGATCTGGTTGCGGTTGACCGAGAAACCTTCCGCCGTCAGCAACTCGGCGATGTCGCGGGTCGACACCGAGCCGTAGAGCTGGCCGGTTTCGCCGGCCGAACGCACGGCGATGAAGCTCTTGCCGTCCAGCTTCTCCGAAATCTGCATCGCCTCGGACTTGCGCTCGAGGTTGCGGGCTTCGAGCTGGGCGCGCTGGCCTTCGAATTTCTTCTTGTTGGCTTCGTTGGCGCGCAGCGCCTTGCCCTGCGGCAGCAGGAAGTTGCGGGCGAATCCATCCTTGACCTTGACGGTATCGCCCATCTGGCCGAGGCGGGAAACGCGTTCGAGAAGAATGACTTCCATGGTTTTGTTCCTTCGTTTGGGGCGCCAAATCACTGGCATCGACGCCGAATTGTCTGGAACAGGTCAGGAAGCTGAGGGCGTCGCCGCCGATGTCGCTGTCCTGCCTGTCGCGGCAGTTAGAGGCCTTCACCTCAACCCGGGATTTGATGGCAACCCTGCGGCGCCCGTCGCCGTGGGAAAAGCGGGCGGCGAACCGCCCGCTGGCTAGCCCATGATCCCGAAAAGTGGAAACCGGTTTTCGGAAAAGATCATGGTCCACTAGTCAGTGTTGTCCATGATCCCGAAAAGTGGAAACCGGTTTTCGGATAAGATCATGGTCAACTAATCAGTGTCAGCGAACCACGTAGGGCAGCAGGCCGAGGAAGCGGGCGCGCTTGATCGCCTTGGCGAGTTCGCGCTGCTTCTTCTGGCTGACGGCGGTGATGCGCGACGGCACGATCTTGCCGCGCTCGGAAATATAGCGCTGCAGAAGACGCACGTCCTTGTAGTCGATCTTGGGCGCGTTGGCGCCGGAGAACGGACAGGTCTTGCGGCGGCGATGAAACGGGCGCCGGGTCGGGATCTGGTTGATGTCGACCATTATTCTGCACCCCCTTCAACAGCTTCGCGCGGACGGCGCGGGCCACGGTCTGCACCATCGCCACCGAAGCTGCGTGGCGGGCGATCGCCACGGTCGCCGCGATCGCGGTCGCCGAACGAGCGCGGGCCACGGTCACGGTCGCCGAAGCCGCCGCGTTCCGAGCGCTCTTCGCGCTTCTGCATCATTGCCGACGGGCCTTCCTCATGCGCATCGACCTTGATGGTGAGGAAACGCAGCACATCCTCGGACAGGCCCATCTGGCGCTCCATCTCGTTGAGCGCGGCCGGCGGGCAGGTGATGTCCATCAGCGTATAGTATGCCTTCCGGTTCTTGTTGACCCGGTAGGTGAGGGACTTCAGTCCCCAGTTCTCGACCCGGCCGACGGACCCGCCATTCGCGGAGATGACGCCCTTGTACTGTTCGACAAGCGCATCGACCTGCTGCTGCGAGAGGTCCTGCCGGGCAAGAAACACATGTTCGTAAAGAGCCATATTGTTCTTTGCCTTTCTTCGTTTCTCTCCCGGTCCCGGCGGCAAAAGCCTCTGCAACTTCTCTGACCCGGCGATCCCTGGCGGGGCGGGGAAGAAAGGAGCATGACGAGACGGTCGAGAGCGGAGACACGGGAGGCGGAAGCGCTTCTGGCTCCACACGAAGGTTTCGAAAAACCTCCGGCCCTCCGTTCAGCCCCCAGCAAGGACCGGCAGATTGCGGGCGTCTATACAGGAATTTGGCCGCAAGACAAGGGCGAGCCGAAAAACCGCCGCGCTCAGGACGACATGTCGCGCATCTTCAGCTTGTATGCGGGACCCGCTTGTTCATCGTCTCCGGGAAGAAATCGGGCGCTGCACGGCGCTTGCCGAACATCATGTCGTATTGCAGCAGGCGGAAATCGCGAATCGCCGGGTCGATTTGCTTCTTGCGCGCCCAGTCGGGCGTGTCCTCGCCCGTCGGCGTCAATAACAAATTGCGGTCGACGACGCTGTAGCGCTCGCGCATCTGGCCGAGGAAGCCGGTGTAATAGGGGTGGCTGATCCCGGCCGTGGTCAGGACATGGTAGGGCAGAAAGGCTGGACTGACAGTGCCCATGTCCGCGACCGGACCGGTGCGGTTGGACCATACGATCAGCGGTGTTCGGTGATGCAGCAGCATCTGGTCGGGCGGCCCCTTGCGTGGCGCGACGTTATCCCTAAGGAAGCCGGTCTCGACATAGACCGGACCGAGCGGCGGCAGATGGTCGCCGAAGAAGGCGATGACCGTCGGTCGCCGCCGGTTCTTCGCCCATTCGATGAGGCGCTCGAGGCTCTTGTCGGCGTCGGATGCGCCTTCCGTGAAGCTCAGCAGCGAATCCTTTGCCCACTGGCTGGTCGGAGCCTGCACCCTGTGGGTCGGATTGTAATAGCGATTCGGTTCGTAGGGTCCGTGGTTTTGCAGGCTGACGGCGAAGTAGAAGAACGGATCGTCCGTGGCGTCGGCTTCGCGGATGATCTCGTCGGTCATCGCCGCGTCCGACGTCAGCGGCCCGCGCTTTTCGAGATATGGCATGTTTTCTTCGGACTTGAAGTCATCGAAGCCGAAATCGGCATAGACCGGCGTTCGGTTCCAGAACCAGCTTGTGCCCGGATGGATGGCGCGCGTCTCATAGCCCTGGCTCTTCAGGAACGTCGCCATCGACGGCACCGGCGCGCGGACATATTGCTGGTAGGGGATGCTGCCGGCCGGCAGGAAGGCGTTGGAAAAGCCGGTCAGCGCCTCGAACTCGACATTGGCGGTCATGCCGCCGAATTCGGGCGAGAACACGTGACCGGAGCGCAGCGCCCGCACATTGGGAATCGGATCGGGCGTGATGGTGACGCCGGGCAGTTCGGTCGGATCCCAGAAGGATTCGCTCATGACGATGATGATGTCTGGCTTCTCGGCCGGCACCGATGCCTTCACATCAGGTCTTTCGATCGCCGCGATTGCCTTGTCGGAGTAGCCGGCAGGCGCGGGAACATGGGCCATCGGCACGTTGAGGGCGAAGGCCAGTGCGAAGCCGTTGGAGGCGTAATTTTCCTTCTGGTCCCACATGATCGGGATGATTTGCAGCCGGTCGCGGGTCCACGAGAACGTCGCGTAATCCATGATCGACACGAAGAAGGCGAGCAGCGGCACGGTCAGCGTCAGCCGGGCCAGGCGCCCCTTGCGACCGAGCGCCGGTACGCGGCGGCGCCACAGCCGCCAGCCATAAACGAGCAGCGAGAGGCTGCCGACGATGCCGACCGCCAGAGCGATGGCGGTTCCCGGACGTTCGCGCACCAGCAGCGGCATCAGCGCCACGATCTGACGTGAATAGAGGAAATCGGTCGGATAGAGCGGATCGCCGAGATAGAGCGATTTCTGGTGGCCGACAAAGGCCAGCGCCAGCGTCAGCGGCGCGACGATCATCAGGCTCTGGTGGCTGCGGCCGAGCACGGCATCGAGGCCGATCAGGATCAGCGCGAAGATGATGATGGTGGTCCAGCCCGGCTTGAAGGGCTGCAGGAAGAAGCCGACGGTGCCGGCAAAGTCGCCGCGCACGATCAGTTCGATGGCAAAAACCAGGATGGTGGCGACGAGAAGGCTGACGAGGCCATAGCGGATAACAGGCCATTTCCGGCCTGGCAGATAGCCGGTGGCCGGATCGCCTTCCAGAAACTGCGGCGCGGATTTGCCAACGCCTTTCTTGATCCTTGCCAACTTACAATTCCCCCGACCATACACAAAAGTGTCATTGAGCTGTCATCGATATGTCACGAAAAGCTAGCGTCTGTGGCTGAAATAAGAAGAGCCAGCAAACGAATCGTGAGCGATTTTCATCATGAGTGATCGAAAAAAAGCCTTTTGGAACAGGTACTCGGCCAGCGATACCGAGCCGGAGCGGCCCGGGTCGGGGTGCTAGCGGACTTGACTTGCCCGCCCGCCTTGCGTCACAGGCAGGAAAAATCAGCCGCTGGGAGGCACGCATGGCCGTCGCATTCACCTTTCCGGGACAGGGCAGCCAGGCTGTCGGCATGGGCAGGGACCTCGCCGACGCCTTTCCGGAATCGCGGAAGATCTTCGAAGAGGTCGACGACGCGCTCGGCGAAAACCTGTCGAAGCTGATCTGGGAAGGGCCGGAAGAGAGGCTGACGCTGACCGCCAATGCCCAGCCGGCGCTGATGGCTGTGTCGCTCGCCGCCATCCGGGCGCTGGAATCGCGCGGCGTCTCGCTGAAGCACAAGGTCGCCTATGTCGCCGGCCATTCGCTCGGCGAATATTCGGCACTTGCCGCCGCCGGTTTCGTTTCGGTCGCCGATGCCGCCCGGCTCTTGCGTATCCGCGGCAATGCCATGCAGGCGGCTGTGCCGGCCGGCGAGGGCGCGATGGCGGCGATCATCGGGCTGGAACAGGCCGATGTCGAAGCCGCCTGCGCTGAAGCGGCCAAAGAGTCGATTTGCCAGATCGCGAACGACAATGGCGGTGGCCAGCTGGTGATCTCCGGCGCCAGGGCGGCCGTCGAGCAGGCGGCGAAGCTGTGCACGGAAAAGGGCGCCAAGCGGGTGCTGATGCTGCAGGTCTCGGCGCCCTTCCATTCGGCGCTGATGGCACCGGCGGCCGAGGTCATGCGCGAGGCGCTGGCCGGCGTGACGAAGAACGCGCCGTTCGTACCCGTGGTTTCCAACGTGTCGGTCACGCCGTCCAGCGATCCGGATGCAATCGCCCACCGCCTGGTCGAACAGGTGACGGGGCGCGTGCGCTGGCGCGAAACGGTGGAATGGTTTGGCGCCCACGGCATCGCGACGCTGTACGAGGTGGGCGCCGGCAAGGTGTTGTCGGGACTGGCGCGGCGCATCAACCGCGACATCGCCACCGGTGCGGTCGGCACGCCGGCCGATGTCGAGGCGGCGCTGGCGGCGCTCGATTGAACCATGCGCGTCCGGCTGATGCGGGCGCTTGAATTCTTAGCCTCGTCGGGATATGTGAATACATGTATTCACAGGAGATCGGAATGCCGACATCAATCCGACTTGCCCCCGAAATCGAAGAGCGTCTGGATTTTCTCGCGGCCAGGACTGGCCGCAGTAAAGCTTATTATCTGCGCGAGCTCATCGAGCGCGGTCTTGAGGACGTGGAAGACTATTACCTCGCGGCCGAAGTGCTGGAGCGGATCAGAAGTGGCGAGGAGGACGTCATGACAGCCGAGGACTTCTGGCGTGGCCTGGACGCTTGAATATGCCCGTTCGGCGCGCAAATTTATTGAAAAACTGGATCCGCAGACACGTCACCGGCTCCGCGACTTCATCGAGAACCGTATTGCCGCCCTCGACAATCCGCGTGAAGCCGGCAAGCCGCTGAAGGGACCGTTAGCGACTTTTTGGAGGTACCGGGTTGGGGATTATCGAATTATCTGCGATGTGCAGGACAAGCGGCTCGTCATTCTGGTGGTTACAATAGGCCACCGCAGTGATGTCTACAGGTAGCCACATTCGCCGGCCTGTCCGATTTGGAAGAGGATCAAAGACATGTTCGAATTGACCGGCCGCAAGGCGCTCGTCACAGGCGCATCGGGAGGCATCGGCGAGGCGATCGCCAGGGTGCTGCATGCGCAGGGCGCTGTCGTCGGCCTGCACGGCACCCGCGTCGAGAAGCTGGAAACGCTGGCGGCCGAGCTCGGCGACCGGGTCAAGCTGTTCCCGGCGAACCTTTCCAATCGCGACGAGGTCAAGGCGCTCGGCCAGAAGGCCGAGGCCGACCTCGAAGGCGTCGACATTCTCGTCAACAATGCCGGCATCACCAAGGACGGGCTGTTCGTGCGCATGGCGGACGCCGACTGGGATTCGGTGCTCGAGGTCAACCTGACCGCCGTGTTCCGGCTGACCCGCGAACTCACCCATCCAATGATGCGGCGCCGGCATGGCCGCATCATCAACATCACCTCTGTGGTTGGCGTCACCGGCAATCCCGGCCAAACCAACTACTGCGCCTCCAAGGCCGGCATGATCGGCTTTTCCAAGTCGCTGGCGCAGGAGATCGCCACGCGCAACATCACCGTCAACTGCGTCGCCCCGGGCTTCATCGAATCGGCGATGACCGACAAGCTCAACGACAAGCAGAAAGAGGCGATCATGGCGGCGATTCCGACACGGCGCATGGGCACCAGCGCCGAAGTCGCCTCCGCCGTCGCCTACCTGGCTTCCAACGAAGCGGCCTATGTCACCGGCCAGACCATTCACGTCAATGGCGGCATGGCGATGATTTGACAGTTGCGGGAAAACACCCCTTTTCGCCTTGGAGCCCGGCCGATTTTCGTGTAATGCGGCCCGCAACCCGGCGGTTCGGGCAAAAACCGGTCCGGTGCCGTTGCGTTTCCGACAGGACCATCTTTCAGCTTGATTAGCGGCATTCTGCCCGCTAACGAAGACAGACAAACAAAAGACGAGGATGCCCAAATGAGTGACACCGCAGAGCGCGTCAAGAAGATCGTTATCGAGCACCTTGGCGTCGATGCCGACAAGGTGACGGAGCAGGCGAGCTTCATCGATGATCTGGGCGCGGACAGTCTCGACACGGTCGAACTCGTCATGGCGTTCGAAGAAGAATTCGGCGTCGAGATCCCGGACGATGCGGCCGAAACCATCCTGACTGTCGGCGATGCGGTGAAATACATCGACAAGGCTTCGGCCTGACGCTATTTGCAGTCATCACCGAGGAGGACCTGCGATGAGGCGTGTCGTCGTCACGGGCCTTGGGCTGCTTTCGCCGTTCGGCGTAGGCTTTGAGCATGGCTGGAAGGAACTTCTGACCGGCCGCAGCGCAGCCAAGCGCATCACCGAGTTCGAGGTGGAGGATCTTGCCTGCAAGGTCGCCCACGTCATCCCGCGCGGCAATGGTGAGAATGCCACCTTCAATCCCGAGACCGTTCTCGAGCCGAAGGAACTGCGCAAGATCGGCGACTTCATCCTCTACGGGATCGCGGCCGCCGACGAGGCGCTGAAGGATTCGGGGTGGGCGCCGAAGACGCATGAAGAGCAGTGCGCCACCGGCGTGCTGATCGGCTCCGGCATCGGCGGCATCGAAGGCATCGCCGAGAATGCGATGATCCTGAAGGAGCGCGGTCCGCGCCGCATCAGCCCGTTCTTCATCCCCGGCCAGATCATCAATCTTGTATCCGGCCAGGTTTCGATCCGGCATGGGCTGAAAGGCCCCAACCACGCCGTCGTCACCGCTTGCTCCACCGGTGCGCACGCCATCGGCGATGCCGCCCGGCTGATCATGTGGGGCGATGCCGACGTGATGGTCGCAGGCGGCACGGAAGCGCCGGTGACGCGGCTGTCGATCGCCGGCTTCGCCGCTTGCCGGGCGCTGTCGACCGACCGCAACGACGCTCCGGAAACGGCCTCGCGTCCCTATGACCGCGACCGCGACGGCTTCGTCATGGGCGAGGGCGCCGGCGTCGTCATTCTGGAGGAACTGGAACACGCCAAGGCGCGCGGCGCCAAGATCTATGCCGAGGTCACCGGTTACGGCTTGACCGGCGATGCCTATCACATCACCGCGCCGGCCGAAGATGGTGACGGCGCCTTCCGTTGCATGGTGGCGGCGCTGAACCGGGCCAAGCTGACGCCCGCAGACGTCGACTACATCAATGCGCACGGCACCTCGACCATGGCCGACACGATCGAGCTGGGCGCCGTCGAGCGGCTGGTCGGCAACGCCGCGTCGAAAATATCGATGTCGTCGACCAAGTCGTCGATAGGCCACCTTCTGGGTGCGGCGGGCGCCGCCGAGGCGATTTATTCGATCCTCGCCATTCGCGACAACATCGCGCCGGCCACCATCAATCTCGACAACCCGGAGCGCGAAACGGCGATCGACCTGGTGCCGCACACGCCGCGCGCCCGCCAAATCGATGTGGCGCTGTCCAATTCCTTCGGCTTCGGCGGCACCAACGCCTCGCTGGTCTTCCAGCGCTACAATGGCTGACCGGTCCGCCGACCGGCACGGTCTATGCGTGTCGTCAATTTTGCCATATTCGCCCCTACTGTGCCCAAGGGGATTCGTTGCAAGGTCAAACGGTAGGGCGCCATGAGCACAAATTCGGCGGACAACGGGCAATTCGGGCAACGGTCCGCACCGTCGGGCCCGATCGTGCCGAAAACGGCCAGCGAGGCATTGCGGCCTGAAGCCGGCACGCCGCCGCCCAAGCGCTCGCGCGCCTCGCGCAGCCAGTTCGTGGTGTTCATGAACTTCGTCATCTCCCTGGTGATGCTGATGGTTCTGGCGGCTGGCTTTGCCTTGTATTTCGGCAAGCAGGAATTCAACGAGCCCGGCCCTTCGGCCAATGCCGACACCTTCCTGGTCAAGCCGAACACCGGCGTCCAGGAGATTGCAGAGCAGCTCGAGCGGCGCGGACTGATCAGCGACGCGCGCATCTTCCGCCTTGGCGTGCGCGCTTTTGGCAATGATTCCGCCCTGAAAGCCGGCGAATACGAGATCAAGCCGCAGGCCTCGATGCGCGACATCATGGAGTTGCTGAAGAGCGGCAAGTCGGTGATGTATTCGCTGACCGTCCCCGAGGGGCTGACGGTCGAGCAGGCGCTGCAGCGCATCGCCGATCAGGCAGCGCTCGATGGCGATATGCCGGGGACCATTCCACCCGAGGGCAGCCTTGCTACCGACACGCTGCGTTTCACCCGCGGCGCGACACGCCAGCAGATGGTCGAAAAGCTTTTGGCGGACCAGAAGAAGCTTGTCGAGGAAGTCTGGCAGCGGCGCGCCTCCGATCTGCCTCTGGCCAGTGTCGAAGACTTCGTCACCCTGGCTTCGATCGTCGAGAAAGAGACGGGCAAGGGCGACGAACGCTCGCGGGTCGCTGCCGTCTTCCTCAACCGGTTGGCCAAGGGCATGCGGCTGCAGTCCGATCCGACCATTATCTACGGCCTGTTCGGCGGCAAGGGCAAACCCGCCGACCGCCCGATTTATCAGTCTGACATCAAGAAGCCGACGCCCTACAACACTTATCTGATCAACGGCTTGCCGCCGACGCCGATCGCCAATCCTGGCCGTGCGGCACTGGAAGCCGTCGCCAATCCGTCGAAGACCGACGACCTGTATTTCGTTGCCGACGGCACCGGCGGTCACGTCTTTGCCCCGACGCTGGCCGAGCACAACGAGAACGTCGCCCGCTACCGGGCGCTGCAGAAGGAACTGGCCGATGAAGCCGCCAAGGCCGGTGCTGCCAAGGCCGACGCCGCCAAGGTGGAAGGTCAGACCGACGCGCCGGTTGACGACGGCGATGGCGACGCCGGAGCGGCGGCGCAGTAGCGCCGGACGGTTGTGAAGTCGTCCCTCCGATTCGTCTGACGGCCGGGGACGTGCTGATTTTGTCATCAGGAGCGCCCTGCGTCCGATTCGACGCGAACAGGCGCTCCGGATTTTGAAGCCGCGCACGATCTGGCCCGGAACCGCTTCCGGGATCATGCGCCAGGGGGAAGCAAGGGCATCATGAATTTGCAGAGCATGACCGGTTTTGCACGGGCCGTCGCCGAACATGACGGCACGTCGATCGCCTGGGAGGTCAAGTCGGTCAACGGCAAGAGCGTCGAGGTCAGGCTGCGGCTGCCGCAAGGCCTCGAGCGGCTTGAGCCGGCCGTCAGGCAGACGGTGCAGAAGCGCTTTGCGCGGGGCAATTTCCAGGCAACGCTGACCGTCGGCCGCGCAGCCGGCCAGCAGGCGCAGCCAGTGGTCAACGAGGCCTTCCTGAGAGATTTGGCGGAGCTGGCCAAGCGGCTGCAGGAGATGTTCGGCGCAGCGCCTGCGACAGCCGACGGGCTGCTTTCGCTGCGCGGCGTGCTCGACATCCCCGAAACCGTCGAAACCGAAGAGGCGCGGGCGGCGCTCGACAGCGCGATACTCTCGGCGCTCGAAGTGGCGCTGGGCGGGCTGGAGCAGGCACGCCAGGGCGAGGGCACCGCCCTGCGCTCGCTGCTGTCCGGTCATATCGCCGCTATCGAAGCGCTGACACTGCGCGCCGAGGCCGATCCGTCGCGCGAGCCGGCGGTGATCCGCGAACGGATTACCGAGCAGGTGCGGCTGCTGATGGATGCCTCCGCCAATCTCGACGCCAGTCGGTTGCATATGGAAGCGGCGTTCCTGGCCACCAAGGCCGACATCCGCGAGGAGATCGACCGGCTGAAGACACATGTGGCATCCGGCCGGGTGCTGCTGGCAGGCGGCGGCGCCATCGGCCGCAAGCTCGACTTTCTGGCGCAGGAATTCAACCGCGAATCGAATACGCTGTGTTCGAAGTCGAACGCCGCTGCGATCACCGCCATAGGGCTGGAGCTGAAGGCGGTCGTCGACCAGTTTCGCGAACAGGTCCAGAATCTGGAGTAACCCTGATGGTCGCCAAGGAGCCTATGGTTGCCAGGGATTTGGGTTCCCGCATTCGCCGGCGGGGTTTGATGCTGGTGCTGTCGTCGCCGTCCGGCGCCGGCAAGTCGACGATCGCGCGCAATCTTCTGGAGAGCGATTCCAGTCTCGAACTGTCGGTCTCCGTCACCACGCGGCCGCGCCGCGGCAGCGAGATCGAAGGCGTCCACTATCATTTCCGCACTATGCGTGAGTTCGAGCGGCTGCGCGATTCGGACGAACTGCTTGAATGGGCCGAAGTGCATGGCAATTGCTATGCCACGCCGCGGGAGCCGGCCGAACTGGCGCTGGCACAGGGCCGCGACATGTTGTTCGACATCGACTGGCAGGGCGCCCAGCAGCTCAAGGAGAAGATGCGCGCCGACATCGTCTCGATCTTCATCCTGCCGCCCTCGATGAAAGAGTTGAAGGCGCGGCTGAAGCGCCGCGCCGAGGACCAGGAATCGGTGATCGAGACGCGTCTGAAGAACGCTCGCAACGAGATCGAGCACTGGAAAGAATATGATTTCGTCATCATCAACGACGATCTCGACCGTGCCTTCGCCGAGGTACGCGGCATAGTCATCGCCGAGCGGCTCAGACGCGACCGCCGGCCCGGGCTGTTCGATTTCGTCTCGGGGCTGCTCGACGAGAAGACGGACTAGGGGCCGGCGCAATCACACCGCGTTGGTCAGTCGCACGAATTCCTCGACGCTCAAGGTTTCCGCCCGCCGCGTCGGATCGATGCCGGCGCGGGTGAGCAGGGCTTCGCCGCCGAGGCTCTTGACGCTCTGCCGCAGCATTTTGCGGCGCTGGCCGAAGGCCGCTTCGGTAACGCGGCCGAGCTTCTTGACTTCGGCGGCCAGCGGATTTGCCCGCGGCACCAGATGCACCACCGACGACACCACCTTGGGCGGCGGCGTGAAGGCTTGCGGCGGCACGTCGAAAGCGATTTTTGCCTCCGTCCGCCAGCCTGCCAGCACGCCCAGCCGGCCATAGGCATCGCTGCCGGGGCGGGCGACGATGCGCTCGGCCACCTCGCGCTGGAACATAAGCGTCATCGATGCGTAAAAGGGCGGCCACTCGGCGACGGTCAGCCAGCGTATCAAAAGTTCGGTGCCGATATTGTAGGGCAGGTTGGCGACGATCCTCACAGATCCATTGCCTCCATGTGCGCCTTCGGCAAGCGCTGCAAAATCCGTCTTCAACGCGTCGCCGGCAATGATTTCCAAACGGCCCGGATAGTGATCTGACACCTCCGCGAGCGCTGCCAGGCAGCGCTCGTCGCGCTCGATGGCGATGACCCGAGCCGCGCCGTGGGACAGCAGCGCCCGGGTCAGGCCACCTGGACCCGGACCGACCTCGATTACCGTGGCGTCGGTCAGGTCGCCGGCGGCACGCGCGACCTTGCCGGTAAGGTTGAGGTCGAGCAGGAAATTCTGGCCGAGCGCCTTTTTTGCCTGCAACCCATGGCGTTCGATCACCGCGCGTAACGGCGGCAGCCCGTCGATGCTCATGCGACCGCTCTCATGCAAAGCCTCATGCGGCGGCAGCCTTCGCCCCGATGTCGGCAAGCCTGCGGGCGAGCCTGAGCGCCGCGATCAGGCTGTCGGTCCGGGCTATGCCCTTGCCGGCGATATCGAAAGCGGTGCCGTGATCCGGTGGAGTGCGGATGAAGGGTAGGCCGAGCGTAACGTTGACCGCCTCGTCGAACGCCAGTGCCTTGGCCGGGATCAGCGCCTGATCGTGATACATGCACAGCGCCACATCGTAGCCGGCTCGGGCGCGGGCGTGGAACAGCGTGTCGGCCGGCAGCGGCCCGAAAGCGTCGATGCCCTCCGCCCTCAGCCTTTCGATCGCCGGGCGGATGATGCGCTCGTCCTCGGCGCCCATCGCGCCGCCTTCGCCGGCATGCGGATTGAGGCCGGCAACGGCAAGCCGCGGCTTGGCAATGCCGAAGCGGTATTCGAGGTCGGCGGCGGTGATGCGGGCGGTCGCGACGATCAATTCCGTCGTCAGCGCTTCCGGCACCTCGCGCAGCGCAATGTGGATGGTGACCGGAACCGTGCGCAACTCGGGACCGGCAAGCATCATCACCGGCATTGCTTGTGCGCCGGTGTAGAGCGTCGCCAGATGCGCCAGATACTCAGTGTGACCGGGAAAACGGAAGCCGGCATCGTAGAGCGGCTTCTTGGCGATCGGGCACGTAACGACCGCCGCCGCGCGACCGCCAAGGCAGTCGTCAACAGCGCGGTCGATGGCCTCGATGATGCCGGCGGCGTTGGCCGGGTCCGGCCGGCCGGGGTCGTCGACGAAGCGGGCGGCAAGCGGCAGGACTGGCAGGGCGCGCTCAAAGACGCGCTCCGCTTCGGCTGGCACTGTCTCCGTGATTGGCACATCGGCGCCGAGCAGGCGCGCCCGTGCGGCAATCAGCGCCGGATCGGCTATAAGGTAGAAGGGCGGCACACCAGCGCTGTCACGCGCCTGCCAGGCGGCAATGGCGATTTCCGGCCCGACGCCGGATGGATCGCCGGCGCTCAGCGCCAGCGCTGCCTCTGGCGGCTTCAGCGCTCGACGATGCGGGCTTTCTTCCGCAACTCCTCGACATATTTCGTGGAGAGTTCGTCGGCGCCCTTGCCACTCGAGCCTTCGCTCTGGAACACCATCTGGGCGGCCTTGTCGTCGGACACTTCGCGCGACGAGCAGATGCCGATGAACTCGACGCCACGGTCTGTTTCGCGCGTGGGGGTGGCGCCGCCGACCTTGGTGGCCTTGATCTGGTCGGCCCAGTCCGGCGGCAATTGCGGCGCCAGTATCCGGCCGAGATCGCGAACGGTGACGTCGATCAGGCCCTTGGCGAATTCGCGCGAGGTGTTGCAGCCGTTGAAGCGGGCGCGCATGGCGTCGGCCTCGCGCTTGCGCTTGGACAGCGTCGCGCTGCGCTCGGCCGCCGGTACGACGAAAATGACCTGCTGCAGCATGTACTCCATGGCGGTCGGCTTGTTGCCGCCCTTGTCGAGCATGCGCCTGACTGCGTCCTGCTCACTCACGGAGCCGCCGCTCTCTGAGCGATGGCGCGCGGTCAGCGCCTGGTTCCAGGCCATCTGGGAGCGGATGAACTCCTTGAAATGCTCCTTGCCGACGCCGGATTGCGCCATGACGCCATCGAGTTGCTTGAGCTGCATCTTGTTGGTCGTGGCAAAACGCTGATAGGCAGCCTCGACCTGGGCGTCGCTGATGCGGATGCCGAGACGCTTGGCTTCGGCGACGCGCAGCGTCTGCTCGATCATTTCCTCGGCGGCATTGCCCTTCTTGCGCTGCAGGCGCAGGAAGGCAGCCCGATGCTGGATGTCGCCAGTGGTGATCGGTACGTTGTTGACGACGTATTTGATCTGGCTGGCGAAAGCCGGCGGCGTCATCATGGTGATCGAGGCTGAGGTCGCCGCCACCAGCAGCGCGAACCCTGCCGAAAAGAGGTATTTCCTCATCGAAAGCATCCCAATCCTATCTCGGTTGCGGCCCAATTTTATCGCATTTTGAGGGAACTGGAACCCGTGCCTGCCCTATGCGGCGAAACGATGTCGTTAGCTGCGATGTGCGTCCACTTTGACGCACGACGTATGCTCAAGACACTTTGAATTTTTCGGGCTGGTGCGTTGGCCGGCCGCCCGTTCCGCCCGTCCGTTATTGGCCAGTGGTCTGCTACTGGACAGTGTTGAAGGAGCTTTGCGTCGAGCCGAAATCGCCGAGCGTGCGAAACGACAGGTTGAAACCGATATTCTGCGACACTTCCTTGCTGCTCAGGTCGCGGGATTCCGAGAATGTCATCAAGTAGGTGAAGCAATCATCACTATAGGCAAAGCCGACCCCGTCCTTGACCAGGACGCTTTGCTCGAGATCGTAGGTGCCGGTACCGAAGACACGCCAGTTCTCGGCAAGTTGCGCCGAGGCGCCGAGCGTGACCTCGTGACGATCGGTCGTAAAACCATAGAGCGGCTGAGCCTGGATGAAGGCGTATTTGGCGCTGAACGAAATCGGCAGGCCGGAATAGGCTGCCTTCACCTCGGCGCGGCGAATCTCGAAGCTCTGCTCGTCGAAGCGGCCGCTGACCGAGCCGGAAAGCCCGCCGGGGCTGTTGAAGCCGACAAGGCCGACATAATCGGAGCTCGCGGTCTCCAGGCCCGAATCTTCGCCGACGTTGACCAGGTCCGGCGCGTCGAAGGAGTTCTGGCCGTCAAGCTGGTAGGATTGGCCGAATAGCGCGTTGGTGCTCCAGCCATTGTCATAGGCGCCGGAATAGCGCAGCCCGACATTGGCGCGCGTGCCGCCTTCCAAGCGGTCGTAACCGGAGAACTTGTCGCGCTCGAACAATGTCGTGGCATCAAAGACGAAGCTCTGCGCGTCCTCGTTGGGAACGGCGAGGCCGCCGACATATTGCTCGTTCGGACGCACGAACACCTGCGCCATCGGCTCGAAGATGTGACTGGAACTGGTCGACGAGAACAGCACCGGCCAGCGCATTTCCAGTCCGGCGGTTGCCATGAAGCGGGCGAGCGACGATCGCGTATCGTCGTCGACGCCGAGGTTAGACGCCATCTGATTGATGGCATTGAGCGATCCCGAAGAGGCGTTGACATAGCCGGCGTCGCCGCGCAGCGCCAAAAGGGGCGTCAGCAGCAGCCCGCCATCGGTGGTGAAGGTGCGCTTCCATTCCGCTTCGGCAGTGAGACGGCCCGACTGGCCCTCGATGCCGCGTACACTGGTGACGGACGCAGCGTTGTTCGGATCGGCAAGGGCCCTATCCAGCCTGTCGCGGCTGATAGCCTGCGCGTTGACATTGAGCGACAGCTGCCCGCCGCCCACCGCCATGTCGGGGATGTAGGCGTAGTCGAGCGAGGGCAGCACCCAGGGCTGTTTGCCGGCGCGCGCGGTCGGATCGTCAGGGAGTGCCTCTTCCTGGACCACAAAGCGCATGGCGCGCACGTCGAAATAGTTGCGGCCGTTGAGGCCGGTCAGGTAGATCGAGGAGCGATGCACGCTGTCGCCGAAGTCTTCGATGGCGTAGGTGCGTGAGAAGTTCTTGTCGGTCTGCAGCAGGACATCCCAGCCGAAGTCCCAGCGCGGATTGATAGCGAACTGGCCCTTGGTGCCCATCATGCCGCGGAACTCGTTCGGGTCGCCGGCCGCACCCGAATCGACATTGTGCCCGTCGTCGTCGATGAACTCGTCGGGATCCTCTTGCCGGATGCCGGCGATCTTCAGACTGTATTGGCCGTTGTTGAAGCGCTGGCGCCACTCGGCTTCGCCGAGAAAGCCCTGCTTGGTATAGCCGCTGCCGGTGACGGTGAGGTCGTAGGTTGGTGAGAGCGCGAAATAATAGGGGACTTTGACGCCGAGGCCGAGGTCGCTCTTGTAAGCGATGCTGGGGATCAGGAAGCCGCTCTTGCGCTTGACGGTCGGGTCGGCAATCTCGAAGGCCGGCAGATAGGCGAGCGGAAAGCCGAAGAACTCGAAATCCGAATTCTCGAAGCGAACCGTCTTCTTTTCGCCGTTCCAGATGATCTTTCTGGCCTTGATGCGCCAGGTCGGCGCTTTGTCCGGCTTGTCCTCGCACGGCTCGCAGGCCGTGTAGACGCCGTTGTGGAACGTCGTCAGCACGCCGCCCATGCGTTCCGCGCTTTCGGCGGCGAAATAGGTCTTGTCGACGGTTTCGACACGCAGCGCGTTGACGAAGCCGTCGGCGAAATCGTCGGTGATGTCGACATGCTGCGAATAGATCTTGGTGCCGTCGCTGTTGATGACCTCGACATTGCCGCTGGCGACGAGCCGCTTGGTGTTGCGATTGTATTCCACCCGCTGGGCGACGAGGCGGTTGCCGCCATAATCGATCTGCACGCCGCCGACGGCCGTTACGGTCTGGTTGTCATTGTCATAGACCAGCGTATCTGCCGCCAGCAGCATTTGCGAACCGGTGGGAACGTCGGCTGCCATGCCGCTGATATCCTGGGCAAAAGCCGGGATACTCGGAACGACGCAAGCGAGCAGGCACGCCAAGGCGCTCGCCCCATAGAGGCGCGCCGAATCGGCCTGCCTATGGATGCGCAAAACCGCCCCCCTCACTAGCCGTCTTCCTTGTACAGCAAGAAAGTCACCCCGAAGAACATAGCCACGACAACCGGAACCCATGCAGCGACGACTGTGGGTACGAATCCCGCCACGCCGAATGCCTTGACCAGCACTGTCACGACATAAAGCAGAAACCCGGCCAGGACGCCACCCAGAATCATCGTCGCGGATTGTCCCATCCTCGCAAATCGCATCGACACCGTTGCGGCGATCAAAGTCATGGCGACGAGAAGGAACGGCAGCGCTACCAGTGAATCAAATTGCATGGCAAAGGCATTTGCCTTGAGGCCGAAGGAGCGGGCAACCTCGATCTTCCCGGGCAGATCGTAGAAGGGGATGGTTTCCGGGCGCGCCAGCCGCTCTTGCACGAACTCGGGCTTGAGATCGGTCGGTATGCGGTCGGTTGCCACCGATTGGATGTTGCCGTCCCGGAACACCTTGACGTCCTGCAGTTCCCAGTAACCATCCCGCAAATAGGCGTGCGCCGCGTCCTTGCGTTCGACGATGTCGCCTTGCGGGTTGAGGACGAAGAAGGCGGCGTCGGCCATCTCCAGGCCCTGATTGAGGATGGCGCGCGCGCCGATGATAGTATCGCCGGAACTGGTTTTCTGCCGGATCCAGGGCTCGGCGTCAGCCGAGACGGTGTTCGACTTGCCGGAGCGGAGCTGGGTTTCGATTTTTTCGGACCAGGAAAACGCATAGGCGGCGATCGGATTGATGACGCCGACCGACAACACCCCGAACAGCAGCGCCCCGATGCAGCACGGCAGCAGAAATTGCCATGCGGATACGCCGGCGGAACGCGCGATGACCAGTTCATACCTGCGATTAAGCGAGACCAGCGTTGCCATCGCCGAGAACAGGCCGACGAACGGCACCGTCTGCAGCATGATCATCGGCATTCGCAACCCTGAGATGGCAAACGCCGTGCCGTAGGTAAAACCGGGCAAGCCGGTCGTGCGGCCGGAAAGCTCGGTGAAGTCGATCAGGAACACAAGCGCCAGGAGGCCGATGAAGAACCAGATGGTGATCGTCACGTAGCGGAAGAAGAAGTATCTGCCCAGAGTCCAGCCCATTAGCGTGTCCAGCCCATTAGCGTGTCCAGCCCATCAGCCGGCCTCTTGGCCAGAAGCGCCGCGCCTGGCGAAGCGGAGCTTCAGGGCGCTCCAGCCGTCACCGAAGCGGCCGGCGAAATTCGTCATCCAGTCGGCCCAGGCGACCGGCAATTCCATGGTCCGGTTGGAGACGATGAACCATGTCGCGACTGCGGACGCCACAATAGGAACGCCGTAGACCATATAGGCGTATTGCGGAATGTTGTCGGCCTTCCCAGCGGCAAAGAAACCGAGCCAGCGCACGAAAAGGGCGATTGCGATAGACGTGATCAGCGGATGAATGCGCGCCTCGCGATGGGAACGCGCGTCTCCCGCGACCGCAAGCGCGATCAGCGCGAAAACGAGTGAATAGGACCATTCGGAGAAACGCTGGTGGACCTCGGCCAGGTACTTGTTCGGCCTTTTCTGGAACATCTTGTCGTTCGGACTGGGATTGAGCAGGTACTGTGTCGTCCGGTCCTTCGGCAACAGCAATACCTCCGATGAGGCCGACATGAAGGCCGACAGGTCGAAGGCATAGGAGGTGAACCGGATGACCGAAAGATCGCCGGCCAGCGTTTTGCGATGGATGACGCCGTCGTTCATCATCAGCACCCGCTCGTCGCCGCTTTCGATGATGGCGCCGCTCTTGGCGTAGTAGATGAGGTTGACGCCTTCTTCGCGTGAATCGGCGACAAAAATGCCGCCAAGGCGGTTGTCCGGAAGCCGCTGGCCGATCTGCAGGAACAGGCCGTCGTCGATCTTGTGGAAGGTGCCTTCCTGGATGATGAGCGACAGAAGATCGGCGCGCGACGACGCCACCAGCTCGCGGTTTTTCTGTCGTGCATAGGGGTCGACGCCATTGTCGACGGCGAACGAAAAAACACTGGCCGCCAGCGCCAGGAGCATGATCGGCGTGACGATGGTCCAGCGCGAAGCGCCGGCGGCGTTCAAGACGGCAAGCTCAGAATCGGAATTCATCGCGCTCAGTGTCTGCGCGACCGCGACCACCAGAGCGAAAGGCACGACGATCGGGACGATCGACGGAATGATCAGCGCAGCGACCTCGAAGAAGGTCAGCGCCGACTGCCCGCTGTCGGTCACGAGATCGATGCGGGCGAGCACCTGCGTCGTCCACACGATCGCCAGCGTCCAGATGAGCGCTGCGAGGAAGACCGCCAACGCACGACGCATGATGTAGCGTTCAACGACCTTCATGAAGGCTTTTCTCGATTTTGCCGAACGGCATCATGCCTCCAGACAAGGTAGTCGCCCGGCGACGCCTGCACAACCGGTCCGTTGGCGGTTCGATCTGGTTCCCGTCCCACATCGTTGTTTCCGGTGGCCGGAGTGTCGGCGGCATTGGATAAGAAAGGGCGAACATCAATGGTTAACAACAGGTTGCGGCAGTAAAGCGGGGCCGTGCCGCGACGAATCGCCATCGATTCCATCTGCCATATGGGATCGGATTCCGGCAAAGTCTTGCCAAATGCCGGAAAACGACCAAATGTCGCGCCGGTCACTGACATGGCCGCCGCGGCTGCGACAGGTACAGGCATGAAAGCAGAAGTAACAGAATTGCGCAGCAAAGCCGGCCAGGAATCGATTTTTCACGGTGCGGTCGTGATCGGCGCCAACACAATACGCAGCAGATCGCCAGGCAGGGGCGATGATTGAAAATGGGGGTGGTGCTTCCGGTCGGAAACAGCCAAATATCTGGTTCGTCAAGGCACTCCCCCGAAAACCCAACGCCTTTCCCGAAAGCAGGACATGATGACTTCGAGACCTTCGATCGCCTTTGCCAGGTTCGCAGCGCCCAAAAAAGGCAGCGTCTTCATGCTGGCGGCCAACGATGGCGGTCTCGGCGACGCGGCAAAGGCTTGCGATCCGGCAAAGACCCTGGAGCGGGCGTTTCCGGTGGCCGACTTTTCCGGCAAGTTCGCCGGCCTGGTCGAAGTGCTGGCGCCGGAGGGCACATCGCTCGACCGGCTGGTGGCGGTCGGCGCCGGCAAGGTCTCGGCGCTCGACGACTATGCCTGGCTCAAGCTTGGCGGCACCATCGCTGCATCCTTGCGCAAGGCGACGGAGGTGGCGGTCATGCTCGATTTGCCGGGTGCTGACGTCGGCGGCAGGCAAGCGGCACAGCTTGCCGCGGGCATTCTTCTGCGCAGCTATGCTTTCGACAAGTACAAGACGAAAAAGGACAATGGCGACGGCCAGCGCGACGGCAACAAGGCCGAGCCCAAAAAGCCGGTTAAGGTGACCATCCACACCGCCGATCCGGCGGCGGCGAAAAAGGCCTTCGCCGACGAGGTGGCGGTGATCGACGGGGTGCTCCTGGCGCGCGATCTGGTCAACGAACCGGCCAATATACTGGGGCCGGTGGAATTCGCCGCCCGCGTCAACGAACTGGAGGCGCTCGGCGTCGCGGTCGAGATCCTGGTCGAGAAGGAGATGAAGAAGCTCGGCATGGGCGCGCTGCTCGGCGTCGCACAAGGCTCGCCGCGTGGCGCGCGCCTGGCCGTCATGCGATGGAACGGCGGCAAGGCCAAGGACAGCCCGATTGCTTTCGTCGGCAAAGGCGTCACTTTCGACACCGGCGGCAATTCGATAAAGACGGCCTCCGGCATGGAGGACATGAAGGGCGACATGGGCGGCGCGGCCGCGGTGACCGGGCTGATGCACGCGCTGGCCGCGCGCAAGGCCAAGGCCAATGTCGTCGGCATCATCGGGCTGGTGGAAAATGCCGTCGACGGCCATGCGCAGCGCCCCGGCGACATCGTCACTTCGATGTCGGGCCAGACCATCGAGGTGCTCAACACCGACGCCGAAGGCCGCCTCGTTCTGGCCGATGCGCTGTGGTACTGCAGCGATCGCTTCCAGCCGAAATTCATGGTCAATCTGGCGACGCTGACCGGCGCCACCATGGTCGCGCTCGGCCAGCACTATGCCGGGCTGTTCTCCAACAATGACGAATTGGCGAACAGGCTGACGAGCGCCGGGCAGGCGACGCAGGAACGCGTGTGGCGGATGCCGCTCGGCACCGAATACGACAAGCTGATCGATTCGAAAAATGCCGACATGAAGAACATCGGCGGCCGCTATGGCGGCGCCATCATCGCGGCGCAGTTCCTGCAGCGCTTCGTCAGGGATACACCCTGGGCGCATCTCGACATCGCCGGCACCGCGATGGGCGCGCCGTCCAGCGAGATCAACCAGTCATGGGCCTCCGGCTTCGGCGTCAGGCTGCTCGACCGGCTGGTTCGCGACAACTACGAGGAGTGAGGCCTTTCAAGGCGCGATCATGGCCGACGTCCTGTTCTACCACCTGACCGAATCGACTCTGGACGATGCGTTGCCCGGCCTGCTCGAGCGCAGTGTCGATCGCGGTTGGCGCGCCGTGGTACAGACCGGCTCCGAAGAACGGCGCGACGCGCTGGACCAGCATCTTTGGACCTTCAGGGACGATTCCTTCCTGGCGCATGCGACGGACCGCGAATCCTATCTGGCCGAGCAGCCGATCCTTTTGACAACCAGCCATGACAATCCGAACGAGGCGCAGATACGCTTCCTGGTTGACGGCGCGGTGCCGCCGAAGCTTGCCGGTTATGAGCGCGCCGTGTTCCTGTTCGACGGCCACGATGCGGCCCAGCTCGAGGCGGCGCGCACGCACTGGAAGACGATGAAGGAAGCCGGCCACGCAGTCACCTACTGGCAGCAGACCTCAGACCGGCGCTGGGAACGCAAGGCGTAGTAAAGCCCGCCGCCCTGGGGCGATCGGCAACCTGGGGTTGCTACAACTGAAGTCGTTCAGCCAAGTCAATGAAGTCGCTGGCCACCAGGTCCCAGGCTTGATCAGGATGCAGATCCGTGGTCTGCGCCACCCCGTGCTCGGTCGGACGCGGGACAAAGGCTGTTCGCAATCCGCATGCCCGAGCCGCTGCAAGGTCGCCATTGTGGGCGGCCACAAGACAAATCTCATCCGGCTTCATTGACAGGACGTCAGCGGTGCGAAGATAGGCTTCCGGCGCAGGCTTGTAGGCTTGCACGACTTCGGCGCCGAGGATCGCATCCCAGGGGATGCGACTGCGCTTCGCCATGTTGAGCATGAGGGCGATGTTGCCGTTCGAGAGCGGCGCGATGATATAGCGGGCCTTGAGCCGTGTAAGGCCGGCCACCACGTCCGGCCATGGCTCCAATCGGTGCCATGCCAGGTTCAGTTCGTCCAGCTCGGACGCCGGCACCGAAGCCGGGTCGATCCCGAATTCTTGCAAAATGGCTTCCAGATTCTCCCGATGCAGCACGTCGAGCCGTGTAAAGGGCCGCCGGCCGCTGCGCACCTCCTCCATCGCTGGAGAGTAACGGCGACGCCACGCATCCGCGAAAGCGGTAGGGATAGCGGATCCTGCTCCATGCCGCTTCAGGAACCACTCAGCATCGCGCGCCACGCCGCTGCGCCAATCGACGACAGTGCCGAACACGTCGAATACCAACGCACGTACGCCATCCAATGCCATCACATTCGGCTCCTCGATCCCCACTATTTTTCCTTCGTCGCCTGCCTCGTTTTCCCTGCTGAGCGTCCCTACCGCGATCCGTAATTCGTAATTCCGCGAAGCTCTGGACAATTGCGAAAGGCGAGCTGCACCACTATTCCAGAATGACGACGGCCTCCACCTCGAAGAGCATGGGGTCAATTGCAAGCTTGGGGACGGGAATCAGGGTCTGCGCCGGCAGCGCTTCACCGAACATTTTTTTGACGTTCTTGGTCAACACCTCGAGCTTGGACATATCGTGATCGACCACGAAGACGGTGAGCTTGGCGACCTGATCCGGCCTCGCACCGAGCGCCTCGAGGGCGGTGCGCAAATTTGTGTAGGCCTGCTCAACCTGGACAGCGAAGTCGGGCGACAAGGCTCCCGTGCTGTCTTGGCCGCCCTGTCCGGAAATGTAGGCCACCCGGGCTCCGCGCGGCGTGATCACTGCCGTGCTGTAGCCATTTGGCGACGGGTCGTAGAGGTTTTGTGGATTGACGATGGTCAGCTTGAGATCCTTCTCATTGGCTGTCGTGGCAGTGGGAACTCCCATGGTCATGATGATTAGCCCTTCGATAAGCAGATGCTTGATTGCGCGTGACATGATTTTCTCTTGGCTATGCGAGCAACGTGCCTCGCGGCCGGCATTATTGAACTTTAACCGTATCGCCCATACGATGACTCGTGCGACGTACGAGTCATCGTATGGTACGCCGTACGAGTCAATCGTTCAGATCGACATCCGTTCGCGTTGCCGGTCAAAATCGACGTTCTGAACAGCGAGGAAGACGGATGGCGGCCAAACGCAGCGGCCGGAGCAAACGAGGGATAAATGAGCGGCTCCAGCCCTTGCAGGAGCCGCGCAGTGAACCGCCGCTCTCTCGGGAACGTATCGTGGCGACCGCGGTGGAACTGCTTGACGCTCAAGGAGTCGACGGATTGACGATGCGTCGGCTGGCCGATCGCCTCGGCTCGGGCGTGATGAGCCTATATTGGCACGTCGACAACAAAGAGGATGTCTTTGATCTGGCGCTCGACTCGGTGCTTGAATATCGCGGACCGCCGCAAATAGCTCAAGACTGGCGCGGAGAAGTCGTTCATGTGCTCGAAGACTGGCGCGCCAGCATGCTGCGCCACCCTTGGTCGGCAACGCTGTTGCCGCGCCGGGCGCTCGGCCCGAACATCCTCGGTCGCTTGGAACTGCTGAGCAAGACGTTGTCCAGAGCCGGCGTTGCGGACGCAGATGTGAACGTTGCGATATGGTCGCTCTGGAACTATGTGATGGGCGCCACCATCACCCGGGCGAGCTTCGACCTCTCGGACGACGACAGGGCCGCTGCGCAGCAGCGCCTTACACGTCTCAGCGAACGTTATCCGACAATCGAACGCTCTCGTCTGCTGTTGGACAATGATTGGGACGGCGCTTTCAGGAATGGCCTCGGCTTCCTGCTCGATGGCCTCTCTCCAAAATGAGGCTGAACGGTAGCTTTGGCTGAAAGCGACTGTCGCAAAATCGCTGATTAAAGTCACAGTTTTGCAGCTGATTTTTGCAAGGTCGCAGAAGACGCGGCAACGTCCAGGGTTCCGCAATGGGTGTGAGCCGAAATGCAACCTCTGCACTGCCGAGGCCACTTGACGAAAGGCCGGTGGCGCGCAAAACTGCTAAGATGTCAGACCAATTTTGGGCGTAGGTACCCATGCGTATGCGCGACGAACTGCCCGGGGCACCTGCCACGCGTGTGGCAATCGCCACGCTCCCGCCGTTGGACCGCGGCAAACAAGTCATGGAAGCGCTGGCTGATTATGTCGAGCGCGCTGCGCTGAAGAGCGGTGACCGGCTTCCGACCGAACGCGAATTGATGGCCGCGCTTTCCGTGGGGCGTTCGACAATTCGCGAGGCGATGGGGCGTTTCGAAGCGCTCGGCGTCACCGAGACCCGCAAAGGCAGCGGCACCTATCTGCTCAAGCCGATATCCGCCGGCACGATCCATTTGCCGCTGTCGCTCAATACGGCTGAGCTGCGCGACGGTCTCTTGCATACCCTCGAGGTGCGCCGCGGCATCGAGGCCGAGGCAAGCATGGTTGCGGCGCGGCGGCGGACAGTCGACGATCTGCGGACGATCGAGGAAAAACTCATCGAGATGGAGCGCGTCCATCTCGCCACCGGCACGTCGGGGCCGGAAGACCTGGCCTTTCACCTGGCGGTCTACGATGCCACGCACAACCCGCTTTTCCGGCAGCTCCTGGGGCAGATGCGCGAAGCGTTCGAGCGCTTCTGGGACCATCCTTTCGACCGGCAGGATTTCGCGCGGCGATCGTTCCCGTATCACCGTGAGCTGTTCGATGCCATCGTCGCCGGGGACGCGGAGCTGGCGCGCGGAAAAACGCTGAAGATCCTCGAGATCGTGGAAGAGGATATCGAGGAAATGTCGAAATGAATGGCCCGGATTTTTTCGACCAGGCCTCGCTGATCGCCGCCCATGACGAGGGCAACGCCTTCGATGCCGTCGTCCCGCCGATCGTGCAGACCTCGCTCTTCACCTTCTCGAATTATGACGAGATGCTCGAAACATACCGCGGCGAAAAAGTGCGGCCGACCTACACGCGCGGGCTGAACCCGACGGTGCGCATGTTCGAGGAAATGCTGGCAAAGCTGGAGGGCGCCGAGGACGCGATCGGTTTTGCAAGCGGCATGTCCGCCATCTCGTCGGCAGTGCTGAGCTTCGTCGAACCGGGAGACCGCATTGTCGCGGTCAGGCATATCTACCCGGACGCGTTCAGACTGTTCGGGACGTTGCTCGCGCGCATGCGCATCGAGGTGACCTATGTCGATGGGCGCGACGAGGCGGCTGTCGCGAGCGCCCTGCCTGGCGCCAAGCTGTTCTATATGGAAAGCCCGACCAGCTGGGTCATGGAAACGCATGACATCGGTGCGCTCGCTGCGCTGGCAAAGTCCCGCGGCATCCCGACCATCATCGATAACAGCTGGGCCAGCCCGGTCTTTCAGCGGCCGCTGTCGCTCGGCGTCGACGTTGTGGTCCACTCCGCATCCAAGTACCTGGGCGGTCACAGCGACGTGGTGGCCGGCGTGGTCGCGGGCTCGAAGGAATTGATCGGCCGCATCCGCGGCGAAGCCTATCCATATCTCGGCGGCAAGCTGTCGCCATTCGATGCCTGGCTCTTGATTCGCGGCTTGCGCACACTGCCGATCCGGATGCGCGCTCATCAGGCCACCGGCCTCGAAATCGCACGGCGCCTGCGGGATCATCCAATCGTTGAGAGGGTCTGCCATCCAGGGTTGGCCAACCTGCTTCCCGCGGGGCTCACCGGCACGTCGGGCCTGTTCTCATTTGTCTTCCGCGACGGCATCGACATCCGCACCTTTGCCGACCGCCTCAAGCTGTTCAAGCTGGGCGTGTCGTGGGGCGGCCACGAAAGCCTCATTGTGCCCGGCGAGGTCGTGCTGCAGCAGAAGGCCCAACCCAATTCCGCGATGGCGTTCGGCGTCCATCCGCGGTCCGTGCGTCTCCATGTCGGCCTCGAGGGAACCGAGGCGCTGTGGAGTGACCTGGAAACGGCGATCGACGCCGCTTCTGAAGAAAAGACCTGAAGCAACCAGACAAGAAGGGAACGGAAAATGAAGAAGCTTCTTATCGCCGCATTCGCCACCGTACTGATGTCGGGTGCTGCACTCGCCGACACGACGCTGAAGCTCGTGGAGGTGATCACCAGCCCCGAGCGTACCGAAACCCTGAAGTCGATCGTCGCCAAATTCGAGGCGGCCAACCCGGGCACCAAGGTCGAGGTGATCTCGCTGCCCTGGGGCGAGGCGTTCCAGAAATTCGCGACCATGGTGTCTGCCGGCGAAATCCCCGACGTCATGGAGATGCCGGACACCTGGCTGTCGCTCTATGCCAACAACGGCCTTCTCGAAAGCCTCGAACCCTATCTGGCCAAATGGGAGCACACCTCGGGCCTCACCGATCGCGCGCTCGAACTCGGCCGCGACGTGAACAACACCGCCTACATGCTGCCCTACGGCTTCTATCTGCGGGCGATGTTCTACAACAAGAAGCTGTTCAAGGAGGCTGGTGTCACCGAGCCGCCCAAGACAATGGACGAGTTCGTGGCGGCATCGGAGAAAGTATCCAAGCTTCCAGGCAAATATGGCTACTGCCTGCGCGGCGGGCCGGGTGGCCTCAACGGCTGGATCATGTTCGGCGCAACCATGGCCGGCTCCAACGAGTTCTTCAATGAGGACGGCACCTCGACCATGAACAGCGAGGGCTGGGTCAAGGGACTGACCTGGGTCGTCGATCTGTATAAGAAGGGATTGGCGCCGAAGGACAGCGTCAACTGGGGATTTAACGAAATCGTCGCGGGATTCTACACCGGCACCTGCGCAATGCTTGATCAGGATCCAGACGCGCTGATCGCGATAGCCGAGCGGATGAAGCCGGAAGACTACGGCGTCACGACCATGCCGAAGGGGCCGAGCGGCAAGACGTTCCCGACCATCGGCTATGCCGGTTGGTCGATGATGGCGGCCAGCCAGAACAAGGACCTCTCCTGGAAGCTGATCGAAACGCTCGAAGGGCCCGAGGGCAATGTCGAGTGGAACAAGCGCACCGGAGCGCTGCCGGTCCACAAGTCGGCCGAAAAGGATCCCTTCTACGCAAGCGAGCAGTTCAAGGGCTGGTTCGCTGAACTCGAGGACAAGGATGCGGTGCCAACGGTCATGCCGACCTATCTCGAGGAGTTCGCCTTCTTCAAGGACTCGATGGTCATCAAGACCAGTCAACAGGCACTGCTTGGCGATATCACGCCAGAGGAAATGGCCAACCAGTGGGCCGACTATCTGACCAAGGCGCAGCAGAAGTACCTGGCCAAGAAATAAACGGCGGACGCCAGGCATCGGAGCCGCCCATCGCGGGTGGCTCCGATACGTCTCGTCCATGGTCAATTGGAAGAAGGGTCGATTGGGCGGATGGCCAATTGGAGCGAAAGCGTTAGCTGATGGTCTTTGACGCCACCGCCGGGTTCCCCGAATCGCGCCGCCGGTCGCTGGTCGACCGGATCACGCGCCATGCCGAGCCATATCTTTACACCGCCCCGGCGCTGATTCTGATCGTCACCATCATGCTGGCGCCGCTGGTGCTAGGCCTGTCCTATGCCTTCCGCGACGTGCACTTGCTCAACCCCTTCTCCGGCGGCTATGTCGGGCTCGATCATTTTCGCACCCTTTATGACGACGACAATTTCTATCGGGCGCTGCGCAACACGCTGTGGTGGACCGGCGCGTCCGTCTTGCTGCAATTCGTGTTCGGCCTGATCCTGGCGCTGTTGCTCGACCGGCCGTTCGCCGGCCGCGCCATAGCGCAGGCGCTGGTGTTCCTGCCCTGGGCGGTACCGACTTTCCTCACTGGGCTCAACTGGGCGTGGCTGTTCAACCCCGTCATCGGACCGCTGCCGCATTGGCTTTATGCGCTCGGCCTCATGAATGAACCGGCCAACATCCTTTCCAATCCGCAGCTTGCCATGTGGGGACCGATCATCGCCAACGTCTGGTGGGGCATTCCCTTCTTCGCCATCACGCTGCTGGCCGCGCTCCAGGCCATCCCGCGCGACCTCTACGAGGCGGCGGCGATCGACGGCGCCGGGGCATTCAGGCGGTTCACGTCGATCACCTTGCCGTTCCTTGCGCCGACCATTGCGATCACCGTGCTGTTGCGCACCGTCTGGATCTCGAACTTCGCCGACCTGATCATCGTCATGACCAGCGGCGGGCCTGCCGACCGCACCCAGATCGTCGCGAGCTACATCTTCACGCAAGCCTTCAGGGCCCTGGATTTCGGCTATGCCTCGGCCATTGCGCTGGTGCTGCTCGTCCTGTTGCTCGCCTATTCGATGCTGATCGTCATGCTGCGGCAAGTCCTGATGGATCGGGCCTGATCGGGATGACCAGATGAACAGCTATTCGACCTTCGGCACCGCGCTGCACCGCCTGGCGATCCTCTGCTACGTCCTCTTTGCACTGTTCCCGCTGTTCTGGCTGTTGAAAGTATCGGTCACGCCGAACGACCTGCTCTATTCCGAGGGCGTGCGCATGTGGCCGTCACGGATGAGCTTTGAACATTTCCGCTTCGTGCTGGCCCACAGCGCATTCCCGGTCTTCTTCAGGAACAGCATGATCGTTGCCGGCGCGACGGCCGTGATCGTGACGCTGCTTGCGTCTCTCTCCGGCTATGCGCTGTCGCGCTTCACCTTCCGCGGCAAATACTGGCTGGTCGCGCTGATGCTGCTCACCCAGATGTTTCCATTGGTGATGCTGGTCGCGCCGATCTTCAAGATGCTCTCGCCACTCGGGCTGACCAACAGCCTGACCGGGCTGGTGGTCGTCTACACCGCCTTCAACATCCCCTTCGCGACGTTCCTGATGCAGTCGTTTTTCGACGGCATTCCCAAGGAGTTGGAGGAGGCGGCCAGGATCGATGGCGCCACGCAGTTCATGGCGTTTCGGCAGATCGTCCTGCCGCTGACGCTGCCCGGCATTGCGGCGACGCTGGGTTTTGTATTCACCGCCGCATGGAGCGAACTGCTGTTCGCGCTGATGCTGATTTCGGGCAACAGCGCCGCCACGTTTCCGGTCGGTCTGCTCACCTTCGTGTCGAAGTTTTCGGTCGATTTCGGGCAGATGATGGCGGCCGGCGTGCTGGCGCTGATCCCGGCCTGCCTCTTCTTCCTGTTCATCCAGCGCTATCTGGTCCAGGGCCTGACGGCCGGCGCGGTCAAGGGCTGAGTGAGGTTCAATGGCATCGATCGACATCCGCAACGTCCGCAAGAATTTCGGCGTCGTCTCCGTGCTGCATGGCGTCGACCTGTCGATAGAGAACGGCGAGTTCGTGGTGCTGGTGGGACCGTCGGGCTGCGGCAAGAGCACGCTGCTGCGCATGATCGCCGGGCTCGAGGAGGTGACCGAAGGTGAGATCCGGATCGACGGCATGCGCGTCAATGAGCGGGCGCCCAAGGACCGCGACATCGCCATGGTGTTCCAGTCCTACGCGCTCTATCCGCACATGAATGTCGCCGAGAACATGAGCTACGGCCTGCGCATCCGGAAGGCTGCTCGCGAGAAGATCACGGCCGCCGTCAGCAATGCAGCCAGGAAGCTTGAGCTGCAGCCGCTGCTTGCGCGGCGGCCGAAGGCACTGTCGGGCGGTCAGCGCCAGCGCGTGGCGATGGGCCGCGCGATCGTGCGACAGCCCAAGGCATTTCTGTTCGACGAGCCGCTGTCCAATCTCGATGCGCGCTTGCGTGAGCAGATGCGGGCAGAGATCAAGAAGCTGCACCGCGATCTCGGCGCGACCTCGATCTATGTCACTCACGACCAGATCGAGGCGATGACACTGGCCGACCGGATCGTCGCCATGCATGAGGGCGTGGTGCAGCAGGTCGGCAGTCCGCTGGAGCTTTACGACCGCCCTGCCAACCTGTTCGTCGCCGGCTTCATCGGATCGCCGGCGATGAATTTTCTGTCGGCGCGCTATGAGGTCGGCGCAGGCACGGCCGGCGCACGATTGCCCGATGGAACGTTGATTGGGCTTTCGTCAGCCTATCAACTGGAGGAAGGCGCTGCGGTGACGCTCGGCATCCGGCCGGAGCATGTCGAGATGTCGCCGGCATCGGAGAGCCGCCTGAGGGCGACGGTCGACCTGATCGAGCCGACCGGCTTCGGCATCATCCTGCATCTCGGCCTGCATGGCCTGCCATTCAACGTCTTCACGCTGGACAGGGCGGCGCTGACGGCTGGCCCGACGGTGACGGTGGCTTTCCCGCCGCAACATCTGCATTTGTTCGACGAGACTGGAATGCGCGCATTGGAAACGAGCCTCCAGAAGGGGAAGGGCTGATCGTCCTTATCGGGCGCTCAGATCATTCGGATTCTCCCACCGGTTCCCACCTTTGGGTCCGATGCTATTGTCTATCTTGGCACCGCCGAATTCGATACGACATTTGATCTCGGCCTCGACATGGCTTTGGGACGGGATGGAACGCGCCACGGCGGCGCTAGACCATGATTCCGAACCGAATGTCAGCGAAACAAAAGTGGGAACCGATTTTCGGACGAGATCATGGTCAAACAAAAGCAGGCAAGGTAGTCGAGCGCATGCGCTTTCTGTTTCTTCTGATCCTGCTCGCCGGCATCGGCATCGGCGTCGTCTATCCCTGGGCGATGACCAATTTCTCCGGCCGTGAGATCGGCACCTGGCGGGTTTACGAACAGGGCCGGTTCAAGCCGGCGACGGTGCCGCTGGCCGCTCGCGACGCGCCGGTGCGGGTGCTGGTCGACCTCACCGCGAGAACCGAACGCATCGTCGTCTCGCAACACCGCACCGTGCTGACGCTGACCGCCGCCACCGGCGGCAGGACCGTGCTCGCCTCGACGCTGCAATTCAACCATTCGGAAAATCCGCGCCAGGTCAGCCCGCAACTGCCGGACAAGATCTTTCGCGACGAAGCCGGCCTGATCGCGAAGGTCAGCCCTGGCCCGCACCTCTTCACCATCGGCCCGGGCGACGCCGAAGGCATCGAGATGCGGGCGGTGGACCTCGTGCTGCGTTCCGGCGTCGGCGAGATCGATCGCCGGGCGCGGCCGGTCGGCTTCTCGCTGATAGCGGCCGGCCTGATCGGGCTGCTGTTGGCGTTGCGTTTCGGCGGCCGCCGGCCGCAAAATCCGAACTCGCAGCCGCCACCGCCACGCTGGGGCAGGGGTCGAACTAGATCGTGAATTACCGCCACGCCTATCACGCCGGAAACTTCGCCGATGTCGTCAAGCATGTCGTGCTGAGCCGGCTCGTCGAATATCTGAAGCAGAACAAGGCCTTTCGCGTCATCGACACCCATGCCGGCATCGGCCGCTACGACCTGTCGTCGACTGAAGCGCAAAAGACCGGTGAATGGCAAGGCGGTATCGGCCGACTGGTCGATGCCGCGCTTGACGCACCGGCGGCAGCGCTGCTCGCGCCTTATCTGGAAGCCGTCCGTTCGCTCAATCCTGAAGGCGGCGTGAAAAAGTATCCGGGCTCACCGCTGATCGCGCGTCATCTCATGCGCAAGCAGGACCGGCTGTCGGCGATCGAGTTGCATCGCCAGGACGCCGCGAAGCTGAGGGCGCTGTTCCAAGGCGATTTCCAGACCCGGGTGATCGAGCTCGACGGCTGGCTGGCACTCGGCGCGCATCTGCCGCCGAAGGAAAAGCGCGGCCTCGTGCTGGTCGATCCGCCCTTCGAGGAGGAGGGCGAATTCGACCGCCTCGTCGATGGGCTGCGCAAAGCCCACAAGCGCTGGCCCGGCGGTGTCTATGCGTTATGGTATCCGGTCAAGGACCGCAAGGCGGTCGCCGCATTCCGCAAGGCGCTGGCGCAGTCAGGTGTCCCGAAGCTGCTCGACATCGGCTTCGAGATCAGGCCGCCGTCGGCCGAGCCCAGCCTTGACGGCAGCGGCATGGTGGTGGTCAACCCGCCGTTCACGCTGGAGGGCGAATTGCGCACGCTGCTGCCGGCTTTGCACAATTTGCTTGTCATTGAAAAACCGGCGCACTGGACGCTGGAATGGCTGGCGGCGTAGGGCGGCAGAGCTATCCGCGCGCCTGTCCTGGTTGAAGGCGATTTCAAACTAGGAAACCATTGTCGCTACAACCGCTTGACCGCGCGCAAGCGAATCCGCACAGTGCGCGCAGTCGACCATAAGAGGCTGCCATGACTCGCTTCGCCCAATCCGCCCTTGCCGCACTGATAGCGCTTTGCACGCCGCTCGGCACGTCCCTCTCTGTCACCCAGCCAGCAAAGGCGGCCGACCTTGCCGTCTATACCGAAGAAGACAGCGGTGTTTGCGGTGAGGCCTGGGTGCTGAACAAGATCACCAGCCGCTTCTCCTACCAGGTGCACCACGTGCCGAATCTGCCCGACGTCGCGATTGTCGATTTCCAGGGCATCCACCAGAATCGCTATCTGCCAGCCAACGAAACCTGGCCGATCGGCCGCCGCTATTGCGGCGCCACCGTCAGCCTGTCCGACGGCCACGCCCGCACCATCTGGTATCTGATC
This sequence comes from Mesorhizobium sp. WSM4815, assembly GCF_055811575.1. Taxonomy (NCBI): domain Bacteria; kingdom Pseudomonadati; phylum Pseudomonadota; class Alphaproteobacteria; order Hyphomicrobiales; family Phyllobacteriaceae; genus Mesorhizobium; species Mesorhizobium sp. WSM4815. Next base: position 50,570 of record NZ_JBVVQS010000082.1, on the reverse strand, counting down.
GAGGAAGGGCAGGGCTTTGCCTCGATCGGCGATAATGTCGAATTCTGCGTCGCGGGCTTCGACCGCTGGATGGTCTACAACGGCCGCTGCCGCGTCCTGCGCTGAACGCGTTTGCCGGGCTGCTCCGCCTCATCGAGGATGGCGCGAAGGAAAGCGGCGTGACCGCGAAAGGCGCGCCGTCCGATTGACGTCGCCCTGACCCGCGTCTGCGGTCGACGTCCGACAAACAGCTTCTCGACATCGACATAGCCCGCCGTGGCAAGCGTATCGATATGCGCGCCGAGATTGCCGTCGGTCGCATTGACGATGAGCTTCAATCGGGTGAATTCCAGCGCTTCGCGCCGTTCCAGAGAATTCAGCGCCGCCATGATCCTGAGCCGCACGCTCTGGTGGATGATTTCGTCGGCAGCCATTATCGGGCCTGCTGTGGTGTCCGGCGTTCAGTCTCACTGATCTGGGACAGCGCCGCCCGATATTGCGCGAATGACATGCGCTCTTCCAGATGATTCAGAATACTCTGCCAAATAGAGTAATCTGTCAACCGCGGACAAATCATGGCAGCGGAATTGCCGCGCTTTGCTTTTGCAGCTTGTGTAGATCGCCTGCTAGAACAAGAAGATGAGATCGATGAAGCAGCCGTCATGGTGGTGTCGGTCGACGATCAACGAACAAAAAAGGCTTGCTAAGCTTCAGCGCTTTGTAGTGGGATTGGTTCCGGCAAAGCGCGCAGAATGTCTGTCGCAAACCGTCCGCAAAGATCGAAGAGCAGCAACGGCATTTTGCGAAATCAGCACGAGCGTGTGTCGCCTGTAACCAAAACTTAAACTGAAAAAATCATGATGATGCTTCGCTGGCTAGACAAGCGCGAGTCAGATATGCATTACGCGCCGGGTCATTAACGGCCGTCGGCACAACTAAGGGGCATGATATGGCTAAACAGTCATCCAAAGCGCCGGCATCCAAGTCACCGGCAAAGCAGGCACCGGCAAAGAAAGCACCAGTAAAGGCAGTGGCGGCAAAGGCCGCAGCCGCTGTGAAGAAAGCAGCACCTGCTGCCAACCCGAAGGCCGCCGCGGCCAAGGCAAAAGCAGCGCCCGCCAAGAAACCGGCTGCGAAGGCTGCGGCAAAACCGGCAGTGAAGAAAGCAGCACCGGCCAAGGCTGCGCCCGCCAAGGCAAAAGCAGCGCCGGCCAAGAAGCCGGCTGCAAAGGCCGCGGCCAAGCCCGCAGCGAAGAAAGCTGCGCCTGCCAAGACTGCGCCTGCCAAGACTGCACCGGCCAAGAAGGCTGCGCCGGCAAAGAAAGCGGCGGCAGCGAAGTCTTCGGTAGCGGTGAAGAAAGCAGCGCCTGCGGCCAAACCAAAGGCGAAGGCCGCGACCGCGAAGGCCAAGAAGTAGTCGCGCTTCTTCGCTCGCGGAGGACAGTGCTGAGGACGGTTGAGGGGCGGGTGCCGGATAGGCGCCTCGCTCGCAGGGTCAGTGCTCGGGCAGCAACAGAGGCGGAGGTGAAGACAGCTTTTCGCAGCTCCCACCGGACTTCGCCTTATGGCGAAGTCCGGTGGGGCATTTCTCTGTGCCCGGAGAGAAATTCTTGGTGCACCGAGTTGGCTCGGTTTCGAACCCGTCTGACCTGTTCAGATGCTCTCAGGCTGGAACTGTACCGCTCATCTGCCTGCGGATCATGGAAGAGGACGGTCGTTCGCCGTGGCGCCCGGTTTTTCCGCCTGTGGGCTGTTGATCATGTCGGGATGTCCGGCCAACAGTGTCGCGGAAATGGATCACACGCAAATTCAAAGTGCTACAGCGTCCTTTGCGCGTCCATGCTCTGTACTCGGCAAACAGGAACCCGATCATGCCCAGACTGCTCTACGCGTCCACGTCACCCTATAGTTCCAAAGTGCGCATGGCCGCGCTTTATGCCGGCATCGCCGTCGAGCTCGTGCCGATAAAAACCGAAGACAAACCGGCTGAGCTGATCGACGCCAATCCACTCGGCAAGATCCCGGTGCTGGTGCTCGACGACGGCCGCTCGATCCACGATAGCCGCGCCATTACCCAGCACCTCAATCGCATGTCGAAGAACGCGCTGTTTCCGCGCAATCCCGACAAGCGCCTCGAGGCGGAAGTGCTTGAAGCGCTGGCCGACGGCATCTGCGACTGCGCGCTGTCGATGGTCTATGAGCGGCGCACGCGCCCCGAGGATATGGTCTATCAGCCGTGGCTTGACCGCCAGTGGGCGAAGATCACCAGCGCGCTCGATCTGCTCAACGCCAATCCGCCAAAACTGCCAAAGAAGATCACCGCCGGCCAGCTGGCGCTGCGCGCCTGCCTTGGCTATCTCTCACTGCGCTTTGCCGGAAAATGGGAAAAGGGCCGCAGCAGGCTGGTCCGCTGGGCAACGCGATTCGACGAGAAGTTTCCCGAGCTGAAGCCAGCGGTTCCGGCTTGAGGGCAGGGTTTTTTCGGCATTAGAGCTTGGCGACGGCCAATCTCCCTGCAAGGGGGGATCGGCGGTTCCTCTACCACACTCCTTACAATGAGTTTGTTGCCTTCCCGTACAAAGTTCTCGAAACTCGCGAGATCCTGGGCTAGAGAGGGCTGCCAGGAGCCCGTGTGAAAAACCCTGAGATGGATAACACCGACGATATCGGTCCGAATGGCGGGCGCAGTGCCCTGTTCACGCGGCCCGGCGATAGCTCGGTGGCGGCTCGGCCTCTGCGCCAGCGCAAGGCGCTGCTGTCCTCCTCGATGGTCGGCTCGACGAATCGCGGCCGCGTGCTGCAGGCTCTGTTCGATCTCGGGCCAACCAGCCGTGCCGAGCTGGCGCGGCTTGCCGGCGTCAACCGCACCACCATTTCCGGCATCGTGCAGCCGCTGATCGACGACCAGGTGCTGGTGGAGAGCGACCCTATCCCGGCCAATCCCGGCGGCGGCAAGCCGGCGCGGCCGCTGTGGTTCTCGCCCAATGCCCGTCCGATCTGCGGCGTGCTGCTGATGCCTGACGCCGTCCATGCCTGCGTAGCGACGCTCGACGGCAATATCGAATCGGAACGCAAGATGGCGCTGCCGGACGGCAAGGGGCCGATCGGGCCGATCATCGAGACGATCGCCGAATGCGTCGGCGACACGCTGGCCAAGGCACGACGCACGCCCTTCGGCATCGGTGTTGCCGTCGGCGGCATGGTCGATACGGATCGCGGATCGATCGTCACTATCAATCTCGCGCCGGCGCTCGACCGCTATCCGCTCGCCGACGAGCTTGGTCGGCGTTTCGGCCTGCCTGTCAAGCTCGACCACCATCCGCGCGCCTTGCTGGTCGGCGACCGCTGGTTCGGCGCCGGGCGCGGCGTCAGGCAGTTCGCGGTCGTTTACACCGGCGAGGTTCTGGGCGGCGCGCTCTATTTCGACGGCCACCTCTACCGCGGCACGGCAGGCGCTGGGGGCGAACTCGGCCACACCTTTGTACAGCTCGACGGCGAGCTCTGCCGCTGTGGCAGGCGCGGCTGCTGGGACACCATCGCCACGTTGAGCTGGCTCAGGCGCGAGGCCGCCGGCGCGGCCCTGCCGGAGCCCGAACTGATCGATTCGACACGTCTCGTCGACATGGCGGCGCGCCGATTGCCGGGGGCGGCCGAGCTGCTCGATCGCTATGCACGCAACGTCGCCGTCGGCATCGCCAATCTGCAGCAGACGGTGGCGCCCAACATCTTCATCCTGCATGGCGATGTCGTGCTCGGCGGCGACCGTCTGCTGGGCGCGATAGCGGATCATGTCCGTGCCATGGTTCCCGCGCGCCCGGGTGGCGCGATCGAGCTCATCGCTGGCGATGCAGGCGATGGGGCCGCGCTTTTGGGCGCCGCCGGACTGGTGATCTCCGAACTGCTGCAGCTTCCGATCTAGGCCCACCTTCTCCCACAAGAAGCACAAGGAGAAGGGGAAGCCAATGCCACGTCTACTACCCTGCTAGCCCTGGATAGCTTTGGAACCAGGGCTGCATGCGTTCGAATCGCGCTGCCATGGCCAGCACGCTCTCGTCGGCGTGCCGCTGCCCGATGATCTGCAGGCCGACCGGCAGGCCCTGTGCTGTCAGGCCGGCTGGAACCGAGATCGCGGGATGGCCGGTGTAGTTGATCGGGTAGGTCATGCACCAGCCGATCAACGGATCGACCGCCTCGCCACCGATCGATGTCGGCCCGATCGTGTTGCCGTCGGTGGCGTTCCTGACCGGCGGAATGGCCAGCGTTGGCGAGACGATCAGGTCATGGGTCTCGAACACATCCTCGAGGCCGTCATGGACGCCGGTGCGCAAACGATCGTCGAGCGCATGGTCGACGGCGGACACCTTGTAGGCGCCTTCCAGCATGGCGCGGAATTGCGGGGTCAGCACCGCGGCGTGCTCGCCCATCAGGTCGATACCTTCCTGTTTCCAGTACACGGCGATTGCCGCATAGTGGATCGAGATTGTGCGCACCCAGAGCGCCGCCAGTTCCTTGTGGTCGGCTTTGAAATCGAGCTCGACCTCATCGACGTCGACGCCGTGCTGCCGCATGACCTCGACCGCGCTGGCAATGACAGCGGCGACCTCAGCGTCGACCGGAAAGTTGCCGAGGCGCGGGCTGTAGGCGACGCGCAGCTTCCGTGCCGGGGCTTGCACGGAGCCGACATAGTCCACGCCATCATTGGGCAGGCTGAACGGGTCGCGGCTGTGCGGCCCGGCCATGATCTTGGTCATCAGCGCGGCGTCCGCAACGGTGCGGGCAAGCGGTCCAATATGGACAAGCGGATGCCCCCACAGGAACCCGTCGGGGCGCGTCACCGAAGGGATGCGACCGAAGGAGGGCTTGAAGCCGACGGTGCCGCTGAACGAGGCCGGGATGCGCACCGAGCCGCCGCCATCCGTGCCTTGCGCCAGCGCCGCCATGCCGTCGGCCACTGCTGCCGCGCTGCCGCCCGACGAGCCGCCGGAATTATAGCCGGTCGCCCATGGCGTGCTGGTCGGCCCGAAGCGCAAATTGTCGGTGATGCCCTTGTGGCCGAACTCCGGCGTGTTGGTCTTGCCGAGCACGATGGCGCCGGCATTGAGCAGGCGCTCGACCGCTGCCGCGCTGTTTTTCGGGACCCGGTCCTGCACCGCCAGCGACGCCATTGAGGTCGGCACCCCGGCGACGTCGTCGAGATCCTTGATGCCGACCGGCACGCCATGCAGCGGGCCGAGAGGGCCGCCGGTCATCACCGCCTTCTCGGCGCCACGCGCGGCGTCCATCGCCTGGTCGCCGAGAACTAGCGTGTAGGCGTTGACGACCGGGTTGCGCGCTTCTATGCGGCGCAGATAGGCCTCGGTCACCTCGACCGGCGACACGTCGCGGCGCCGGATGCGTGCGGCCAGTTCCGTGGCCGGCAGGAAACAGAGCTGCGTCAGGTCGTCGGCAGAAGTCATGAAAGCCATTCCGTCTTGTTGGGTTCTATTTGATGAACACTGGATTTGCGGAGCCGCCCGTTCCCTTGCTCACCTTCGCCGGGCTGGCGCAGTAGAAGCCTTCGTAACGGCGGTCTAAGGCGCAGTCGGTGGCCAGCGCGTCGAGCGATGCCATTTCGGTGAACACGACGCCCAGATTGCGCATCAGCGCCGCGTGCAGCACCAGCATCAGCCCGGTCTCGGGCTCGTAGGTTGTCTCATTGGCCAGCGTGTCGGTGACCAGGCAAGGGATCTGCATCTCATCGAACCAGCGCACGAGGTCGAGGCTGAAGGTCAGGCCGGGCTCCCAATATCCTTCACCGATCGCCTGGTGTCCCGCGGCCAGCGCGCCGACCCAGCCGGTGCGGACGAGAAGAATGCTGCGCGGCAGGATGTCGACGCCTTGCGCCTGCGCGCATTCCATCAGGTCGCAATGGGTGAACGTCTCGGCACGATCCAGCGTCGGTTTGCCGCGGAAGCGGGCCATGTCTAGCAGCACGCCGCGGCCGACGATGCCGCGCTCGGCGATCGGCATGATGCCGGCCTTGGTCATACCGCCGTTGGTGCTGCTTGCGGCAAAGCCGTTCCACAGCGTGTCGTCGAACCACATGTGGCCGAGCGCGTCGCAATGCGTGCCGGCCTGTGCGAAACCGGTGATATAGTCGTCGGCGAATTCGAGCCCGCCGGCGAGCGGCTGCCAATGGCCGTTCTCGAAACCGGCCTTGTCGGCGACCATGAAATGCTTCGCCGGCCAGCGGCCGGGAAACACGGCGTCGCCTTCCTGGGTCGCGACCGGCACGCCGAGCGTGAAGGTGCGGCCGTGCCGCACCGTGGCCAGGCCGCGCTTGACCTCGTCTGATGTCAGATAGTTGAGCGCACCGATCTCGTCGTCGGCGCCCCAATGGCCCCAGCGATTGGGCGCATCGGCCAGCAGCCGTCGCAGCGTTATCGTGTCGGGCCCGCTCATGCTCCCGATTCCGTGGTCGCTGGACGGGGTGTCATCGGCTCCTTGGCGCCGGTGATGTAGGCGACGACGTCTTCCATACTGGTGGCGGAACTCGCGAGGTCGGCGGCTTTGCGGCCCCTGCGCATCACCACCACGCGGTTGCACACCTGCCAGAGGTGATCGAGATTGTGCGTGACCATGACGATCGTCAGCCCTTGGGCACCGAGCCGCTTGATGAGGTCGAGCACCTCGCGGGATTCGCGCACGCCTAGCGCCGCCGTCGGTTCGTCCAGCAGCAGCAACTTATGGCCCCAGAAGGCGCCGCGCGCGATCGCCACCAATTGGCGCTGGCCGCCAGACATGCGGTCGACCGGCTTGCTGCGTATGCCGGGGATGTCGATGTTGAGTTCCTCAAGGCCCCGCATCGCGGTATCGCCCATCGATTTGCGGCGGATCCAGCGCAATAGCGCCGGACCGCGGCCAAACGCGATCTCGCGGCCGAGGAAAAAGTTCTCGGCCGCGGTGAAGGTGCCGATCAGCGACAGGTCCTGATAGACCGTCTCGATGCCGAGGCGTTGCGCCTCGGCCGGTGGCGACAATTTTTGCGGCCGGCCTTCGAGGATGACATCGCCGGAAGTCGGATCGTGGGCGCCGGCCAGGACCTTGATCAGCGTCGACTTGCCGGCACCATTGTCGCCGACGAGGCCGATGACGTCGCCTTTGGCGATGTCCAGCGAAACATTGTCGAGCGCCTGTATACCGCCGAAGCTGCGGCTAATCCGGCGCAGGCCGAGCAGCATAGCCTGGGCCATCCTACCCCCTCCCGTAGCGGCGGCCGATGCCGCCGAGCGCCACGGCGACAACGAGCAGGCAGCCGGTGAACAGGAACTGGGTGAAGATCGGCGCGCCGATCATGGCCAGACCATTGTTGCCGACGGCGACCGTCAGCACGCCGATCAAGGTGCCGAGGATGTGGAACTGACCCTCCCTGAGCGCCGCCGAACCGAGGAAGGCGGCCGAGAACGAAGTCAGCATGAAGCCGTCACCGGCCGTCACCTGTCCGGACCCTAGATTGGAAGCCATCAGCACGCCGCCTATTGCTGCGCACGTGCTGGCGATGGCGAAGGCGACGATGCGGCTGCGGTCGACGGCGACGCCGGCGCGGCGCGCCGATTCCGGGCTGACGCCGATCGCCTTGATATGCTGGCCCTGCACCGTGCGGTTGAGGATCATCCACAGCAGCACCAATACGAAGGCCATGATGATGACCAGATGCGGCACCCCGGCGATCCGGCCGATGGCGATGTTGGTGAATTCGCGCGACTGGGTGAGCTGCATCGGAATCCCGCCCGAATAGGCGTAGTTCAGTCCGACGACGATCGTGCCGGTGCCAAGCGTGGCGATGAAGGCGTTCACGCCGATCTTGGAAACGACGATACCGTTGACAATACCGATGATGGTGCCGAGGCCGACGACGAGGACGATGGCGAGCGGGATCGGCAGCCCGCTGCTGCTCAATAGGCCGACCACAAGCAGCCCGGAGAAACTCGCGACATAGCCGATGCTGAGATCGAAATCGCCGGCCACGAGCGGCACGGTGAGGCCGGCCGCGACGATGGTGCCGATCGCCATGTCATTGATGATGTTGCGGAAATTTCCGATTGTTGCGAAGGTCGCCGGCTGCAGCACCGAGAAGATCAGCAGCATCGATGCCAGCACGATGATGGTGCCGTAGGTCCCGAGAAGGCGCATCAGCAGCGCGCGCCGATCGCGGGCGCTGGGCGATGGATACAAGGCATGCGTTGTCGATGAAACACGAGGCGTGTCTGCCGGAACGGGAGTTTCGGGCAGGGAATGGTCAGCTGACATCGCGGCTCTCATGATGGGGCTCCGATCCGGCCGGGCAAGCCTGGCCGGATCGTCAATCTACAGAAGCTCACTGCGGATTGTTCTTCATGAACTGGTCGACATTGTCCTTGGTGACGAGCGTGTAGCCCGGCACGAAGGATTTAGGCTGCCACTGGTCGCCGGCCGACAAGATGTCGGGGATCTGGTCGATCAGCATCTTGCCGGCCGAAGTCAGGTCGACGCCGAGCGTGGCGGTCATCGTCCCGTCCTTGACCGCCTGGACGGCGGGCGCCGTGGCGTTGAACGAATAGACCTTCACGTCGCTGCGGCCATTCTGCTTCAGCGCCGCGATCGCCCCCATGGCGTTGTCGTCATAGCAGTTGAAGATGGCGAACGGCCCTTTGGCGTTGGCATTGGCGGCGAGCCAGGCGCTGGTCGCGGCCTGCGAGGATTCGGCGGCGCCTGGGATGCTGATCTCGTGCGAGGTCGCCTTGAGCCCCGGATTCGCCTTGACCGCCGCATCGAAGGCGTCGGCGCGCTCCCGGCACGGAATGCCGGGGTGATAGGTGAGGTTGAGCAGGGTCCCCGTGTTGCCGATGTCCTTCAGCATCAAGTCGAGCAGCGGCGGCGCGGCACCGGTGCTTGCCGACAGCGCGATACCGTCGGCCATGCCGCCGCCGGCCGAAAGCACCGGAATCTTTGCGTCCGCTGCGGCCTGGAGCCCGGCAGCGAGGCCAGTCGAATCGAATACGGTGACAATGATGGCGTTCACCTTCTTGGTCGCCAGCTGCTTGATGCTGGTGATCGCCTGCGAAGGATCGCCATTGGCATTGAGCGTTTCCACCGTCCAGCCTTTGGACCGGGCTTCCTTGGTCATGGTGTCGACCATCTGGTTGGTGTCGACATCGGAGGTCGAGAAGGTGACGATGCCGATCGTCAGCTTGTCATCAGCGGCAAGCGCCGCCGGTACGAAGGATGCCGCGACGAGCCCCGCGGCGGAGAATTTCTGAAAGCGGTTCACATGCATTCCCCTTTTGACCGAGTGTTCCTGCCCACAGCTGACCTTCTCAGCCTCGGCTGAACGGGTCGTCACAGATCGAAATGTTTGTTCGTGCGAGCCACGTACTAACTATAGTCATAAGCCTTGATAGGGAGCAACGGCTAATTTGGTTGGGGTTAGGAAGGAAGACGGAGCGCGGCGAGTTGTCGCGGAAAGAGGGTGGACGTCAAAAAGGGCAGACGTCGCCCAAAGGCAAAAAAAAGCCGGGCACGAGGCCCGGCTTTTTCGTGTCGTGGCTTGGACGATTTTAGAACTTCATACCGACGCCGAAGGTGACGCGGTTGTCGGTCGACTTGACCTTGCCGATACCATCAAAGTCCTTGTCGCCGAAGTCGGTGTAGCGATACTCGACACGGCCGAACACATTGTCGGTGATCTTGATGTCGGTACCGACGCCGGCCGTCCAGCCGAGCATGGTGTTTTCGTCACTGGCGCCGAGCGCTTCGATCTCCTGGTTCTTGAGCGCGCCACCGGCGGTGCCGTAGAGCAGGATTTCCGGGGTGACGGCGTAGCCGAGGCGGGCGCGCAGCGAGCCTTCGAAGCCGCCCTTGGCCTCGACGCCGCCATCGTCGCCCTCGATGCCGCTATAGCCGATATCGGCTTCAGCACCGTAGACGAAGTTCTCCGCCTGCCACTGATAGCCGCCGAAGACGCCGCCGACAAAACCATCGGTGTCGACGTCAGTGCCGATATCCTCGGCATCGGCGTGACCGCTGAAGCCGTAGCCAACGCTCACACCGGCATAGGGACCGGCCCAGGAAGCGACCGGAAGTTCGGCGATCGGGGCGGGGGCCGGCGGCTCTTCCGCGATGACGTCAGCAGCATAGGCGGTTCCGCCGAGGGCGAAGAGCCCGAACGCCACCGCCAGCGGTCGCGCAAATTTAAGATTGGCTTGCATTGTTCTTTACTCCTTAAGCCACAGGCACAGGCTTGCTTTTCACAAGCGCCCTCAACCCGCCGGGGGGAAAAACGGGTCTGGCGCTCAACGGTTCCGAATGTCGTGTCAAAATACGGCTGAAGCGAACCTGAACTTGGGTCATTACCTGGCACGAATAAGGCCGAACTTTGACGTTGCATCCGCGCAACAGATGGTGTCAGGAGGCTTAGCCGTGCCGCGCTGGACGACGCTTGGAGCAAGGGGTCCGTAGTCCTATATTGCGGCTGGCAGGCCGAGTCCCGGCCACAGTCGAAAGACCGATCCGGCCGCTTTGCCACAATGCTGCCCAAGGTCCGAACGGCATTTAACGCTTCGCCGGCCATATTTTGCCGGCTGGCTCAAAATCGAGCCCCATTGAGGATTGACAGGATGAGCAAGGCCGCTGGAACGGCGCTGGTGACGGGCGGGGGCCAGCGGATCGGCAAGGCGATCGTCGAGGATCTCGCCGCGAACGGTTTTGCCGTCGCCATCCATTGCAGCCGCTCGCGGGCCGAGGCGGAAGCATTGGCCGCGCGGATCAACGGCGGTCATTTTGGCCAGGGTGGCCGCGCTGCTGCGGTCGCCGCCGACCTGACCGACATTGCCGCGGTCGAGGACCTCGTTGGCCGCGCCGAAGCCGCGCTCGGGCCTGTTACACTGCTGGTCAACAATGCGTCGCTGTTCGTGGACGATACGGTTCAGGACGTCGACTGGCTTGCCTGGGACCGTCACTTCGCCATCCACGTGAAGGCGCCGGCATTTTTGGCGCAGCAATTCGCCCGCGCGCTGCCGGAAGGCGAGGAAGGGCTGATCGTCAATATGATCGACCAGCGCGTCTGGCGCCCGACGCCCCGCTATTTCTCCTATGCGCTGTCGAAATCGACATTGTGGACGCAGACGCAGATGATGGCGCAGGCGCTGGCACCCCGCATTCGCGTCAATGCCATCGGTCCCGGCCCGACGCTGAGGAGCGCGCGTCAGCAAGACAGCGACTTTGCCGCGCAGGTCGACGGCCTGATCCTGAAGCGCGGCCCGGAATTGCCTGAATTCGGCGCCACCATCCGCTATCTCTGGGGCGCAAGCTCGGTCACCGGCCAGATGATCGCGCTCGACGGCGGCCAGCACCTTGCATGGCAGACGCCCGATGTGACAGGCATTGTCGAATGAGTCCCATGGACCAGAAACACAAACGCGGCGGCGCCGCCGACGACCTGCCGCCCGATGTCGACCTCGAGGACGAGGCGGCGGAGGAGATCGTCGAACCGTCAACGCGCGGTTCCGGTGGCCCTGATGTCGCCTTCACCGCCATCGATTGGACGCCGCATGCCGGCGATTCCGACGGCATGATCGGCGCCGAAGTCATCCAGACGCTGGTCAAACGGCTGCCCAACGCGCCCGGCGTCTACCGCATGATGAATGCCGCAGGCGACGTGCTCTATGTCGGCAAGGCGCGCAGCCTGAAGAAGCGGGTGACCAATTACGCACAAGGCCGCTTCCACACCAGCCGCATCGGCCGCATGGTGCGCGAGACGGCGACGATGGAGTTCGTCGTCACCCGCACCGAGATCGAAGCGCTGCTGCTGGAAGCCAACCTTATCAAGCGCTTGCGGCCGCGTTTCAATGTGCTGATGCGGGACGACAAGTCGTTTCCCTACATCCTTTTGACCGGCGATCATGTCTCGCCCGGCATCTACAAGCATCGCGGCGCGCGCTCGCGCAAGGGCGACTATTTCGGCCCCTTCGCCTCGGCCGGCGCCGTCGGCCGCACCATCAACTCGCTGCAGCGCGCCTTCCTGCTCAGGAGTTGCACCAACTCCTTCTACGAGAACCGCACCCGGCCGTGCCTGCTGTTCCAGATCAAGCGATGCGCCGGCCCGTGCACCGGCGAAATCTCGCACAGTGACTATGCCAGGCTGGTCGCCGAGGCGAAGGACTTCCTGTCCGGCCGCAGCCAGAAGGTGAAGACCGACATCTCCGCCGCCATGCAGCAGGCCGCGGAGAATCTCGATTTCGAGCGCGCCGCAATCTATCGCGACCGGCTGGCGGCGTTGTCGCATGTGCAGAGCCATCAGGGCATCAACCCGCAGACCGTCGACGAGGCCGATGTCTTCGCCATCCATCAGGAAGGCGGCCAGGTCTGCATCCAGGTCTTCTTCTTCCGCACCGGCCAGAACTGGGGCAACCGCGCCTATTTCCCCAAGGCCGATCCGGCGATGGAGGCGGCCGAGGTGCTGGGCTCGTTCCTGGCGCAATTCTATGACGACAAGCCGACGCCGCGCACCATCCTGTTGTCGCACGATGTCGAGGACCAGGAATTGCTGGCTGAGGCGCTCTCCACCCGCGCGGGTCGCAAGGTGGCGATCTCGGTGCCGCAGCGCGGCGAGAAAAAGGATTTGACCGACAACGCCCTGCAGAATGCCCGTGAGGCGCTCGGCCGCCGGCTGGCCGAGACCTCGACGCACGGGCGGTTGCTCACCGGTTTCGCCGAGACTTTCGGCCTGAAGAAAGCGCCGGTGCGCATCGAGGTCTACGACAACTCCCACATCATGGGCACCAACGCCGTCGGCGCCATGGTGGTCGCCGGGCCGGAAGGCTTCGTGAAGAACCAGTACCGGAAATTCAACATCCGCTCGACCGAGATCACGCCGGGAGACGATTTCGGCATGATGCGCGAGGTGATGGAGCGGCGTTTCTCCCGCCTCCTGAAGGAACATGGCGATGTGCCGCGGAGCGAACAGGCGGCGGACGACATCCTGGCCGAACAGGGCGACGATATCGAGGATGCAGGCGGCTTCCCGGCCTGGCCAGACGTCATCCTCATCGATGGCGGCCAGGGCCAGATGACGGCGGTACGACAAATCCTGGCCGACCTCGGCATCGAGGACCGCGTCCAGGCCATCGGCATCGCCAAGGGCCAGGACCGTGACGCCGGCCGCGAACGCTTCTTCGTCAGGGGCAAGCCACCGTTTTCGCTCCCCGTACGCGACCCCGTGCTCTATTTCGTTCAGCGGCTGCGCGACGAGGTCCACCGTTTCGCCATCGGCTCCCACCGCGCCCGCCGCAAGAAGGAGATGGTCAAGAGCCCGCTTGACGAGATCAGCGGCATCGGTCCCGGTCGCAAGCGCGCGCTGCTCATGCATTTCGGCACCGCCAAGGCGGTCAGCCGCGCCGCGATCGAGGATCTGGTCAAGGTCGATGGCATTTCCGAGCAGGTCGCCAAGCTGGTCTATAACCATTTTCACGAGAAGTGAGATGCGCGACCCGAACGAGATGCCGGATGCTCGGATTGTCGCGCTAACAGCCTGAATTCCTTACATGATTTGTTTGTCGCCGCCCCTTGCGGTATACGACCCCTGTGGCATGTGGGATGGGGGTCGAGTTGAGGGTTGCGGGTTGGCGGGGTCGCCTGGATTGGGTTTGGATGATATGCGTTGGATCTCAACAGGGGGCAATGTGATGGATCAACGTGGTATCGAATCTTGGATGAAGGGCGACACAGGTCGGCGTCTTCATTGCGGCGATGGATTGTACCTGTGCCGCAACGCCAACGATCGCTTCGCGTGGTCGGTGATCTGGTCGGCGAATGGCGTGCGCAGGGAACACGGGATTGGACGTTACGTGCCACAGGGGATGTCCGCTCCCGAGTTCCGATTGCGAGAGGCGCGCTGGCATACGGCGCAGACGAGCGCCAAGCGTAAGGATGGGATCGATCTGATCGCTGCCGCCAAGACCGAGGCCAAGGCGCGCATTGCCGAGGTCACCACGTTCAGCGATGTCGCCGAGACGTACATTCGAGATGTCGGCCTGCGCACGTGGAAGACGAATGCGCAGGAGATCGAATTCCGGCGCATCCTGACCACCTATTGCAGTTCGATCTTGAAGACGCCCGTTGCCGAGGTCGGGGTTGGCGATGTCAAGCGCATCCTCGCCCCTTGGGTGACGAAGCGTCCAACGATGGTCGCGTCCGTGGCATCGGTGATCCGTCGCGTGCTGGATACCGCCTTCGCCCTTGAACTGCGACCGCTCGGCGTCAACCCGGCGAGCGAGGACGTGCTATCGAAGATCTTGGTCGTGCGCCATCGCACCAAGCATTTCGCTTCGATGACCTGGCAGGCCGCACCAGCGTTCTACAAGGCGCTGCCAGGCGCGAACGATCCACAGGCGCAAGCGTCGGCGGCGCTTCGATTGCTCATGCTCACAGCCCTTCGCCGCGGCGAGGTGATCGGTCTGCGTTGGGATGAGGTCGACCTTGACGCCGCCACGCTGACAATCAAAGCCGAGCGCATGAAAGCGGCCGCACCGCACATTGTTCCGCTCAGCACGCAAGCGGTGACGCTGTTGCGTGGCCTGCCAGGCGTCGAGCGCGGGACATTCGTGTTCCCGTCGCCACGTAAGCGTGGTCAACCGATCGCCTCAACCGCCTTTGTGCCGCTCATGGGCAAGGACTCAGGCGCGACGCCTCACGGGATGCGCGCGACGTTTCGCAGCTGGTGCGAAGACATGGGCGTGGATGCATCATTGGCCGAGCACGCCTTGGCACATGCGCTGACGGACAGCGTTCAGAAAGCGTACCGGCGAACGACGGCGCTCGACCTGAGAAAGGCGCTTATGCAGCGGTACGCGGATCACCTCACACCGTCGCTGTGACGCGTTCGCCGTGTCGCGTGCTGCATTGCACGTTCAAGGGGCGGCGATCGCTTGTGCCGTCGCCTGTGTCAGGTGTGGCGTGCGTTGCGGGCCAGGTCGTCGCCGTCATTCGTCGTCGTCTGGGAATTCGACCGCCATGACCGCGTCCCAAAGCATTTCGAATTCGATGACACAGACGAGCTTGCGCATGAACAGCCGCGTCTCGTCGCTGACACCGGCGCGCTCGTGCTCGCGCTGTGCCGCCCTGACCGCCCGTCTGAATGCCGTGCCGTCGTCGTCTTCGATCATTCGGCAGGGGGCGCCGGGAACTGATGCACCAGCATGCCAACGCGGACAACGTCGCCGTTCGGCGTGCCTTTGAACTCATGCGCTATCAAGCTGTGCGCGACCGCTTCCAGTTGTGCGATTAGTTCAGGCGTGAATTTCTCGCGCTCGATGGACATGGAGACCGTGATCATTTCGATTCTCGCGCTGGTTGAGCGTCCAGCGATAGCATGGCGGGCGAGGGCGTCAAGGGACGTGAGATCATTCACCCGGTTCGACGGGCTTGTGCCACCACCACTTGATGAAGCGGGCAATCGCAATCAGGCCGGCGACGACGCCGAATAGGCTTGCGGTCAGGGTGAGCACCTGACCGAGGTCGAAAGTGATTATCATGGGACGGTCCTTTCAAGACAAATCTCGCCATTGAGAAAAGCTTCAACAGGACCTGGACAAGATAAGCGCTGAGCCGTGGCGCGATGTCAACAGTGAAACTGCCGTGATCGCGGATAGACGTGGGAAACTAAAAGACATCAACCGGCATCAACAGGCACCAAGTGGAACCAACGTGCATAGAGTGGAATGAACTTGCATGAAACGGGTAGATCACATTCGCGTTACTTCGCCGCGCCGAGCGCCCATTTCGAGCGTCCCATTTCCCGTGCAAATGGTCGTGTCCTTGGTACAGGTCGGGTTTGCGGATGCGAGGGTGGGGGTTGAGGCGATTGCGACCCGGCAATGAGCGCATACAGGGGCAGGCCGTGCCGGTCGGTGCCAGCTCAGTTCAATCTGCTCGCGTTCGACAACCACCGCGAAATGGCAGCGTGCGCGTCGCCCAGCTTTTTAGCGATCTCAAGCTTTAGCGCGTCTGGCAGTTTCGAATCTTTTGCAAATTGCTTCGCATCGTCCAGCGATACGAGGAGGCGGTTAGCTTCTTGATCAGCGGTCTTTTTGCTCATGCCGGTCACCGCCCATGTTTAATGCAAACAGCACGAACCCAGCCGCCGCATAGGTTCGACTGCCCCGGTCATAAGTCAGGTCATAGATCATTTGCCACAGGGGTGTTAACGTCCTCTTTTGGGGGCCAGCTATGATCCGTTTCGCTGCGGCGGTCTTGGTTTCGTTGTTGCTACTTGCCAGTGCGGCGCAGGCCGCATGGGTGGACGGGAACGATCTGCAAAAGGAGTGCGCCGCTTCGTCACGGTTCCGTCAGGGATACATATTGGGCCTCCTTGACGGTTATCACGGAAAGGAACGTTTCTTCTGCCTACCTCCCGAGGTGCGTGCGACGCAGGCATGGGATGTGGTCTGCCGCTTCATTGACGCCCATCCCGAGGTGCGCCAATACCAGGCGTCTGTGCTAGCATACAGAGCGTTCCACCTCGCATGGCCGTGCCCGCAGTAGCCGGCGCTACTCCTCTCTGATGTCTCGCAAGGTTGCATGACGTAGCTTGTCCTCGCGCTTCAAGGTTTTGACCCTGCCGACAAGGCCCGGCTTGATCCACTCGCCCTCGACCTTGTCGGCGCCCTTTGGTGGTGTGCCTTTGCCGGCTTGAACGCGCTGGTACAGGCGCTCGCGCATGGCCTTGGTCAAGGCGATGTTTGCTGAACCGACATAGCGCCGTTCCGCGTCGCGCGTGACCATCAACGCCAAGGGCGCCGAACCGGGTCTACGCTGCACCCCTGCAACCTCGTAGTCGTGTTCTTCGTAGCATTTGATCTTGAGCCACGCTTCGGTCTTGCCGCTGCGATAGGCGCTACCCGGACGCTTCGAAACCATGCCCTCTAGGCCCAAGCGATCAACCGCCGTGTAGAAGTCGGCGCCACCGCCTACCACATGGTGGCTGTACTGGATCACGCCATCACCCGCGCCGATCAGTTCGAGCAATCGTTCTCGACGTTCCAACAGGGGATGGCGCCGCAGATCGATCCCGTCCAGATGCAGCAGATCGAAGGCGACGAAGATGATCCGACCGGGCGACCATCGCATCGCGCTTCGCAGGGAATGAAAGTCAGACACGCCGGCTTCATTGAGGACGATTGCCTCGCCGTCGATGATCGCCGACTCCGCGAGATCCTTTGCCGCGTCAACGATCTGTTTGTACGTCGATGACCAGTTTATGCCCGTGCTGGTGAACGCCCGCGCGGTGCCGCGCTCTACGGCGACCTGGGTCCGGTATCCGTCATATTTGATTTCGTGAATCCAGTTCGGCCCCGTGGGAGGCACCTCGACCAATGTCGGCGACATCGGTTTGATGAACCGCAAACTCATGCACCCAACCCCGCCCAGCGTGGGTAAATTAGCTGGCGCTGAAATGGTTGCAAATCGTAAAATTGAATCCTTATCTACGATCATGGCCGGCTGGACATTCCAAACCCTAATCGATGGCGGGATGCAGGTGACGGCGCACTGCCTCAGCGCAGCTTGTCGGCACACCCAGGAGCTTGATCTTGTGCGGCTACGCGACACGCTCGGCGCGGACACTCCGGCAATGCGCGACGACCTGCTGCCGAGGATGAAGTGCAGCCAATGCCAAAGCCGCAACGTCAATCTGATTTATACGCCGGACTCCGCAAGGCACGTGGGATTGAGGCAGAACGCCTACGCCAAAGCCCGTGAAGGGCGTTAGGCGAGGGGCGACGGTGTGCGCGTTCTGCGTGCCGCCCCTGTCGCGTATCGCGTCGAGCGCGGCGATCGCCTGTGCTGCGCTGTGTGACGGGGTGCGGCGAGGATTTCGTGCCGTCGGCAGGGTCGATCAGTCGTCCCTGCAATCGTTCAATTCTTTGCGAAATGGTCGTGTCCGCGGAACATGTGCGCTTGTGGATGCGGCGTTGCGGGTCAGGGCGGGTTTGACCCTGCTTAGGCGTCAGTTGCCGCGAGATCAGCTTGCCCATGAGGGCGCGCTGGCTGCTTCCTGAGTGCGCTTCGCCCTGTCGCGCTCGATGCGGGCGATATCGTGCGCGGTAAGCGGCGGCTCTATTGTAATGTAGACCCGTTCGCCATTCGTGCCGGTGCCTATGGTGATCACTACCCGGCCGTCTGGCGTTACATCGCCGATGAATAGTATAGGACCATGATACGGTACGCTGGCAGGTTGCTTCTTCACGTTTTGTTCCTTTCAGGTTGTCAGTTGCCACAGGGGCGGTTGAGCGCAGCGCGGCGGTTTCGATCGAGTTGGCGGCGAAAATTTTGCGGTATGTGGGTCGATGTGGGTCAGTTGTTGATTATCCGAACGTAACCCACATCGAAAATAGTGAGGGATTTCAAGGCCTTGAATGCCCATATGTGGGTTATGTGGGTTTGTTTTATATATTTTAAGGGGTCGAATATTTTCAAATGCATCTCAAATGAATACATGTTGCAAACCCCTTCGACCCACATACCCACATGCATCTCCCTATTTTCACGTTATTTCACGTGATCTCGGGGATACTTTGGACGATATGAAACACTGCCGATCCGCTGTGAGTTATTGTTGCCCCATCTGCGCCACGACATCTAACCAATGTACAACTGCCGACTGTCTTGTCAGAAAGCGACGCCAAATAGCCCCCTAACTTGCGCGAATTTACGCCGCCTGATCCATCGACCCCGGCGACATTGATGCACGCTTCACGCAAATCCTCATGCTCGAAATCTTGCCGCTCCAACACAAATCCGCCCCCTGTGGCAACCGAGGGTGTTCGCTGCGCGCACAATTTGAGCAACTTCTTGACCGTGAAATCCTGGGTACGCCCTGCGGTCACTACAGGCATCACCTTGACGATCTCGGCGAGCAGATCGTGCTCGGTTTGTCCGTCTTCGGCGTTTGCGACCAGGTCGACCGAACTGTCCTTCGGGTCCGGCAATCCCAACCAAATCAGTGGGAAGCGCACGAAGCGATCCCACCCTGCAAAGGAGTCGAATGCTTTCACTGCGTCAACACGAGCGAGACCGAGCATTGAAGCGACGCCTATATCAATGCCGCAACTACGGTGAGCGACGGCGACATGATATGCGCGCACAATGGTCAGCATGCACATGATGTAGAATTCACGGCGCTCGCTCACCAGGTTCATAGGGTTGTGCGACTTGTCCCACGCGTGACCTGCTGGGCGCTGCCGCAGCCACAGGGCGATGGTGCGGCGCGCCATTTCTTCGGTGAACCCGAGGTTGATACCGTTGATGAAGAACGTTGTGCTTCGGCACGAAACCTCATGCGTGTCCTGTGTGTGATACTTGCGGATGCTCTTCTTGCCTTGCGTGATCGGCGACAGGTAATAACCTTGCTTACCGAAGACGTATTTGTTTACGTTGTCCCACTGCACGATTGCCATGCTCGTCATCAATGCGGAATCGAACTCAAGTTCGTTCTTGGCATCGTCAAGCGGTTTGAACGACAGTGGTCCAAGTTCGCGCTCGGTCGCGCACATGGACGATACCTCTTGAATGTATGACTTGCCTTGGTTCATGGCGGCGGCAAGCGTCGCGTGTAGCGGCGCCGTTCGGTAAGCGGGTCGCGTTACCGGGGTCATCATGTGGCACAGGGCGACGCTGTGACTTCGCGTCAGTTTACGCTCGACGCCGAAAGCATCGCGCCACGTCAAGTCGTCGGTGCGGTAGTAATCGTAGAACACAGACTGTTTAAACAAGTCGAGAACTTGCGTGGCGCACCATTTTGCGCGCTCGAATGTCACGTTTTCGGGTATGTCCAAGTATTTCAGATTAGGGAACTTCGCCGGATCGAAATGGTAGTAGATGTTTGTGGCGTCATCGTAACCAGGTGTTGCAACCAACGTCCCATCACCGCGAATGCTCGGGCAGGACATGACGCCTGCGATTGGTTTGAACGGCCAATCTTCAAGTTGAAGAATCGTTTCGATAACTTCAATCGGCGGTCGTATGAACGCAGATGGTTTTGTTTTTGTCGCGGTGGTATAGTATTTGCAAACCTTCTCGACCTCGTAACGAAGCAACGATGGATTGGCGAGTTTCGTACCAAGATGTTTAACTGTCTTCGTTGTGCCGGTTACGTCATCGGTTATGACGCGCTCTATTTCCTGGATGCGAACAAGCATTTCGCCCCGCGAGTGTACTTTGCATCCGTTCCTAACAAGCGCCTTCGCTGTCCCTTCGGCGATGGCAATATGCTGATCCGCGCGGTAAATGAAGATGTTATTATCTTCGAGACCTTTTTCGTGCTCTTTACGATGGTATTCGTCGCGCTCAAGTTGCTTCTTTACCGCTTCGCTTCCTAGACGTTCAGCATCAGATGTCGGTGACGTCGGCGGCAGTGTTGCCTGCTCACTGTCGGTATTGGGTGCAGCGCTGCCCCCGCCTTTCGGTTCCCATTGCACGCCGTCAAAATGCTGCGGCGCGCGAGGTCTCACGCCTGCGAGCAACGCTGCCAGTTCATCCTCAAGCGGTGGCGGCGAGACAGGCGGAACGGCAGCCGTCTCGACATGCTCAACCGTCTCGACGGGTGGCGGCGGGGGAGGTGGCGAAGGCACGGGTGGCGCTTTGGGTTTCTTCCATTCGCAATACCCGCGACCAATGCAGGTCTCAGCGCTGGCGCATCCGCACTTTTTCGTAAATGCGAGATCAATTGTAGCATCAGACATGATCATTGCTGCCCTGTCGGAGAATGCGCCGCAAGGGCAGGGTGATCGCACAGCCGGTGTGCGCCGTTCGTTTTGGAGGGAACGGTAGCTCGCGCATTACGCGCGGTCATTTTAGGCGACGTTCGCGGCAGGCACAACCATCGCAGGTACGAGAACGTATCCTGGCATGTAGTACTTAACTAACGCCTGCATATCATCGTTGTTTGGTACAGCACCCGGATTCATCATCCAGTTTCTGAGACGCTGGTATCCGATTCCGAGGCGCAACGCAAGTTCGGTATCGCCGACAACCTTTCGCTCTTCAAGCGCAAGGGACCTCATGTGTGCGCTCGCATCGGATTGCTCTTGTGTTACAGGCGTTGCTTTCGGGTAAACAGACATTTTCATTTCCTTTATTTGCGTTTGACAAATGCATTTTTATGTCGTCAAATAATCATAGGGTGATACGTCGGTGAACGCAACACGTTATTTCGCGTTACTTGCGCCGGACAACAAAGATGAAAGTATAACCATGAAACCCGAACCGATCACGATCGATTACTTCCGCATCAAGGCAGCGCTCGCTGCCGAGCGCAAAGGCGGATTGACGTTCGATCAGTTGCGCGAATGGGCGCTGCTCGCGGTTCAAATGCTCGAAAGCGAAGAGCGCCAGAAATGAACGCCAACCAACACCTAAACAACGTGGCGCTACAACTGCGCAAATACCCGCGCTGGATCGTGTACCGCCTTGTGCTTCAACCGTCCGGCAAACTGAACAAGATTCCGCATTGCTGGCGTGACCCGTTCATTGGCGAGATCAACGCCTTCAACCCTGCCAATCAAGGTTCGTTCGATCAGTGCCACGCCGCGGCGATCGCTGCCGGTCCTGACTTCGGCGTCGGCATCGTGCTCGGTCAGGGCGTCACCGTCGCCGATATCGATTACCGCGAGGTGACGGACGTTGCTGCGCTCAAGCGCAACGTGATGGTCCTGCGCTCAAAGTTTCCATCGCTGCATGAGATCTCGGTCAGCGGTGAAGGCGAACACCTCTACTACTTCGGACAGTTGCCACAGGGGGCGGTCAGCGAACTTCCTGGCGTGACTTTCTACGACGGCATTGCAAACGGGGCGCGCTTCATCGCCGTGACCGGCAACGGGATGCAGCACGACGACACGATCTCAGAGGGGTGGGACATCATCGCGCATCTGTGCAGGATCGATACCATCACGCCACACGCCCCTGTGGAATACAACGCCATCCAATACGGCGACCACGAAGCGGTGATTGACGAGGCGTCCAAGTTTGTCAAAGGCGGCGGCGGATTGCGACCCCTGCTCAACACGCCGATCGTTTATCCTGGCGGCGGCGATTGGTCGGCGACGCTCGGAACGATCACGCTCGCCCTCGCAAGCACGCGTACCGACAAGTTGACCGCGTTCCGCATTCTTGAGGCGTCACCATTCGTAACGAACTCAACGCCGCACGAGCATGAGACCCGCCCGCAGAAATTGCACCGCCTCTTTTACCACGCGAAGCGGCGTGAATGGGAACGTGCTGTTGAGTGTGCTGAGCGCGCTGGTCGCGTCTCATCCGGCGTCGAGCGCGTCACCGTACCCGAAAATGCATTTGCCAAAAGGAACGTGCCATGAACCGCTTCAACGATGTCGACCTCTTGTGGCAGGACAAATCGTCGCCAAAGCGCCCACCTGGCGTCATGTTTGCGCCGACATGGGCGCAGGACCCGCCGCGCGTGCCGTCCGGCGTGTACAAGGCGGTGATCATCGATTCCGGTCGGCGCCTTCAGCAACACGTTCCCGGTGTCGCGTACAGCCCGGGTCCATACGCGTTCCTCACCTTCATGGTGGTCAGCGAAAACCCGGAATACAACGGCGCGTTGATCGCCGAGAACCTGTTCTTCTGGCATGAGGACATCCGGATCGAGCTCGACGCCAAGGGGCGGTTTAACCACCTGCTGCGCGCCGTCGGCATCGATAACGATCCGCACACCATGTCGAACCAGCTGCACGGCATCCCGCTGGTGATCTCGGTCGTGACCGTCGGTCCTCATACGCTGATTGAAAGGTTCGATCGGTACGAGCATGTGACCATCACCGAGACGCACAGTATATCCGTGACAAGGCACGAGTAAGCGACAATAAATCTCCCTATGGCACGCGAGCAAACCCTTGCGCAGCAACAATAATTCGAATATTCATGACGATCCCACCCAGCAACGAAAAGGTTATACCAAATGCAAGCAACAGCAACGCTCGCGGCCCGTGCAATGCTATCTGACAACTACTTCGGCGAACCTGTCGCCGTGAGCGACGAGCAATATGAGCGCGACCTAGCAGGCGCCACCCTTGGATATCGCGTCCGGCGCATCATCGCCGCCGCCAACGACCCGTTGCTGATCGATGATCCGCGCACCCTCTGGCATGACGTGTATGACCTCTTGCCTGATCTCGATGGTACGCTCCGCGATCAAGCGCGTCTCGTCATGCTGTGCGCGGCGACGTTGCTGCGCGACCGCGGCGAGTCCATTGCCACAGGGGCGGGCGCATGAGCGACGACACGCCGAAGATCGTTTTCGATTTCGACGCCAGCATGGCCGACGGCGCAGCGAAACGGTTGGAGGAATATCGCGTCGATCCGTTCGCTGTGATCGTAAGCGATCTCGAACGCTCCATTGCGTACCACAAAACCGCGATGCTCGATGCCGAAGCACGTCTTGCAGCGTTCAAGGCGTACATCTTCGCTCACGTTGGAATCGAGCCGTGACCAAGCACGTGGCGCACACCTCGCTGACGCCGGCCGTGCCATTGCGCACGGGGCCGCCGATCGCCAGGTATCTCCTGCCGCAACCGTATCAACCGAAACGCGCGTCGCCACTAACGCACAGCGACGCCGCACACCGCGAGCAAATTGGATTCATGTGCGGCAGATGGTTTTGACGGACGCATAAAACAACCCAATCCAAAAGGAACGTGCGAGATGTCCTTCAAACCAACCGACGCTATATTTCTGTCCGGCATTGCCGCGCTGATCATCGCCATCCCGATCGGCTCCGCCTCGACCTCGACCCCTGTTCGCGTGCTCGACGGCGATACCTTTTCCCTCAATGGCGAAACAATCCGCATCTACGAAACCGACACGCCCGAACTCACGCGACCGCGTTGTCCACGTGAGCGCGACCTGGCGCTGATCGCCAAGGCGTCGCTTGAACGGTACCTTGCCGCAGGGGCGAGTGTGACGCTGCAACGGCGCGGGCGAGACCGATATCGTCGCACGCTCGCGTCGGCGTTCGTTGACGGCGTGAACGTTGGCGAAGCGATGATCACCAGCGGCGAGGCGTTGCGTTGGCGGCCAGGTCGCGAGGCCAAGCGCGCAAGGCTCGCGCATTGGTGCGGTTGATTTATTTTTTTTTTCGACCGCTGGTGCTACCTGTGATTGAGACGCGTATATCCAATGCACGCCGCGGTTGTCGCGGCGCAGCGCAACGGAGCAACGAACATGACGAACATTTTCACCAACAAGAAAGAAGCCGTCGCCGCAATTCGCAAGGCGGTCAAAGCTGGCCTTTACGACGCCGACACCCGCGAGCTTTACACGACTAGTGGGGCCAATGGCGTCGAGCAATTCGAGATCCGCGAAAAGGTTGTCGCCCCTGTCGCCGAGCCGGTCGCCGTCACCTACGCCACGCGCCGCGAATGTCTCGACGCCATCAAGGCGCAGGGCCTCAATGCAAAGCCCTACGGCCTGCGCTCGGCCGACGGCGTTGATCGCTACGAGATCAAGATGAACCCTGAAGCCGACATCATTGTGAAGCGTCCGGCGAAGGCGAAGAAGGCCGCCCCTGCGGCAACCGACGACCTCGGCCCGTGCGCAATCGTCCGCGCTTTCGCGGCAGCGAACAAAAAGATGTCTCGCAAGGACGCGATCGCTGCGCTCGTCGCTCAGGGCATCCACAAGGCCACCAGCTCCATTCAGCTGAAAAAGGCCGACGCCAAGCTCGGCATCACCCGCGCCGCGTGAGCCGACATTTGCAACAGGGGGCCGCGCGCCCCCTGTCAACCCTCCGAGGAACACCGAAATGCGCACTACCTGGATTGTGATTATGCTCGCGACCACGCTGTTATTAGCGGCGCTCGATAACCGCGAGGCGATCGCCGACAAGCTCGACGCGTGGGCCTGTGCTGCGGAAAAGATCGAAGCCGGCGACGACCGCGCCATTCGCCCTGAATTCTGCGTGCCGCGCTCATGAAGCTCAAATCATTCGCCGACCTGCTCGCCGCATACAAGCGCGAGAACATCATCCGCGAAGCCATCGACGGCGACGCGATCACCGAAGCAAACGAAATGGTCCGAGCGTTCGCCGAGCAACGCGACGCCGCGGCCGCAAACAAGGAAGACACGAAATGAAGACCGCCATCCTCGCCGCCGTCACAGTCGCCACCCTTGCCACAGGGGCGAAGGCGTCCGAAATTTACGATGCGCAGCAGTTCGGTTACGACATCGCGGCATGGGGCGAACCTGGTTGCAACTTGTTCAAATCCGACGACGCGGAATTTGATCGACGCGGCGAACGGTACACGGGACTAGATGCCCCGGATGAGGTGTTCAAGGCGTATCACGCTGGACTCACCGAGTTCAATGACAAGTACGCTCGCAACGGATATCTGGCATGCGCCATCGCCTGGATGCGAACTGACGCCATACTTAAATCCTACTGATCAACCCGCCGCCTCGATCGAACGCCCCGCTCGTCGGGGCGTTTCGCGTTCACACCGCCACACAGGCGACGCGTGGGAGGGGCGAAGCGATCGGGTGAACGATGATCGCCCCGCGACGCCGAACGCGCTCACAGCGACGGTACGCAAAACCCCGTCACGCCGATTCCTGGCAACGTGACGGGGTCGCTGGGATACGGTGTCGGGGCGGTGAGGACCGGATCAGGGCACCGCCTTTCGATGATCACCCGGCGTTTGCTACGGCGTAGTCCGCGGCGAACGTCTCGTTCGGCACAGTCGTCTCTATGCCGTCAGCGACGCGCTTCAAGCGAACGCTCAGGGCGTTCATTCTCACGATGGTGAACGCTTTGCCGTCTTTGGTGAACGTGTCAGTCTGTTTGACTTCAAGCATGGTGACCTCCTGTGATTACGATCTCGGGGCGGGTAGAACGTGCGAGGAACACCCCGCCCCGAGACGTCTGCGCACGTACCAACCCGCAAAAGTCGTCGTGCGCAAACTGGATTACTTCAACGTGGCACCCGCTATGGATGCTTGGAATTTGGCGTTGTCTTTGTACGCCTTGCTCCACGATTTCATTCGGTTGACGAGGATGGGCAATGGCACGTTTGACAGGTCGCCGGCGCCAGCGTGGTATCCGAGCAGATATGCAACTTCGGTCACTCGCTGGCCTCCGCGAAAAAACTCGGGGTCACCTTATTCGTGAGCCACATACCGTCCTCAAGCGTGATCGCGTCGAGCGCCCACGACGGCAGGTTGATCAAGTTGATGTCCTGTCCGACAGGGCGGGCGATAGCCAGCAACCCGAGCGTTCGTTCCATCGTGCTATCGCTGATCACCGCCGCTTCGAGTTGACCGAACGTCGCCGCCTGGAACTCAAGTTCGGCGATCGTTTTCCCGCCCTGCATCACGATCGGCGTTCCTAGCTTGACGTGAATGGGCGTCATGATGCCGTCGCCCTCGCTCAGTATCTCGGGTTCGTTCGCACGCTCAACCGACACCTCATTCAGCGCATGCTTCAAAGACAGGGCGTGCTTGATCGGCATGGCGCTGATAAGCTCGTCGGTCATTGGGATCGTTGCGCCGGCCGTGGTCTTCGCTTTGACTTGCCGCTTGACGCGCTCGCGAAAGAACGCCCGCATAAGCGCCGCTTCGTCCTTGGCCTTGGCCTGCACGATCTTTGCGGCTGCGCTGAAGACGGTAAAGCCGATCGGCGTAACGATAAGGGACTCGATGTTGAAATCCCCTGTGGCAAACACCGGGGTTTTGGTCGGGATGTCGATTTGGTTTGGCATTGTATTCTCGCACGTTCGATTGCCACAGGGGAGGCTGCGGAGCCCTTATGCTTTACTCGTTCGTCTGCGTCGTTCCGACGTTCGCTCCCGCTGTTGGCATCTTCACGTTGACGTTGATGTTGGCGGTCGCAGCACGAATGCGCGCTGCGGCAGCGTCGCCGATCGCTCCACCGATTCCTGCCGGGTTCACGCCCGCAGTGAACGCGGTACTCATCGCTGCTCCGGTTGGCGCCCCTGTCGCGGTGATGGTCGGGGCGATCGTGTTGACCACCGCTGCGAGCGGCGCTGCCAGATTGTCAGCCACCGGCACGCCTGCGCCCATGACATTGTCCGGCACCTGGCCCGGCGCGAGATGCGGTTTATCGATGCCGCGCTTTTGCTGCGCTAGAACATCGGCGATCGCTTTGAGCTGAGCGAGGGCGCTGTCGGTTTGGGCGCCAACGATGCCGTCCACCTGAATTCCGACTTCACGCTGGAACGCTTCGATGACCGCTTTTGTCTTCGCGTCGGCAACGCCGGTTTCAGGAAGGCCAGCGGACTTTTGCAACGCCTTGATATCTTCGGCGCGCTTGTCCTTGTCGAGTCTGCCCGGCTTGGCGATCTTTTCCCTGACCAGCATATCGACGCCGCGCTTGAGTGCCTGCATGGGGCCTGCCGCTGCGAGATCACCGAACGAATTAACGACCAGCTTTGACGCCTGCGAAACCGCGGTCATGTCTTTCTTGAATTCTGGGATGCCTGCATCAGCGGCGAACGAGCGCGAGGGAAACAGGTCGCGGTCAACCCCGGTCTGTTTGTCGTATTGCGCCGAACGATCCATGCTCTGTTTGAACATTTCGAGACCGCGCGTTGCTTTGTCGGCCGCGGTCTCGACGCGTTCGAAACCCGGGATCATACCGCCCCGAACAACGCCTGTCCGCGCGATGTCGGCGGGCGTCAACTGCTTGCCGGTCGGCGCAGCGTCGGTGCCGAAAATGCTTTCCATGATATTGCCGAACAGCGTGCCAAGTCCAAGCGGGCCGCGCATGACTTGTTCTTCAAGCGACTTGGGTTCGCGATTGGCGTAACCTGCCAGTATTTCAGCAGCGCCAACGAACTTCAGAACACCTTGACCGAATGTTGCGGCCGAGTCCGTCCAGGACGTGCTGACGTTGTTCATCTGCGCGACCCACGACTGCTCAAGCACGGGCGTAACCGGCTGAGCGAGCACGCGCTCTGCTTGGTCAATTGACGCTTGCATCTGCTTATCGCCAAGCACGGCGTCGGCGATACCTTGCTTAGCGGTCGCTGGGGCGCCCTTGAACAGGTCATTGATGAATGCGATTTTCTCGGCGTAGCTCGGCGGGATCTCAGGTGTGACCTTTGAAAGCGCTTCTTCCATCGGGGTGGCAATGTACTTTTGCGCCCAGATGTTGAAGTCTTCCATTGCCAGTTGTTCGTCAATCAGATTGCCCGAACCGGCGATGACATTGCCCTTGGCGTTGCGCTCGACGTTCTGCAACAGGCCTGCCGCGGCGAGGGCGTTGTTCAGACCCTTGTTATCGACATCGCCCATTGATGCTTGAATTGCGCGGAACGCTTCGTTGGCGACACGTTGACCGCGAGAGCCGGCGTTGATGAACACGGTCGCAAGCTGTCGCGGGCTCATCGCGAACGCTGATGTCTTCAGGTTCGCGAGAACGGTCCGCATGAGTTCGGGTGTCAGGTTCGGATCAGCTGCCATTGCGATCTGCTGCGCTTGCAGAACACCCTCGCCGCGCGGTGTCAGATTGCCAGCACTGTCAACGATCTCATCGCTCGCAAGGTTCAGACCCTGCACGAGTGCGCGCAAACCTTTCTTCGCTTCGTCGGCGTCGCCGGTCATTGCGAACAGGCGGGGCAAAACCTTTTCTTCGAGTACTGCCGCAAGCTTTACGGCTGTGGTCGCGACTTCAGTTTCGGTGCCAGCGGGAACGTCGCCGAGCAGGGATTGCGCAAGGGCCTTGCGCTCGCTGGCCGTGAACTGAATTGGACCTTGACCCTCCGGCGCGACCGCCTGATCAATGATTGCTTTCTGCGCCGGCGTCGCACCAGCGCCAAGTTTCAATTCGGTGCGTTCTGCATCCGCGGCGCTGCTAGCGATGAACCTGAGCGCCTGCGCTGCCGCGTAACCCGCTGTGGCAACCGTGCCGAACATGGCCGAGATGCGCGCCGCACCAGCGATGCCGCCCGGGTACCGCCCGTATCCACCACCACCCGTGCCGCCACCGCCACCACCGCCGCCACCCGATACCATCGCGTTGATGTTTGAAGTGCGGTTGCGAGCGAGGCGATTAAGCGCGGCATTCGCTTGGTTCACGCCCTGCAAGTTGACCTTGATGTTGACGGGTTTTGCGCTGGTCTTCTGCAGTTTCGCAAGCTGTTGCGTCGCCGTCGTGATGCCCTTGGTGTTGACCTTGATCTCGAATTTCTTCGACTTGAGTTGGTTCGCCGTGCGCAACAGCTTCTCAAGTTCGCGGTTAACACGCTTAATGTTAGGCGACGCCTTGTCCTTCAGGAGCAGGGTCGCAGATTCCACGAAAGATGCCACTTCGGATCAATCCTCCATTTTCGCGAGCAGGGCGCGCATACCTGGGCGTGCCATCATCTCGCTCGTGAGCGATTCCGCGAGCAGGGTTTTCCACTCGGGACCAAGTTCGGCGCGCTTTGCGTCACACCACGTTTTCAAGATCGCACGTGCTGCGAGGTCATCGGCCTTTGCCACAGGGGATGCGATGTCGCTCATGGCGCCACCGGCTGCGGCACGATCACCCCGTTGGCGTCGCGCTGTGTCGCTGGCTGGACAGGCGCCGTCTGCGGGATCGCGGGGTTCGGGCAGGTCTTCGGTTCACACTGGGGCGTCATGTCTTCAATTCCTTGGGACCGAAGTTCCTGAAGTACCTGCCCTTGTCGCGGTCGTTCGCCTCGACCTTGGCGGGCTTGTGCTTGCGTCCCGCCCCTTGTGGCGCATCACCGAGCGCTTGACGCATCGCCCGTTCTTCGGCGAGTTCCGCTTCGTGCTCGGCGCGGCGTTGGACATCGTGCATGATCTGGCTGGCCCGGCTCACGGCGCGACCCCAAGCGCTTCATGCTCCGGACACGCCAGAGCACGTTTCTTGTTGACGTACACGACCGACAGCCCGGTGGTTGCGATCGTCTTGGAGCAGGCAAAACACGTAAGCGCTTTCGTCGGCGCGCTCGACGCGGCGACGTTGCGAGGGTCCTTGAATCCGGGATTCTGTTGCCGCGCGTTGCTGTAAAAGATGCTCACTGTGCTCGTCCCTGTGCCGGCATCATTGACATGCAGAACGAGCGAAGCGCGGCGTCGAACACCGCTTGGTCATCGCTCAAATCAACGTCCGGATGCTCGTATCGAATTTTCTTGGCCACGAGCTCGCACAGTCCCGCTAGCGCCACCTTTATCTGGCGGTCGTACTCAGCGGTGACTGTGTCGCAAATGGCGGTCATGGTTCAGGCGACCTTCTTGGCGACCTGCTCGCCGGCGATGATCTTCTTCGCCGTGATCTGCGCACCGACGCCGGTAACGCCGCCCTTGGGACCGACGCCACCGAGCATGTCAGCGACGGCTGCAAGCGTTTGCTCAGCGCCCGTCACTTTGAGCGCCGGGGCCGTCGCACCCGCTTCAAACACGGGTCCCCGTGGCAGTGTGTGGGCATCCGGGGCGATCACCGAGGGCAGGGTGATCTGCTTCGGCGCGCGATCCATGTGTTTCGATCCGGTCGATGACGTGCCGACCTTCGTGTCCGCCCATGACTGAAGGTTCGCCATGTCCGTGGTCGACGGATGCTTGGTGTCGGTGAGGAAATCAGCGGCGACGCCTACCGGGATCTTCGCCCCTGTGGCAATCTGTTGTGCGCTCCACCCTGCTGCCAGGATCATCGCTCGCAATTCATGAGACATCATTTCGCACGTTTCCTTATTTCGGTGCAGTTGGTTTGAGCATCTTGGTCGGGTCGGTTTCGTTTGCCACAGGGGGGCATGACCGCGAGCGTCGGGCGCACTTCATCGAGATAAACCGGCGACCCGTCGGCGTATGTGGCGCCCTCGATCTCGACGCGTGGGATCGTTGGCATGCTGGCGTCGAGCACGGCTTGCACTTGAGCCGAATCCAGCCCGTCATAGTTGCCGCCGTAACCGTCGAGCGTTGGTTGAAATTGCGACGATCCGGCACGCCATGGATCGAGCGACACGCCGACGCCTTCGTCCGCCGAGCGCACGTTGGCGTGAGCAGGGTCTGCGTGGGTCAGTTTCATTTGCGTTCATCCAAGATGGCTTCGATCCCGCGCAGCGTGGCGACGCTTGACGGGAACCGCCCCTGAGCGACAAGGTTGATGTCATGCACCGACACCAAAAGGCGGTTCGCCATCTCGGCGCGTTGACGTGCGTCCAATGCGGCAACGGCGATCTGGGTGTGGGGGTTCAGGGTCATGAATTCACCAGCGCCGACGAGCGGCCCACGTAAGAGGTTCCGACATAACGCCAGCCGGGCTTGATGGTCGGCATTGCCACGAGACGCGGATCAGCGGGCGGCCAGATCGGTGCCGACAGGTTCAACTGTGCACCCGTCACCCTGTCGTGGGTCGTTGACGGGCAATCGCAGGAACGGTCCGCCATCACGCCTCTCCCTTCATGACCGAGATCCAATGCTTGAATTGAACGGCGCGCTCTTCACGACGCTTGGTGAACTCGGCGAGCGACAGGTCGGGTGCGGCAGCTGGTGCGATGCGCTCGGCCGACTTGACCAGCGCGCCGGGGCAGCACGGCAGCGAGACAAGGCTGACTTCGAAAAGGCGCCCCTTGCGCACATGCGCAACAGCATCGCGACCGAGACCCTTGATCTCGTGATCCTGCACCGAAAATTGAATGCTGAACGCCGGCTGGTTCGCGTGCTTGTCGTCCGCTTCACAGATGATCGCCAACCCTGTGGCATCCCATGCGAGCGACAGGATGCGACCTGCTTTCACCTTGGGGTCATGTTCGAGCAACAGCGGCGGGATGCCCTGCCAGGATAGCGAACCAAGCTCGATCAGATGGGACGCGTTGTCCCTGACCGGCAGGCTGCAATATCCTTTGAGCAGGTGCGCCATATCAGCGATTCCACGCTGCTTTCGAATACGCCTTGGCACGCGCTTCATCGAAGGTGCTATCGCCGGTCGGTGACGCTGCCTGCGCACGGGCGAGATCGGCCTTGAACTTCGCCGACTTCTGAATCTGGTCGGTGCTTGCTTCGAGCGCATCCGCGGCGACTTGCGAGGGATCGCGATCGTGGGTGTAAGGGGAGATGCTCATGGGATCGTCCTTTCGAATTCGTGGGGAGCGGCTCGCATCCAGTGATCGCCGCTCCCCTTGACTGCGCTCAGCCGAGCGACCGGCGAGCGCGAGTTGGTTATGCCTTCAACAGCGCGCGAAGACCGCGCATCTGCGTTGGATCGATCGGCAATCGCCCGCCGTGCAGCACGAGACCTGCGCTGATCCCCATGCTTTCCATGATCTCGGGAGGGATCGGCACGGGTTCGAAGATCGAGCGCTGCACCACGATCGGGGCGCGCGTCTGCTTGGGTTTGAAGGCGAGGAGTTTGGCGGTCATGAACTTGTCCTTTCATGTGATCAAGGCGGTCGCTCGGCGCCGGGTATCGATGCTGGACAAGAGCATCGTTTGCAAAACCCATATTGTGAGCGACCGCACCCCCAACCAGTGGGGGAACTGTGAATAGATGTGCCACACTACGGGCGGTTGAATTCATGGTGGTCGCCGTCCTGTCCTTGGCGAGTTCGTAACGTTGCTGTTAGTCAGACAGCGCGTTATTGATGACGATCGCACAGCGCGCAAACAACGTCACTACAACCAATCGCGAATACTGTTGACGCACCGCGTTTTACATGCGATTGATGCGACGTGTCGGCGGGGCGACGATGATTACCCGTGCTCACGGACCGATTGGTTCGCCTCGCCGGCATATTGAGCAAAGGATTTACGCCATGCCCTTCATCCTGACTTTGGACGCAACCCGTACCAAACCTCTTGCGTCCCTCACTGACGAGCAGGCGGAATTCAAATGGCAGATCATCATCCGCAACCTGTCCGAGGATGAGGAATGGCGCGCCCGCAAAGCGCAGCGCGAGTACGAAGCGAAACAGATCGCCGACCACCTCGCCAAGCGCCACGAGTATTTCATCAAGAGTGCCGGCGCGAAGAACGATGGTTTGACCGTCGCCGAAGCAAAGAAGTACGTCCGCTCGCGCGCGGCGTCATGCCTGCGCCAAGCGTTCGAAGTCCTAGAGGAAGTTCTCACCAACAGCCCGAAGATCGCCGACAAGCTCGATGTCGCCAATGAGATCATCAAGCGCGCCGTCGGTCCCGCAGCGGTTCCGAACTCGATCGGCGACGCCACGGGGTTGACCGAACTTGCACCGACCGAGGCGATCGATACCGTCTTGAAAGCCTACGCTGCCGGCGAGTGCGACGAGAATTTTGTTAAGACCCTGCTCGGCTTGCTCGGCGCCAAGGTCAACGGGTTGAAGCTCGAACAAGCAGGCGCAAAGAAGTCGGCGGACAAAGTCAGCAACCCGATTGGTCGCCCGCCGTCTGGCAAGGTGGTCTAACCCCTGTGGCACGTGACATGCATTCAGTTGCCACAGGGGAGATTGCCGCGTGATTGCCGGCTGGAACACTCTCACCAATGATGCGGCGACGAATCGCACGTTGCGCACGCTTCGCGAGACGGTCGGAACCGGCGGTTCATGGAACGGGAAACTCGTCCTGTCGAAGAAATACTTGCAGCTGTTCCGCCCCGGCTTCACGCATAAAGCTGTCTGGGGTGGTCGCGTCACTGCCAAGACGACCTCAATCGCCCTCTACATCATGCTTCGAATGGACGCGGCGTACACGGTCGTTGCCGGCCTTCGTAAGCGGCAGGTGTCAATCAAACACACCAGCTACAAAGCGCTGCAACGCGCCGCGCGAATGCTCGGCATAGCGCATCGCTTCGAGTTTCT
The DNA here is from genome assembly GCF_055811575.1 of Mesorhizobium sp. WSM4815. Taxonomy (NCBI): domain Bacteria; kingdom Pseudomonadati; phylum Pseudomonadota; class Alphaproteobacteria; order Hyphomicrobiales; family Phyllobacteriaceae; genus Mesorhizobium; species Mesorhizobium sp. WSM4815. Next base: position 16,779 of record NZ_JBVVQS010000082.1, on the reverse strand, counting down.
GCGCGACGAGATACGGCACAAGGGCAACGGCTCTAGTGCCTTCTTTCGCGGTCTTGAACATGACAGTGACGAGAACACGCGCGGTCTCGACGGTGTTGATATCTTCTGGCTCGATGAAGCGCGCAACGTCGCATATCGCGATTTGATGAACCTGGTGCGCGTCATTCGCGAACGCGGGTCCGAACTAATCTGCTCGTGGAACCCGCTCGATCCCGAGGACGCGGTTGAGAAGCTTTATCGCGGTTTGAACCCGCCGAAGAACACGCTGCTGCTCGACACGTCGCACGATGACAACCCGCTGTTCTATGCGTCGCCTGCCGCCGATGAGTATTGGCGCCTGCTCGCCGAAGATCCGGTGATGCACGCTCACGTCTACGGCGGTGGATACGACATCCACAAGGGCGAGCGCATCTACACCGAGTTCAAGGTCGGTATCGTTCCCGAACGGTATCTTGACGGTGCGACGGCGCATATTGGACTTGACCTTGGCTACGTGGACGATCCGACGGTCGCCAGCAAGACCTGGGTCAATGAGCGGTTCGGTCTGATCTACCCTGAGAGGGAAGCGGTCGGTTACGGCGAGGACGTTGAAGGCATCCACGACCTGCTTATGCACGTCTCAGGCGGCGACCAGTCGATCCCTGTGATCTGCGACAACTCGGAACAGCGAACGACCGACGCTTTGCGGGCACTTGGCTGGATCATTATCGTGACCAAGAAGGGTCCCGGTTCGGTGGTCGAAGGCATCCGCGAGGTCAACGGTTTCCCGAACAAGTATATTCATCCCGACTGCACCGAAGGCATTGAAGAGACCAAACACTACAAATGGAAAGTCGACCGACAGGGCAACCGCCTCATGATCCCGCGCAAGGGACATGACCACTTCTGGGATTCGGTGCGCTACGCGGTATGCGGTCGTGATCGCGTCTCAGGAGACAATGACGATATGCCGTTGCGGATCAGGGGTTGGTGATATGGCTTGGCTGCGAATGGTCGATACCGATGGCGAAGAACTTGACGTTCCCGCACGTGTCAGCGGCGACAGCTCGGACGGGTTGGAGGTGACGATTATCATCTGCGACACTGGTCAATTCATTGATGGCGATTCCGAGGAGCTTCGGTTTATTGGAGCACCGGCGCCGCCCGTCATTGAGCGAATGACGATTGACACAGACGAGGCGGTTGAGACGAGCACGGTTGCCACAGGGGGCGATCTGCGACCGGCCGGCACCGACGCCGAAGCCTTGGCGCTCATTGAAGCGTTTCGCGCCGAACGGATCAAACTCGCGCCGATCGCGCCAGAGCCGTTCATCGACCCGGATCAACGTCCGAAACCTAAATTCATCCTGTCACTCAACAATTGGAAAGATTGACGCAATGTCCGCATGGGATCGTCTCGGCAATTGGATCGCCTCGCTTCGCAAAGATTCGAGCTGGCGACCTTGGTACGATGCAGAGACGTTGCGCGTCCAATGCAACCTGGCACGCCTTTACATCATGCGCTGCGCGCGTGGCGATCGTGAGGACGCCCAGGCGGCATCGGCAGGTTTGAAGATCCCGCGACGCAAGCACAACATGCCGAAGCTTCAGTACTGTCTCGAACTGCTTTACGGCGAGAGCGAGGGTCAACGGCGGTACGAAGCGATGACCGCACCCGGACAACCAGCCGCCGAAGCCGATCATCGGCGCTGGTGATCGATGACGTTCCGACCCAAGAGCGGCGGCGGTTACAATCTCCAGTGCAAGCAATGCGCCGGATCATTCAACCGAACCCGGGTCCGATGGTATTGCTGCCGAGCGTGCAAGCTGGCGGCCGCTGATCGCCGACACATGGCGAAGTTGATCTCCGCCGGGTATGCGCCACAGTCCCGCCCTGCACCCATGTTCTGAAACGACGAAACCCCCGCACTGTTGATGCGGGGGTTGGTATCATGACTTGCGACGCCAGTTTGCAAGCGGTGACGGACGGGTGTCATCCCAAGCGTCCTTGTCACCGGCTTCGTGACGCTTGATCCGCTCCTGGCGATCCTTATCATGCTCGCGCAGCGTGGCGCGCAATGCTTCGAGATTGAAAGTCATGGTATGATCCTTCATATGGTGAGAGAACCGGGATGCATCGCTGCACCCCGGCGTTGGTATCGCTTACGCGAGATCCGCCATGGTATCGAGCTTGTTCAACCTGCGGGTCATCCGCTGGCTGCGCTCGAACTCGGCGCGCTCCTTAGGGGTCGCTTTCGGCGTCTCGATCTCGATGGTACCGACGTATTCAGATACGTTGATCTTGGTCATTCACACGTTCCTAGCTAGGTTCAAAGATCGCGACCGGGTCATCCCGCTCGCAGCAGATCGGTTGCTTCGCTCCCGTCTGATGTCCGAGAATCCCATCCCTGAGCGGCGGTGGCAAATCTGCCCAAAGGGTGCGACATTCGGGCGCACGTGGCGCGCAACCAATTGATTTTATTGCACAATTTGCGACGCTGATTTGGTAGATTTATGCCTACTAATATTCCGGCGTGCTAGGATGCATTAATCCGAAGATTGCGGGTTGGACGCTGGGTTAAAGATTTAATCGCATCCTGGTATCCCATTGCTTTAGTTGCGTAATTCGTTACGGGTTATCATGTTCACGAGAGCTGATGATTCGGCTATTTTCGGCTGGTCCATCGACTATCATCTGTTGACCCCCCACATTCGCTTCTGATTTGAGTAGGCAGGTAGAAAGAGTTCCAAAGAAATGGCCCAGCGCGCATTCAACCTGCCCAACATGCTCACATACGTCCGCATCCTAGCGGTGCCGCTGGTTGTGCTGTGTTTTTTTCTCGAAGGCCATCTGAAGTCGAGCGACTTCGCCCGCTGGTCGGCGCTGGTCATTTTCCTGCTCGCCTCGATCACCGATTATTTCGACGGCTATCTGGCGCGCGCCTGGCAGCAGACTTCGAATATCGGCAAGATGCTCGATCCGATCGCCGACAAGTTGCTGGTCGCCACATGCCTGCTGCTGCTGGCGGCCGATACCGATAGGCATGCCGGCATCGCCGGCTGGTCGCTGTGGGCGGCAATCATCATCCTGTGCCGCGAGATCCTGGTCTCGGGCCTGCGCGAATATCTGGCGGCGCTGAAGGTCTCGGTACCGGTGACGCAACTGGCGAAGTGGAAGACCACCATCCAGATGATCGCCATCGCCTTCCTGCTCGCCGGACCTGCCGGCGACAAGATCTTCCCGCTGACCACGCAGGTCGGGCTGGTGCTGTTGTGGATCGCCGCGCTGGTGACGCTTTACACCGGCTACGACTATTTCCGCGCCGGCCTCAAGCACATCATGGATGAGTAGCATGTCGACGAGGCTCATCTATTTCGCCTGGGTGCGCGAGCGGATCGGCAAGCCGCAAGAGGACGTCGAATTGCCCGCCGGCATCGAGACGGTGGCCGACCTGCTGCGCTGGCTGAAATCGCGCGGCGAGGAGTACGAGCACGCGCTGCAATATCCTGACGTGATCCGCGTCGCCATCAACCAGGAACATGTCGAGCACCGCGAGAAGATATCAGGCGCGCGCGAGATCGCGCTGTTCCCGCCGATGACGGGTGGCTGAAATGCCCGGCGCGGTGGTGCCGACGGTGCGCATCCAGGCGGAGGATTTCGATGTCGCCGCCGAGATCGCCAAGATGACGCAAGGCCGCGCCGACATCGGCGCCGTGGTTACTTTCTCGGGTCTCTGCCGCGACGAGGCAGGCAGGCTCGCGACACTCGAGCTCGAACATTATCCCGGCATGGCCGAGGCCGAGATCGGCCGCATCGCCACCGAGGCGGTCCACCGCTGGCCGCTGCAGGGGCTCACCGCCATCCATCGCCACGGCAGGATCGCGCCCGGTGAGAACATCGTGCTGGTGGTCGCTGCCTCCGCGCATCGGCAGGCGGCGTTCGAGGCGGCGAACTTCCTGATGGATTATCTCAAATCGCGCGCGCCGTTCTGGAAGAAGGAACATCACACCGACGGCTCGGCAGGCGGCTGGGTCGATGCCAAGGAGGCCGACGACGAGGCCGCCAGCCGCTGGAAGCAGGCCATGCCGAAACGAAATTGATGCTTCGCGTCACCGCTGGAGGGCGAGGTTCACATCAACCCCGATCACCCCTCGGCCTCCCATCAGCCTTGTCAGTGCCGATCCAGTGATCGAGCGCAATCCGGCCGGGTCCCCACGCCATGATGCCGAGCGCCATCGCCGCCCAGGTGATGTGCAGCGGCCAGCCGTCCGGCACGGTGAGTTGTATGACCAGCGTCATCACGAGCAGGCCGAATGCCGCCAGTCGTGTCGCCAGGCCGAGAACGAGAAGAATTGGCAGCAGGATTTCCGCCGACCCTGAGACGAATGCCACCAGCCCAGGTGCTGGAAAATCGTAAGGGCCGCCGGGCAGATGCAGCTTGAGCTCCGAGCTGAAAAGCAGCACGGCGACCTCGTTCAACTGCAAAAAACCGTCCCATTTGTTAATGCCGGACCGCCAGAACGGGACGGCGAGCGCGCAGCGCAGGACGAGTTGCGTCAGCGACGGTGTGGCACTCGTGCGCAGCGCGGCATTCACCCTCTCGACGAGAGTGGCAGCCCCTCGCGGCTCGGCGCTGGCGTTCCATCCATGGTTCGTCATGCTCACCCTCCCTGGTCTGCCGCTGTGAAGGCGCCTGCTTGCAGCAGGCCGGCAATGTTGGCGGCAAGGTCGAATTCGGCAGTTTCCGCAAATGCTGCCGCGGCCGCCGCGCCGAGCGGCTCGCCCGCCATCAGACGATCCAGAAAAGCTGCGCCGCCGGGCGGCAGGTGGCGAACAAAGACTTCGAGCCCGGGCCGCGTGACCAGCGCATCTTCAGGGCCGTCCGCCTCGATCCGCCCGACAGGGCGGTCGCTCCGGTTTGCCGCAAAGATCGTCACGACCGGATAGCGCGAGCGCATCGCACGCGTTGCCGGGTGTGGCACGAACACGCTATCGGCCAGCCGTTCAGGCGGGATCGAGCCCAGTGCTACGCAAGCCAGCGGTTCCGCGTCGGCGGCATGATAGGCGTCGAGCCAGGCCCGCTCCAGGCGCGCCACGTCAGCCAGCCATGGCATCGGCCGCGCATAGTCGTAGCGCTCGATGAAGTCGGGAAAGTCGTGGCCGTATTCGAACAGAAGCGGCGAAGTGGGTGGCGTTTCGCGGATATGGAAGCGCGCCATCGCCCGAAAGAAGTCCGGGCCGGTGATGCGCAGCGTCGCTGGAAAGCTGGCGGCCAGCGCATCGATCAGGCTGACCGTGACGTTGTTGCGGTAGATGGCGTATCGTTTGACCGCTGCCTTGCCGTTCGGCCCCGAGACAGCGTCAGGCGGGACACGGTCAGGATCGAGCAAACCGGCGGTGAATGCCGCGGCATAGTCGAACCGGTGGCCAAGATCGCCCGACTGGAGTTCATCCTGCGGCATGGGCTTTTCCGAACACTTGGTGGCTGTCGGCGTGATGGTCGAGAATCGCTTGGGCGGCGGCGGCCTCCGCCTTGAGCACCGGCCAGTCGGGAATGGCGCTGTCCCACTCGATCAGCGTCGGCAGCGGTCCGCATCGGTCGATGACGATATCGAAGAGCTTCCAGACCGCGTCGGCGACCGGCCCGTCATGGCTGTCGATGAGCAGCAGGTCGCCCTCGTCATCCTCCTGCTCGGCGTGCCCGGCCAGATGGATTTCGCCGACATGATCGAGCGGGAAATCCGCGAGGTAGGAAAGGGCTGAATAGCCGTGATTGGTGGCCGAAACGAAGACATTGTTGACGTCGAGCAGCAGGCCGCAACCGGTGCGCTGCACCAGCGCGCCGATGAAATCCGTCTCGCTCATCGTCGATTCCGCGAAAAGGACGTAGGTCGAGGGGTTTTCGAGCAGGATCGGGCGGCCGATCGTCGCTTGCATTTCATCGATGTGATCCGCGACGCGCGAAACCGTTGCCGGCGTATAGGGCAGGGGAAGCAGGTCGTTGTAATAGGTGGTGTCGTGGGTCGACCAGGCGAGATGCTCGGAAACGAGCGCCGGCTCATAGCGGTCGACGAGCGCCTTGAAACGGCCGAGATGCACTTTGTCGAGCGGCCGCGGTCCGCCGATCGACATGCACACCCCGTGCAGCGAAACGGGATAGTCGCGGCGGATCTGGGTCAGCGCATCGTGCGGCGGACCGCCGGCGCCCATGTAGTTTTCGGCGTGGACCTCGAAGAAGCCGTCCTTTGGGCCGTCGCCGAGGATCGCGTGTAGATGCTCATGCTTGAAACTGGTGCCGGCAAGGCCGGCGACCGGAAGCGCCGGAAAGCGCGAGGTTTTCGATATGCGGGATGCCGGGGCCAGTCCGTTCATCTTCATCTCCGCTTTCCGGGCAGTTGCATTGCTTTACGACGGGATGTCGCGGGTCAGTTCCGTGGGCGAGCCCTTGCGGTCGCCGGGCAAGTCCATCGTCGTGCAGGTGCCGCCGTCGACGAACTTCCAGGCGTTGCCCTGGTAATCGACAGTCGAGGTGCCTTGGCAGGTGGTGCCCGGTCCTGCTGCGCAGTCGTTCTGCCCCTTCAGGGCGACGCCAAAGCACTTCTCCTTGCCGGCATCCATCGCCGCCTTGGCCTCTGCCTCGGACAGCGGCGCGGCCATCGCAAAAGAAGCAAGAGCCGTGGCAACGGCGCCGGCCAGGAAGGCCGCGCTCACGGTTGATCTTGTTGACATGATTTCACCTCCGATTGGATTGTTGCGCGCGCCATTCCTCAAGCGCGCATTGGTCAGTTCGGTCCGGAGGTTCCCTGCGTTACATCTTTTGGGAACACGACTTCGTGATCGCCAGGGGACTTGGCGTGAGCAATTATTTCGCCTGTCACGCCAAGGAGGCCGACCACAGGGCAACGAGCCGCCGGAAGGCACCGCCCTGTGAACAGCCCGTGTGGGCGCCACGGAACCACCGCAATCCTGCGAGACCTTCCGACCAGTTTGGCGCATTATGGGGAGCAGGATCATGCTGGGCAGGATCGCCGAGTTCTTCATCTTCGGTGTCGTCCGCTGGTCGTTGGTATACTGGTGGTGCCTGAGTTGTCCGTCGCCGCCGAGAAGACCCTGAAGGGCGAGGTGATGTATCGCGAGCGCATCGCTCTGCCGCCCAACGCCGTGCTTTCCGTGCAGCTTGCCGATGTCTCGCTGGCCGAAGCGACGGCCGCTCTCATCGGCGAGCGCAAGGTGGCGCCGGCCGGCCAGGTGCCGATCAAGTTCGAGATCAGCTTTGATCCCCAGGTGATCCGGCCCCATATGACCTATGCGCTGCAGGCGCGCATCACCGTCGACGACAGGCTGTTGTTCATCTCCGATATGCGCCACCAGGTCGATCCACTGAGCGACGCGCCGCAGACCATCATGCTGAAGATGGTGACGTCGAGCGAGCAGCCGGCGTCGGCCCCGGTGGTCGGGCAGATCTGGCTGATCGAGTATATCGACGGCATCGGTGTGATCGCCGAGCCGCAGGCGACGTTCAGGATCGACGAGGCCGGCAAGGCCGGCGGCAGCGGGCCTTGCAACGTCTACTTCGCCACCGCCAAAGTCGATGGTTCGACGATTGCCATCAGTGACATCGGTTCGACCTTCAAGGCCTGCGCGCCCGAGACTATGGCCGAGGAAAAGGCGCTGTTCGAGGCGCTGGCCAAGGCGGCATCGTATCACGTCGACGCCGGCAAGCTCATCATCGTCGACAAAGACGACCGCGTCATCCTGCGCTTCAACGCCGCGAGCTGATAACCGGTTTCGGTTTTTGAGCATCATGCGCAGTTGGCGGGTGTCGGCGCCTGGCGTCCGGTGCCGGATCGCCGCAACGAAAAAGGCCGGCATTGCGCCGGCCTTTTGCATTTGACGTGGTGACTTATCGGCTCAGCCGACGATCTCGGTGTCCGAGAACCAGTATTTGATCTCCTGCGCGGCGGTCTCCGGCGCGTCGGAGCCGTGCACGGAATTCTCGCCGATCGACAGCGCGTGCAGCTTGCGGATGGTGCCTTCGGCGGCGTTGGCCGGGTTGGTGGCGCCCATCACGTCGCGATTTTTGGCAATGGCGTTCTCGCCTTCCAGCACCTGCACGACCGTTGGACCCGACGACATCGACTCGACCAGTTCGCCGAAGAACGGACGATCCTTGTGCACGGCGTAAAAACCTTCCGCCTCGCGGCGGCTCATCCACACCCGGCGCGAGGCGACGACGCGCAGGCCGGCTTCTTCGAGTATCTGGGTAATGGCGCCGGTGAGATTGCGCCGGGTTGCGTCCGGCTTGATCATGGAAAAGGTGCGTTCGAGCGCCATGGGGTCGTCCTTGTGATGGAGAGTGGAATTCACGGTGGCGGGCTCTATACAAGCCGCCCGCCGGCTTGCCAAGGGGCTGGCGCTAATGCATCTCGCGCCAAAGTGCGCAGCGATCTTGCGATAACGACATCCATAAAAACAAGAACTTAAGCGCGTCGCCGACGCGCTTTAACCGCCGCAAGCGTGTCGCCGTCAGCCAAAACCAATGTTGTCATAACTTCATCTCGATCGTCAGCTTGGCCGTGTCGCCAGCCCGAAGGCCTTCGCGGACCCGCACCGCCGTCTTGATCGGCAACAGCAGGCTGCCGGATTTCTTGTCGGGAAACAGCGATGTTCGCCATCTGGTCTGGCCGATGACGGCTTCCACGCCAAGCGAGCCCCAGGGCCGTGCCATCCCCGCCATTGCCGACTTGATCCGTGCCCCAAGCTCCGGCGGCAGCGTCACGAAATGCCAGCCGCCCTTGCCTGGATAGACCCAGATCTCGGCCTGCACGTCGTAGCGAAACATTTTTGCCCTTCCTTAGATCAAGGCCGTCACGGCTGGCTTTGCCATGGTGCCTTGTTGGCAACGCCGGCGATCGACGAAATCATCCTGATATCCATTCTTCCCTGCAAATGAGGATGGCAGCGTTGCCGTTGCACTACCGCCTTATCACCATCGAAGCGCGCCGGACTTCCCAGCCTTCTCGCTCCAGATCCGGCACGCTGTGGTTCTCGCAGGGGTAGCCGACGCAGAAGTAACCGATCAGCGTCCACTCCGGCGGCGCGTCCAGGATCGTCGCCATTTCGGCCGGGTCGAGGATCGAGACCCAGCCCATGCCTATTCCTTCGGCGCGCGCCGCCAGCCAAAAAGTATGGATCGCCATCACCGCCGAATATTCGATGGTCGCGGGCATGGTCAGGCGGCCGAGCCCATGTCCCTGTTGCGTCCCGCGGTCGGCAAAAACAGCGAATTGACAAGGCGCCTCGTTCAGTCCGGCAAGCTTCAGGCGCGCATAGAGCGCGGCGCGTTCGCCGCCGAACGATGCGAGCGCCTCCGCATTGCAGCGCTCGAAGCATGCCCTGACGGCGCCGCGGCACGCCGCACTCTCGACCACGACGAAACGCCAAGGCTGGCTCAGCCCGACCGAGGGCGCAATGCTGGCGACGTCAAGCAGCCGCTCCAGCGCGCCTTCGGGGAGCGGCGTCGGCCTGAATCGCCTGACATCCCGGCGCCACAGGAAGAGATTGGCCAGATCGGCACGAAAATCGTCCGGGAATTCCGGGTCTGAGGTCATGGTGTCTCTTTGCTAGGGGAGTAGGGGAGTAGGGGAGTAGGGGAGTAGGGGAGTAAGGGAGTTAGAAATATGGCACTAGGGGAGTAGGGCAGTAGGTATGCGCGCCGACGCTAACCTCGTTACTCCCTACTAACCTACTCCCTTACTCCCCTACTCCCCTACTCCCCTATGCAGCAGCCGCCGCCACCTTGCGGCCGAGCCCATCATGCAGGTCGAGGCAGCGCTCGAACCACTGCGCCACCACATCGCTGTCGTCGAGCAACCGGTAGGGTGAGGCGATGCGCGCCCATTGCAGCGCGCCGAAGACGATGTAGTCGGCAAACAGCGGTGATTGGCCGCCGATGAACGGCTGATAGGCAAGCATCGAGCGCAATGGTTCCAGCGAGGTACGGAAGGCACCAAGGCCGGCGTCCCGCGCCGCCACCACCTCTTCCAGTCTCTGGCCGAAGCGCTGCTCGCGGTTTTGGCGAAAATAGGCGGCGTTGGCCTCGTCCTGCATGGCGTGCAGGTCCATGATTGCCGCAGTGGTGACATAGGGGTGGATGGTCAGTTGCGACCAGTGTTCGATGAAGCGCGCCATCGCCTTGCCGCCGTCGCCGCAAAACAATGTCGGTCGCTCTGGATAGGCCTCGTCGAGATAGAGCGCGATGGCGAAAGAATCGGCGACCACCTTCTCGCCGTCGCGGATCACCGGAACGAGTTTTGAAACGCCGCCTTCAACGGTGGGCACTTCGAGAAAGCGTGTCGGCACGGTTGAGATATCGAGGCCCTTGTGGGCAATCGCCATCGTCGCCTTCCAGCAATGCGGGCTGAACGGACGGGCGCCATCGCGTCCGACGAGATCATAGAGCAGAATGGTCATTGGCGGCAGCTTCCCTGCGGTCTACTAGAGCGACGTTCGGGCCTTGCGGTAAGCACCCGATACGGGGTCTCGCGGGCCGGAGAAAACGATGAAACAGCACTTCATGATGTTTGCTGCCTACAATCAATGGGCCAATAGCCGCATCTACGATGCCGCCGCCGATCTCGACGAGGAAGATTTTCACCGCAACGTCGGGGTCTTCTTCGGCTCGATGATGGGCACGCTCAACCATGTCCTGACTGCCGATCGCATCTGGATGAGGCGCTTTACCGGCGAGGGCGACGCGCCGGCCAGGCTCGACACGATCCTGCACCGCGCCCTGCCGGGCTTGCGGCTGGCGCGCGAGGCCGAAGACAGAAGGATCATCGACTGGGTGGGGGCGTCAAGCGACAAGGCTTTGTCCGGCCGCTTCTCCTACATGACCGTCTCCGACATGCGCACCGTCTCGCAGCGATTGGCGCCGGCGCTTGATCATTTCTTCAATCACCAGACCCATCACCGCGGCCAGGCGCACGCGATCCTGACCATTCTCGGCCGGCCTTCGGTGCCGCTCGACCTGACGCTGTTCCAGCGCAGCGAAGAGGGCCGCGCCTACGCATGATTTGGGATCATCCGGATCGAATTGACAGGAAAACCCGTCGAAGGGGAACAGCAACTTCGACGGGCTATAGTATCAAAACAGGCCTGGCCAGTCAGGCGGCGTATCCGCCCTGGCCGCGGGCGATCGGCTTGACCGAGACTGCCGGCTGCGCCGAAGGCCAGAGAATGCCGGCCGCCGCCGCGAAGCTGATCAGGGCATCGCACGCCGCTTCGGGCGAGATCTCGCCGGCGCGTGCCGCCTCGCAGGCCTTCACCGCCGCGCCATAGCTCAGGCGTCGCCGCGATGGCGGGAACTCGGTCAGGAACTCATGCATGTCGAACAGCGAAGCGATCATGCGCTTATGGCCGGCGCCGACGGTTACGGCGACCGGGGTGAAAAATGTCTTATCGTGCATTCTGGCCTCTCGAATTGGGCGGAGGTGACGGGCGGACGCCGCTCTCCGACCGGGGGTAGGACGCCCAGAAACGCGGATTGCGGCATCAGGTTCCATGTTGCCGAAATTTGATTTTTCGCCACCAGGCTCCGTGGCATGAGCGTCGTGCCGAAGAGCGGCCTATTTCCACATGTCGCGCATGCGGGCGCCAAGGTCGACGCGCACTTGCGGCTGGCGGCGCGGATCATCCTTGGCCTGGACGCTCGCCCACGATGTCTGTTCGAAGGCGCCGAGGATCGAGGCCGGGATGAAGCGGGTGCGCGAGGCGTAAACATGGCGATCGCCGCGCGCCGCCTGGCCGTGGACGAAAAAGCGCTGCGGCATGACCAGGTGCAGGCCGTCCTTGGCCCGCGTCATCGCCACGTAGAGCAGGCGGCGCTCCTCGTCGATATCCTCCTTCGAGCCGACGGCGAGATCGATCGGGATGCAGCCGTCGACGGTGTTGAGCACGAAGACGTTCTTCCATTCCTGGCCCTTGGCCGAGTGGATGGTCGACAGGATCAGATAGTCCTCGTCGCGATGCGGCGGCCCAGCCTCGTCGCTGGTTGCATCCGGCGGATCGAGGGTCAGTTCGGTGAGGAAACGCTCGCGCGAGGCATAGCCCGAGGCGATCTGTTCGAGCTGCAGAATATCGGCCCGGCGTGTCGTCGCGTCCTCGTGGATGCGGTCGAGATGCGGCTCATACCAGAGCCTGACCTGTTCGAGGTCAACAGGCCATTTTCCCGACCCGGCGCGAAGCTGCGAGAACAGCGCGACGAAACCCGGCCAGTCGTCGGCGGCGCGTTGCGGCGGGCGGTAGCGCGCCAGCCCCATCGCTTCGTCGAGCGACGTCGCCATGGTGTCGACGATCTGCGAAGCCGCCGAAGGGCCGATGCCGGGCAAAAGCTGCAGCACGCGAAAGCCGGCGACGCGGTCGCGCGGGTTCTCGGCGAAGCGCAGCACCGCCAGCACGTCCTTGACATGGGCGGCGTCGAGGAACTTCAGCCCGCCGAACTTGACGAACGGGATGTTGCGGCGCGTCAGCTCGATCTCCAGCGGCCCGCTGTGGTGCGAAGCGCGAAACAGCACGGCCTGCGCCTTCAGCGCCGTGCCGGCCTCGCGCTCGGTCAGGATCGCCTGACAGACGTAACTCGCCTGCTCGGCCTCGTCGCGGACGCTGACCAGCATCGGCTTTTCCGTCGATTTGCGCTCCGACCACAGGTTCTTGGTAAAGCGCTCCGAGGCCTCGCCGATCACCGCATTGGCGGCGGTCAGGATGGTCTCGGTCGAGCGGTAGTTGCGCTCCAGCATGACGATCTCGGCCGGCCGGGCGAACTGTTTTGGAAAGTCGAGGATGTTGCGCACTTCCGCGGCGCGAAACGAATAGATCGACTGCGCATCGTCGCCGACCACCGTCAGCCCGGATCCGTCCGGCTTGAGCGCCGCGAGGATCGAGGCCTGCAGCCGGTTGGTGTCCTGGTATTCATCGACCAGCACATGGTCGAAACGCCCACCCAGATGCGCCGATATCTCCGGCTCGCCGGCCATCTGCGCCCAGTAGAGCAGCAGGTCGTCGTAATCGAGCACGTTCTGCGCCTGCTTGGCCTCGACATATCGGGCGAACAGCGCCTTGAGCTGTTCTGCCCACCCCGCGCACCAGGGGAACACCGAACCCAATACTTCGCCGAGCGGCGCCTGCGCGTTGACGGCACGCGAATAGATCGCCAGGCAGGTGCCCTTGGTCGGAAAACGGCCTTCGGTTTTCGAGAAGCCGAGTTCGTGCCTGGCGAGGTTCATCAGGTCGGCCGAATCCTCGCGGTCGTGGATGGTGAAGGCCGGATCGAGGCCGATCTCCAGCGCGTAGTCGCGCAGCAGCCTGGCGCCGATGCCGTGAAACGTGCCGGCCCAGGTGAGTGCATCGGTGATGACGGATGCATCGCGGCCGAGCACCTCGCCGGCGATGCGCTCGACGCGCTTGGCCAATTCCGATGCGGCGCGACGCGAAAACGTCATCAAAAGGATGCGCCTCGGGTCGGCGCCCCTGACGATCAGATGCGCGACGCGATGCGCCAGCGTGCTGGTCTTGCCGGAGCCGGCCCCGGCGATCACCAGCAGCGGCCCGGCGACCTTGCCGTCGCCATGCTCGACGGCAACGCACTGCTCGGCATTCAGCTTTGCGAGATAGGCAGGCCGGAAGGTCGAATCACGGGCAGCGAGGTTCATTGCCCATCAAGCATCGTTTCTGCTTTGTTCGCAACGCTTTCGTACGTGCGACCGATGCGTTCGATCCTGCTGGCGCCCGACCGACGAACCGAAACTAGCGCTGCGGCTCCACGCCCATCGCCGCTGACTGCCGCGGCAGCGACTTGTCGTCATCGGGAGGCGGCAGCAACAGCGGATCGAAGTCGTCGGGCACCTCGTCGACGATTTCCCTGACGATGCGGTAGGCCACATAGACGGCAGCCCCGGCTATGAGCAGACGGATCATGATTTTCTCCATTGGTGTGGACCAACCGAGGAGCCGGCGTTTTGTTCCCCCTCTCTCGTTTTGATCCCGGGCTCCAAAACGGGCCCAAGTTCTGCCCGAGCGTGCAACCAAATCGGCACCGTCTCGTTTGCCCGGTGACAGGAGGTTGCGATGAACAAACTCTCAATCTTGCTGGCCCCGACCTGGCTCGTTTTGGCCGCAGCGCTGGCTGTCGCGGCCTGCGACAACAACATTCCACCGACAAAGGCTCCAGGCGCCGATCAAAACCCGCAGGTCGACCCTGCGCCCAACGCGACACCAGGCGATGATCAACCCGCCGCGCCGCCGGCGCAGTGATGGAAGCCTGTAGGAAAGATGGCCGGCGCCGCTTGGGAGGGGAGCGATGACGCCGGCCAGGCGGGTATCAGGTCCGCCGCACACCTAGACATAGCTGAGTCTTGCCCTCGCGTCATGACGCGATAGCCGAAGACGACCGCCTTGCACCGGCAATTGACTGACAAATGCGCAGTTTTCGGCTGCGAGGAGCCGATGCTCGCCAGGCGCCACGCCATCGCAGCCGGTTCCCGGCCCAGCCCGGAGTCGTTTGATCGGCGAGGCCGGCGATCGGATCAAACGTCTTCTTTCTCCCGTCTTCTTTGTCCGCCCGCGGCACCAGGCAACCCGCCGCTGGCGGCCATTTTCATGCGTTATGCGGCCAACCGGCGCTCGAGGTCTTGCGAAGCGCTGACGTCCCGTGCAAAAGCGCGGCCATGCTGATCATCAACGACCTTTCGCTCCGCATGGCCGGACGCCTGCTTCTTGACCATGCCTCGCTGACCTTGCCGGCCGGCAGCAAGGCAGGGCTTGTCGGCCGCAACGGCACCGGCAAGACCACTTTGTTCAAGGCGATCACCGGCGACCTCGCCTCCGAGACCGGCTCGATCAGCCTGCCGAAGAACACGCGCATCGGCCAGGTGGCGCAGGAGGCTCCCGGCACCGAGGAGCCGCTGATCGAGATCGTGCTCAAGGCCGACCTCGAACGCTCCGCATTGCTCGATGAGGAATCGACGGCGACCGATCCGCACCGCATCGCCGACATCCACATGCGGCTCGCCGACATCGACGCCCATTCGGCCGAGTCGCGTGCCGCCACCATCCTCGCCGGCCTCGGCTTCGACGACGATGCCCAGCGGCGGCCGGCCTCGTCGTTCTCCGGCGGCTGGCGCATGCGCGTCGCACTCGCCGCGGTGCTGTTTGCCGAGCCCGATCTGCTGCTGCTCGACGAGCCGACCAACTATCTCGACCTCGAAGGCACGCTGTGGCTGGAAAACTACGTGTCGAAATATCCGCACACGGTGCTGCTGATCTCGCACGACCGCGACCTGCTCAACCGCGCCGTCAACTCGATCGTCCATCTCGACCAGAAGAAGCTGACCTTCTGGCGCGGCGGCTACGACCAGTTCGAGCGCCAATTCACCGAGCAGCGCGAATTGCAGGAGAAGGGCAGGGTCAAGCAGGAAGCCGCACGCAAGCATATGGAGTCCTTCGTCGAGCGCTTCCGCGCCAAGGCTTCCAAGGCGAGACAGGCGCAGTCGCGCATCAAGGCGCTGGAGAAGATGAAGCCGATCGCCGCGATTGTGAACGACAACGTGCGGCCGTTCTCCTTTCCCGAGCCGGTGAAGACGGTGGCCTCGCCGATCATTGCGCTCAACAACGTCAATGTCGGCTATGTCGAGGGTGAGCCGATCCTGAAGAAGATGACGCTGCGCATCGATGCCGACGACCGTATCGCGCTGCTCGGCGCCAACGGCAATGGCAAGTCGACCTTCGCCAAATTGCTGTCCGGCCGTCTGAAGCAGGAGACCGGCACCATGACGGTGGCGCCCGGCCTGAAGGTGGCGATCTTTGCCCAGCATCAGCTCGACGATCTCCGACCGAGTGAAAACGCCTATGAGCATGTCCGCCGGCTGATGCCGGAAGCACCGGAATCGAAGGTGCGCGGCCGTGTCGCCCAGTTCGGACTGACCACCGAAAAGATGAACACCGCCGCCAAGGACCTGTCGGGTGGCGAGAAGGCGCGGCTGTTGATGGGCCTGTCGGCGTTCGAGGGGCCAAACCTGTTCATCCTCGACGAACCGACCAACCATCTCGATATCGACAGCCGTGAATCGTTGATCCATGCGCTGAACGAGTTTCCCGGCGCCGTCATCCTGATCTCACACGACCGCCATCTGCTCGAGGCAACGGCCGACCGGCTGTGGCTGGTCAAGGACGGGACGGTCAATCCTTTTGACGGGGACCTCGATGATTACAAGACGCTGGTCACCGGCGTGGCCGGCGACCGCCGCGGCAAGCGCGAGGCCGAAAAGGCCTCGAAGGCCGACCGCCGCCGTGACGCGGCAGCGCGCCGCGCCGCCTTCGAGCCGCTGGCCAAGGAGATCCGCGCCACCGAAGCGCTGATGGACCGCATTCGGAAGCGCATCGACTTGATCGAGGACGAACTCGCCAATCCGGCGGTCTACGAAAAGGACCCGTCGACGGCGACACGGCTGGCCAAGGAACGCTCGCAACTGGCCCAGACACTGGCCGGCCATGAGGAAAAATGGCTGTCGATGTCGGCAGAGTACGAGGAAGGCACGGCGGAGTAGCGCGACGCCCCTCTGCCTTCTCCCCTTGTGGGAGAAGGTGGCCGCGAAGCGGTCGGATGAGGGGTGCTCCAGCTTGGCATCGCCGTATTCCGTCCAACACCCCTCATCCGTCTCGGCGCTGCGCGCCGATCCACCTTCTCCCACAAGGGTGTTTGGACCGGAGACATCGCGAACAGGTGTGCGAGGACATCGCGAACA